>JAYEMH010000015.1:0-15915 GCA_034717985.1 Candidatus Ratteibacteria bacterium
ATTAACCCGAGGCCGCTTTAGTTTCTTTAAAAGCTCTTTAATACCTAAAAACGCCTCGGAAGTTATTCTTTTAATTTTCCGCGGTCTCTCGGGGAGGGGGATACTATGTTTCTTCCCATTCCCAAAAAATCTCAAAAAATCTCAAAAAATCTCTTGACAAAAGCCCGAAAGTTTTTTACAATCTATGTTCATTTCAAAAAGCATTTCAATGTATGAAAGGAGGATTCAAGATGCAGGTTAGACCGCTGGGTGATAAAATTCTGGTCAAAAGAACTGAAGTCGAAGAGATAAAGAAAGGCGGTATTATCATTCCTGATACGGCTAAAGAAAAGCCTCAGCAAGGAAAGATAGTAGCTGTTGGCTCCGGGCGGATGGAAGGAGATAAAAAAGTTCCCCTGGAGGTTAAAAAGGGCGATACCATCTTATTTGCCAAATACTCGGGTAACGAGATTAGTGTCGGAGATGAGGAATATTTGATTCTTAAGGAAGAAGACGTTCTGGCAATCGTAGAGAAATAACCTAATTAAGAAGGAGGTTTGTTTAAAATGGCGAAGCAATTGTTGTACAGCGATGAGGCGCGGAGAGCCCTCCAGCGGGGAGTTGATATTCTCTCCAATGCGGTTAAGATTACCCTCGGTCCGAAAGGACGAAACGTGGCTTTGGACAAAAAGTTCGGTTCTCCCGACATTACCAAAGACGGGGTAACGGTAGCTAAAGAAATCGAGTTGGAAGAGCCCTATGAAAATATGGGGGCCCAGATGATTAAAGAAGTAGCTTCTAAGAGCAGTGATGTGGCCGGTGACGGAACGACCACCGCCACCGTGCTTGCCCAGGCGATTTTTCGCGAAGGGATAAAGAATGTTACCGCCGGGGCCAATCCGATGGCTTTGAAACGGGGGGTTGAAAAGGCGGTTAAGACCGTAGTTGATGAGTTAAAGAAGCTCAGCAAAGGTGTCAAAGACAAGAAAGAAATTTCTCAGGTGGCCAGTATCGCCTCTAACGGTGATGAAACAATCGGCAGTCTTATTGCCGAGGCGATGGAAAAAGTGGGTAAAGACGGCGTTATCACCGTTGAGGAAGCTAAAACGACCGAGACGAATTTAAATGTGGTTGAAGGTATGCAGTTCGATAACGGCTACCTTTCTCCTTACTTTGTAACCGATGCCGAGAGAATGGAAACTGTGCTGGAGGATCCCTATATTCTTATCCACGAAAAGAAAATTTCTGTCCTTAAGGATCTCCTGCCTCTTTTAGAAAAGATAGCCAAAATGGGCAAGCCCCTTTTAATTATTGCCGAAGATGTCGAAGGTGAAGCCCTGGCCACCCTGGTAGTCAATAAATTAAGGGGTACTTTTGTCTGCGCTGCGGTTAAGGCCCCGGGCTATGGTGACCGGCGAAAAGCGATGCTGGAAGATATTGCTATTCTTACGGCCGGGAAAGCCATTCATGAAGATTTAGGGATAAAATTAGAAAATGTTTCCCTTGATTCTCTGGGCCGGGCGAAACGGGTAACCATTGATAAAGACAATACCACCATTGTTGAAGGCGGGGGAAAGAAAGCTGACATTAGCGCTCGCATCGGCCAGATTAAACGGCAAATTGATGAAACCACGTCTGATTATGACCGGGAGAAACTGGAAGAGAGATTGGCTAAGCTTGCCGGTGGAGTGGCGGTTATCAACGTTGGCGCTTCTACCGAGACCGAAATGAAAGAGAAGAAAGCCCGGGTTGAAGATGCCCTTCATGCTACCCGAGCGGCAGTTGAAGAAGGGATTATTCCTGGCGGAGGGGTAGCTTTGCTTCGGTCTATTCCTGCTTTAGAGAAATTGGGTTTATCCGGAGAAGAAAAAATTGGCGCCGAGATTATTCGCCGCGCTTTAGAAGAACCGGCCAGGCTGATTGCCGCTAATGCCGGTATGGAAGGCTCAGTTATCGTCCAGCACATTAAGCAGGAAAAGGGAAATGTTGGTTACAATGCTGAGACCAATAAATTTGAAGATTTGGTGGCCGCCGGCGTAATTGACCCGACCAAGGTAACCCGTTCGGCTTTAGAGAATGCCTCCAGTATATCGGCCCTGCTCATTACGACTGAAGCGGTGATAACAGATGTTCCGGAAAAGGAAAAAACGCCGCCTATGCCTCCGATGGGTGCAGGAGGAATGGGAGGCGGAATGGGAGGCGGAATGGGAGGAATGTATTAAAAAAATTCAATCCTTCGATAAACTCAGGATTGACCCTGAGCGAAGTCGAATGGGTCAAAATTCAAAATTAACAGCCCAAGCACACACAGCTTGGGCTGTTTTTTTTGCCGAAAAATTTGACAAAGGGAGTTTTATATGTTATACTTACTTTGAAATTAAATTTTCGAAAGGGCTATCCTGCCGTAAGGTAGGGACGCCCTGAACCACCCTGTACCACATGGGTACAGGGCAATCGTAAGGTTCAGGGCAAGCAAAGCCACGGGTCCTGAGTGAAATCGAAGGACAGCCGGGTTGCCGAAAAGATGGTAACCCGGGTTTTTTTAGATATGGAGGTGACTCAATGCCAACTTATAAACATTCCTGCCGAAAGGGTAGTGTATTACTTTTCTCTTTTCTATTTGTATTAGCCCTAAATGTTCAGATAAGCCTGGCCGCGCCAAAGACCAAAAGTATTTTCTCCCGGCCCAAATGGATAAAAAAAGCTGCTCCTAAGGAAGTAGTCAGCTCAAGCTCGAGTGTTAAAGAAAAAGAAAACATCAAAAAGTTTTATTATCCTTCCCAAATACGAATTTCCCCGGAATTAGCTAAAGTGCAGGAATCCTATCAGGGAAAAACCAAGAAGCTTATTATCCACATCCAGGATGCCCACTGCCATTATGAAGCGCAAAAAAAGGTCTCTCAGGTCCTGGAAAAGCTCATTAGTAACTATGGATTAGGGTTAATTTTAGTTGAAGGGGGAAGCGGCGATGTAAGTCTTTCTTATCTAAGGAATTACGGCACTCAGGAGCTCAGGGATGAGGTGGCTGAAGAGTATCTTAAAAAGGGCGAGATTGCCGGGGAAGAATACCTGGATATTATCTCCGATTTGCCTTTCCGTCTTTACGGCATAGAAAACGATGACCTTTATAATGCCCATCTTGATTCTTTCTGGAAAGTGGAATCCTTTAAGGAAAAAGCGATTAAGAGCAGTTCTGATTTGAAACTGTTAGCGGACAATTTAAAAAAACATATCTATAACAAACACCTAATTACCATGGAAGAAAAAAAGGGGGGATACGAAAAAGAGAAAATTTCACTTACTGATTATTACCAGTATCTGCAGGATTCATCCAAAAAATTCGGTTTAGACCTTAGCCCGTTTCCGAATTTCAAAAATTTCATCGAAGCGGCCAGTTTTGAGAAAAATATCAAAACCGAAGAAATTACCCGGAACTGCAAAAGTTTAGTAACCAGACTGACCGAGGTTCTTCCGAAAAAGAAGTTAAAGCAGTTACTGGCAAAAAGCGCTAAATTCAAGTTGGAAAAAATTGAATCTCAAGATTATTATCTTTTTCTAAAGATGTTAGCCCAGAGCAAACACCTCAATCTTAAATCCTACCCTCAATTTTATAATTACCTTAATTACTTAGAGTTGAGCGAGCGGATTGACGGGGTAAAGCTGATTAAAGAGGTAAAGTCAGTTGAAGAAGGTATAAAGGAGAAGCTATTTAAGAATAATGAAGAGAGAAAGCTAAACGAAATTTCGGAGAATCTTAGACTGCTTACCAATTTAATTAATCTTCAGATGACCCCGGATGAATATGAGCTCTATAGCGCAAAAAAATCCGATTTCAAGCTTTCTTCCTGGCTCGAATTTCTAAATGCCAGGGCCGCTAAGTATAAGCTCAATAAGCAGACACTTGATACATCACTGATTGACAACAATCTTGAAACCTTAGAGAGCTATTATCAGGCGGCGCTAAAGAGGGATGCGGTTTTAGTCGAAAATACTATTGCTAAAATGGATGAGGATAAAGAGGCCATTGCTGTTCTTATTGCCGGGGGATTTCATACTCCTCAGCTTACCCGGCTCTTTAAAGAAAGTGGTTTTTCCTATTTAGTCGTTGCTCCCAAGATAACCGAAGAATCAGACCACGAGATTTATCTTTCTGTTTTGAAAAATAGAAAGCCCTTAGGTTTTAAAAAGTGATTAAAGTTAGCCGGTGTGCCGGTTTACCGGGTAACCCGCTAACTGGCCAACAGGATAACTGATTAACCAATTTACAATGGGAGAAATGAAAATGCTTAAAAACAAATTGATGTTTAAAATTATTGCCTCAATGACTATTCATATATTTGTCTTTTCTACTTCGGCGAGTGCTTATCCTACTTTAGGGAGTCTTTCTAAGGTAGAGAGGGATTTGAGAGTTAGCAACACTAAAAATAATCCGGAGATTCTAGAAGGAATTGAGGGGAAACTTGATGTAGTGCGCTGGACGACAGGCAATCCAGTTAACTTGAAACAGTGGGCGCTGGATACTGAGACAGGCGAGATTTATTTAAGAAACAACCCAAAAATTCGGGCTGAGGCAGGGCCGGATGGGAAATTTGTGTCCCGTCGCGAAGTTAGAAGTTCGGAGCCGGATTTATTCTATAATTTCGAACTGCTTAACAAAATTCCCAGCTATGAACAACTAAAAGGCAGAATGAAAGGAAAGAATGTCCTAATTAAAGTTAATATGAATGAGCCGGACCCGGAAAAAGATGCTGCCCGGTTAGATATGCAAAAGGCGATTATAGACTTCGTGCTTAAAGAAGGCGGAACACCGATTTTATATGGTCACGGCGGGCGTTTAGATAGGGACAAAGACAGAGAAACAGTATTAAAGGATAATCGTTTTTCTTTTGAAACTCAGGCTGAATATATACAGAGGCTATTTCCTGAAAAACAAGTGGTTTTTCATAAGAAAAGTGTTCGCAGATGTAACATAGATAAAGAAGAGGGTTTGAGAATCGAAAAATCTGATATTCAAAAGGGAGCGGTCAATATTATTGAAAATGTTCGCTTTGGCCAGGGGGCGGAAACAGGCTCTTTTAGAGAAGAATTCGCTGACCAATTTGCCCAACTTTCAGATGGCATTCTTATCTTCGATGCCTTTGGTGATGTAGATTCAAAAGGGGCTTCGGTTGAAGATGTGCCGAATTCCGAATATATAAAAGAGGTTTATCTGGGACCGGAAATGCTCAAAGAATTCGCTGCTATAAGGGAAATATTAGAACAAGGTTTTGATGCAATGGTTACCGGCGGCAATAAATTAGAAAAGCTTGTTAAATTAGAGGGGGCCATAAAGCAGTCGCTAAATGAGAACGGCTTTGTATTATTAGGAAGCGGATTGTCTGAGGCCTTAGATAAAAACCCCGAGCAGTTAATGAAGTTTCAAAGCATTGAAGGTAAAGAAATTATTCGCTCGGATTATAGTGATGAAACACATTATGATATTGGGGAGAAGGCGCTTGAGCAGTTTTTAGCTAAACTTGATAGTCTTAAACCCGGAAACAGAGTTGTAGTTAATGGGACGCTGGGACTGATGGAAGGAGATGAGAAATATAAAGAAGGAACTAAGAGAGTATATGGGAAGCTTGATGAATTAGCTGACCGAGGTGTCAAAATTATTGTTGTCGGCGGCGATGCCACCAAAGCGGCTAAGAAGTATGGATTACTTAAAAACGGAGGCGTCCAGAGTTTTAGCGGCGGCGGAGTGGCTTTAACCCTTCTTTCCGGTGAGGTTTTAAAAGGTGTGAAAGCTATGGCTAATGCCCGGGAAAGAATCGCGCTGGCACGGAAAGAAGAGCAGATGGAATCTTTAAACATGGCTATTATGACGAAAGTTTCAGAAGAATTACAGTGTTTAAAAGATGCCAATGAGAAGAATGTTACACCACCACTCAGAAACATAGCATTAATGGATGCAAATAAATTAGCTGAAGAAAGAAAAACCTTAGAGGAGAAAAAAGCGGCTTTATTAGAGGAAATTGGGATGGAAAAAGATACCTCAGAATTAGTAGCAAAGGGAATAGAACAGTTAACTGGTGAAGTAAAGGTTGCTCGGAGAGAAAGAATTCTTCAAGTCTGGTCAAAGGTTTTTCCGAAAGCAAAGATGAGATTTACGAATAAAGCAGCCGCAAAGAATTTAAAAGATGAAAAAAATGCCCGGGCAGTTATTGTTGACTACCGGCTTCTGGTAAAGAATCCGGGTATCGCTTTAGCTATTCTTGAAGCTAATCGGCAATTCGGCCAGGACAAAGGCTTAAAATTCGTTTTGGATATTGATGATTTCGAAAAAGAAGATGCTTTATACAGAGGAATTAAAAAAGCCACCTATGGTCTGGTTGATTTGAAAGGGCAGTTCGATAAGGTCGTTTCATCAAAAGAGCAGGGTTTTAAAGAAGCAATTAGAGAGATTGAAAGCAGGCTTAATGTAAGTGAAATAGCCTTACTCGGTCCTCAGCAATGGGTAGAATCTTTTCGATCGATTCAGGGGTATAAGCAGCACATAAAAGTTGTCTGTGAACTTGGAAAAGAAGGTGAACTTGTTCAAGGTGACCTGGCTCTTTGGGTCGGCTTGAGTAATTTTCTTGATGACGCAGGTCTTCTTAGTGACAGTGAAATAGGAGAATTACAAAGGGTAAAGAAAGGAAATTTTTATCGCATCCTACCGATAGAAATAGGCGGAGAGATACTTACGGTAATGAAAACTTATGAAAACGTGGTTACATCTGAGTAACGACTAATATTATCACCTACGCGGTGGTAATGGTGGTAATGTACCAATTAATCCCGCCCGGGCAAATTTGCCCCGTTACAGAAATCCCTCACAAGTTAGAAATAATTCTCTAACGGGGTTAAACTTGGGCGGTTTTTTGAGAATTCTTGTTTTCCTTGACTTTTTCTTCTCCTATGATATAGTCATATTGAGGTGATAGATATGAAATCACAAAAGATCGAAACCATACGAAAAAGATTTCATCGCGAATGGTTGTTAATCAATATTGATAAGATGGATGAGAAAAGAACCATTCCTTTAACCGGCCGGCTTCTTGCTCATAGCCCGCATCGTGATGAAATTTACGCCCAATCTTCTCGTTACAAAAAACATATCCTAATTGTCTATTCTGAAAACGGTTTCCCAAAGGGCTATGCCGCCGCTTTCTAATAAGATGGCTAAACAGCTTCTGCAAAAGATAATCCTTAAAGAAGGCATAATATCTCTCTATGCTAAACTGAAAGGTTCTATTACTTCAAGAACTGTTAAAATGGCTTTGGATACAGGCGCTACTTATACAATGATACCTGCAGAAATTGCTCGGGATATCGGATGCAATCCAGAGGCCAGTAAAAAACAGATTGAAATTTCTACTGCGAGCGGCTTAATTCTATGCCCTTTAGTTACTGTTTCAGCAATAAAATCCTGCGGCCTCAATCTAAAAAATATTGAGGTAATTTGTCACAGCCTGCCTCACGAAAGTCCTGTTGAGGGTCTTCTTGGTCTCAATTTTCTGCTTCATTTCCCTGCCTTTATTGAATTTTATCAAAGAATTCAACTCCCTGCTAATACAGATTAACCTGCCCGGTTTTTTTGAGAATTTTATTGACAAAAGCGGCTTTACAGGCTATTATATTTCAGAAAGTCATAAATAATTATAATAAAATGAAATACATTGATTTGTATAAAAAGTTAGAGAAGAGTCAATTATATCTTTTTTCTGTTCAAGATTTATGCTGCCTTTTTCCAGCGGAAAGGAAAGAGATTTTAAGACAGCAAATTCATTATTGGAAGAAGCATAATTGGATTAGGGTTCTTAAAAATGGAGTTTATGAGATAGTTTATCCTGAGAAGAGAAATATTCCCGATCTTTTTATCGCCAACAAATTGTATAACCCATCTTATGTTTCCTTAGAAACGGCGCTTTCTATTTATAATATAATTCCGGAGGTAGCTATGGCTGTTACCTCTGTTACCAGCAAACCAACCAGGGAATTCAAAAATTCTTATGGATTGTTTACATACCGGACTATTAAAACCAAAGCTTTTATTGGGTATCGGATTATCGAAGAAAATAAATTCAAAATTAAAATTGCTGACCCTGAAAAAGCATTGGTAGATTATATCTATTTTAAGTTATATGATGGCCAGGCAGTTAATATAGAAGATGAGCGTTTTGAAAGTTTAATGCTTAAAAAGCTAAAAAAAGCAAGATTATACAATTATGCTTCTCATCTTAATAAACGGACATACAAAACATTAAAGGATATCTATGCTAAGTTATGAATCGCTTATAGAAGAGGCGAAATTAAATAATATGCCTCTCAATAAAATGCGCGGCATCATGAGAGAATATATCCAGACGATTATGCTGAAATATCTTTACATAAGCAGTTGGGCGGATAGATTTTGTTTTTTAGGCGGGACTTCTCTAAGATTGGTGCATGGTTTTGATAGATTCTCCGAAGATTTGGATTTCAATATCAGCAGAGTTGACAAGGTTGAATTTGAGAAGGTTTCAGAATTTGTCAAGGAGGAGTTGAAAAGAGAAAATTTACATTCTGAACTTAGTTTCGAACATAGAGGGAACCTTTCGTCAACTAAATTCGTGTTTAAAAATATATTGGAATATTATCGGATAAAAGATAAAAGGGGAAATTTAATGGTGAAGTTTGAAGCTAATAGGCCTGTTTTTGAATTAGAGACAGAATCTGCTAGTATCAGCAGCTTTGGTGAGATTTTTCCGGTTAAGATGATGTCTAAAGGTTCGATCTTTGCAGAAAAAATAGATGCCTTAAGACATATCAAGAAAGGGAGACATATATATGACATCATTATGATGCTTTCTAAAAAATTCCCTATAAACAAGAACGTACTGGAAGCCAATGGCATCAAAGAAAACCCCAAAGAAGTAATTTTAAAAATAATTGGCGAATTTAATCTTTCGGAATTGAAAAGACTGGCTATTGGATTAAGACCTTTTCTTTTCAATGAGGAAAGATATAATCTGGTAGTTAATGCTCAGATGATTATCAAAGATTTGTTGAATAAATATTTAAAATAAACCAGCATAATTATTTCAGTCCAGGCAAATTTGCTTGGGAAGGTAATTTATAGATTTTGCAAGTCATTATATTTCAGAAAGTTACTAAAAATAGGGACTAAATGAAACGGATTAGCAGAGAGAATATTAAAGGAATAGAAATAGTTGATAGTAAGAAATTTTTAATGATAAATCAATTATATATGGTATAATACGCATACCAAGGGAGAAGGAGAGGACTTGAGAATAGTTTTCCTGGGGACACCTCAATTTGCTCTTCCCTGCTTGGAATTGCTGATAAAATCCGATGAGGAAATAGCGGCGGTTGTTACCAAACCGGATGCGTCCCGGGGAAGGGGACGAAAGGTTGTTTCGCCGCCGGTTAAATTACTTGCAAACAAACATAATCTATCTGTTTTTCAGCCGCCAAGCGTAAATCAAGCTGATTTTATAGAGAAAATAACTCAACTTAAACCGGATTTATTTGTCGTGGCGGCTTTTGGTGAAATTTTATCCCCGGAGCTTTTAAGGATTCCTGTTT
The DNA here is from genome assembly GCA_034717985.1 of Candidatus Ratteibacteria bacterium. Classification (GTDB taxonomy): domain Bacteria; phylum CAZDME01; class JAYEMH01; order JAYEMH01; family JAYEMH01; genus JAYEMH01. The sequence continues at coordinate 9,589 of JAYEMH010000015.1, forward strand.
ATGGCGGGATTAATGTTCATGCTTCCTTACTGCCTAAATACCGGGGTGGAGCACCCGTCAATTGGGCGATTATCAATGGAGAGGTAAAGACCGGCGTAACGGTAATGAAGATGGAGGAAAAATTAGACCGGGGAGGGATAATTTCCCGGAAAGAAACAGATATTTTTCCGAATGATGATGCCGTCACTTTAAAGGGGAGACTTTCTTTATTGGGTAAAGAGGTTTTAAAGGAAGCCCTGGATTTAATTAAGAGGAATGAAGTGGTTATTCGGCCTCAGGATGAGACCGAAGTTAGTTTTGCCCCCAATTTTAAAAAGGAAGACGGCCTAATCAACTGGGAGAAAAAAGCCTTGGAGATTCATAATTTAGTTAGAGGGACAATACCCTGGCCGGGCGCTTATACTCATATTAACCTTTCAAGCGGCAGGGGCAATCTTAAAATTTGCAAAACAAAATTAGTTGAATTAGAGGCTGCCGGAGAATCAAAGCCGGGTAAAATTGTTTCTTTAGAGAAAAATGGCTGGAAAGTGGCGGCCGGCCAAGGCTTGATTTTAGTTAAGGAAGTGCAGATAGCCGGGGGGAAGAAATTATCCGCTTATGATTTTAGTTTGGGTCACGGGATAAAGGAGGGGATGAGGCTGGGCTGATTCATATAGTCCACAGTCCATAGACCACAGTCCATAGAATATCTTAAAAAAATATTCACTATAGATTGTTGATTTCATTTCTAAACTATGGACTATTGACTGTCGACTACTTGTGCCCGTCAGGGTATGGACTTTTAAAGGGGGGTTTAAACAAATGTTTTTCTTTGGACCTTCGTTTCTTTTATTAATTCCAGCGGTGATTTTTGCCTTGTGGACACAGGCAAAAATGAAAAAGACCTATACTGAATATTCCCGGGTGGTTTCCACCCGGGGGTTAACCGGAGCGGATGTAGCCAGGCTGCTTCTTGATTCCTATAATTTGGGGAACGTGCCGGTAGAGAAAATTACCGGCAATCTTACTGACCATTATGATCCTCGGGAGAGAAAATTGAAACTTTCTGCCGGGGTTTATGCCGGTGATTCTCTGGCCGCTTTAGGCGTAGCCGCGCATGAGACCGGACATGCCATCCAGCATAAGGCCGGGTATTTTCCGATGAATATCCGGCAGGCGATTTTTCCGGTAGCCAGCTTCGGCAGCACCCTTGCCTTTCCTTTATTTCTTATCGGATTTCTCTTTCGCACACCCATGTTAATGGATATCGGAATTTTATTCTTCATCGGGGCTTTGCTTTTTCAAGTGGTTACCCTGCCTGTTGAATTCGATGCCAGCCGCCGGGCTTTAACCATTCTGGAAAGCCGGAGTTACATTGCCCCTCAGGAGAAAAAAGGGGTAAAGAAAGTTTTGAATGCGGCGGCGCTTACCTATGTGGCCGCCACGGCAATGGCCGTAATGCAGCTTATCCGGCTTTTGATTTTAAGAGGCCGGCGTTAAAAATGATTAGAAAAATTTTCCGGACTTCATTACACATCATTACTTTATTATGTTTCTTCGGCTTCTTTGTGGCCGCCAGCAGTTTAATCAGCTTTAAACTGCTGGTTACCGGAAAAGAAATAGCAGTGCCGAATTTAATCGGACTCAGAATTACCGATGCTCTGGAAACAGCCAATAAAGCCGATTTAAATCTTCGGCTGATTGAAAAGCAGTTTCACACAGACATTCCGGAAGGCTATATTATAAAGCAGATGCCTCTGCCTGAAGGAAAGGTTAAAAGCGGCCGGCCGATTAGAATTACCATAAGTGCCGGGAGCAGGTTGGTGCTTATTCCCGATATGGCCAGGAAGTCGGTGAGACAGGCCAGGATTATTTTGCATAATTCCGGCTTGGAAATTGGAAATGTCAGCAAGGTTTTTTCCAATCAGGAAATGAAAGGTCTGGTCTTAAATCAGGATCCTTTACCCGGCGAGGAAGTTAAGCGATACAGCCTGGTTAATCTTCTGGTTAGTAAAGGGCCGCGTCATCCCGATCTGGTTATGCCAGAGCTGAACGGTCTAAAGATGGAATTAGCCAGTCAAATACTGGATGAACTGGGGTTGAATATCGAAGATATTGTTAGTCAGAGAAGTGATGCGGAAGAAGGGATGGTTTTAATGCAGCAGCCGCTGGCCGGTTCGCCGGTAAGTTTCGGCGATAAGATTAGATTGGTCATCAGCGGAGAGGAAGGAATAATTGGTTTTAAAGCAGACCTGAGTTACAAGGTATTGAAGTATAAGATACCGCGCGGGTTTTTTCGCAAAAAAGTCAAGATTATTCTGGATGATGAAGCCGGCTCACGGGAGATTTATAATCGTATCATGAGGCCTAATTCTGACTTGACCCTGACCTTTGGCATCCAGGGTCCAGCCCGGGTGAGAATATTTATTGACGGGCGTCTGCAGGAGGAGAAGATTTTTGGTGATGAAAGTTGCCCCATCAATTCTATCGGCTGATTTTGGCAATTTGCTGGCGGAAATCAAAAAGGCGGAGAAGTCCGGAGCTGACCTTTTACACCTGGATGTTATGGACGGCCATTTCGTTCCCAATTTAACCTTCGGGCCGGTAGTGCTTCAATCCCTTTCGGGAAAGACCCGGCTGCCCCTGGATGTTCACTTAATGGTAAATAATCCGGAAAAATTTATTGTTTTTTTTGCGCCGCTCAAACCACTCTATATCACCTTTCATCTGGAAGCGGTAAAAAATGCAGATGATTTAATCAGGCAGATAAAGGAGCAGGGGATAAAAGCCGGCCTTTCTATCAAGCCGGCTACAGCGGTAAGTTCCTTGTTTGAATATCTGGAAAAGATTGACCTGGTTTTAATGATGACCGTTAATCCGGGTTTTGCCGGGCAGGCATTTATGCCTGAGGTTCTGCCGAAAATAAAAGAGCTGCGAAAAGAAATTGAGTCAAGAAAATTGAATCTTGATATTGAAGTTGATGGAGGAATAAAAGATAATACCGCCAATTTGGTCAAAGAGGCGGGCGCTAATATATTAGTGGCCGGCTCGGCGGTTTTCGGTTCATCGGATATGAAAGCGGCCATTGCCAGGTTAAAAGAATAATCTGAAGGAAAAGAAATTAAACCACAGATGGACACAGATTAACACGTGAAAATAAAAATTAAAAAAATCTGGTGAGAATCTTGTGTTAATTGTATGGTTAAAAAAAAGAAGAAGACATTTCTATGAAGCGTCTAAATTATCCCCAAGATAAAAAGCATATTGACTTTCTTCTTTCTCCCAAGAGACTTTCGGGGATTTTCTTTGATGAGATGACCGAGAAGGTGACGGAAATCTGCCGCCAGGTTTTTACCCAGGGAATAAAAGCGGTGCTTGATTACACAAAAGCATTTGACGGGGCTATTTTAGATAAAGAAAATGTCATCGTTAAAAAAGAGGAGATTAAAACCGCTTATCAGGCAGTTGACAAGGATTTTATCCGTTCCTTGAAAATGGCGGCCGAAAACATTAAAAGGTTTCATCTCCGTCAGCGTGTCCGAAAGAAAGACTGGTATAAGCGGAAAAAGGGAATTCTCCTGGGTGAGAAATATACCCCGCTGGAGCGGATAGGGATTTATATTCCGGGCGGACGGGCCCCCTTATTTTCTTCCGTGCTTATGCTGGCTATTCCCGCCCGCCTGGCGCGGGTGCGAGAAGTTCTTATGGTAACCCCGCCCCGCCGGGACGGCAGTGTCGAACCGCATCTTTTGGTGGCGGCTGATTTAACCGGGGTGGCCGGAGTTTATAAAATGGGAGGGGCACAAGCTATTGCCGCCCTGGCCCGGGGAACAGAGGTGAATCGGGCGGTAGATAAAATTGTCGGCCCGGGGAATATCTATGTGACCATCGCCAAAAGGTTGGTTTCAAGATTTGTCGGAATAGATTTTGAAGCCGGTCCCAGCGAGGTGATAATTGTGGCCGAGGAAGGCTCGGAAGCGGCTTTTATCGCCGCTGATTTATTATCTCAGGCAGAACACGATCCTTTAGCCAGTTGTCTTTTTGTCACTGATTCCCCGGGATTGATTGAGGCGGTTGAGAAGGAGATTACCCGGCAGTTAAAAGATTTATCTTCTAAAGAGGTTATCGGGAAGGCTTTAGAAAACGACTCCTCCGGGATTATTTTAGTTAATAATATCCGGGAGGCGATAGAACTGGTTAACCGGAAAGCCCCGGAGCATTTAGAGCTTTTTTTAAAAGATACCAAAAAATGGCTTAAAAGAATAAAAAATGCCGGGACGATTTTCCTCGGTTCTTATTCTCCAACCGCTCTGGGAGATTATTGGGCCGGGCCCAATCATGTGCTTCCCACTGGCGGCACGGCCAGATTCTCTTCGCCGTTTTCCGTTGACCAGTTTTTAAAGAAGTCCAATGTGATTTCTTATAACCGGGAAAGGCTGGAGAAGGATTCTCCGGAGATTCTTAGATTGATTAAAGCTGAGGGTTTAGATGCTCACCATGCTTCTGTTGAAATCAGAGTTAAGGGTAGTGTCAAATAAGTTATGAAAAGATATGAAATGAAGCACAGAGAAGAAAAAGAAAATTAAAAAATAGAGACAAGGAATTTTAGACAGGATTTACAGGATAAAAAAAATAACCACAGAGCTTATGAAGAATATCAAATGGAACCACAGGTGAACACAGATGAACACCGAAGAAGAACTTTTCCGTAAGGAGTTGCAGGGGGAAAATATAACAGTGTTTCCCTGTGTTAATCTGTGGTTTAAATAAAAATCCTGTTAATCCCGTCAAAAAAGAAAAAGATTTTTGACAGAACCAAAAAAGAAATGAGGAGAGAGGGGATGAAAAAGAGAAAGGCGATTGTAAATAGGGTTACTAAAGAGACAAAAATAAGCTTAAAATTAAATCTGGACGGAGAAGGGAAAAGCCGGATAGATTCGGGCATGCCTTTTTTGGATCACATGCTCACGCTGTTTAGCCGGCACAGCCTGGTTGATTTAGAGATAAAAGCCAGAGGCGACCTCAAGGTTGATTATCATCATACGGTTGAAGATATCGGAATCTGTTTGGGCGAGGCAATCAGAAAAGCCCTGGGCACTAAAGAGGGGATAAATCGCTTCGGCTCAAAAATCCTGCCGATGGATGAATCGCTTGTTTCGGTAAGTATAGATATCAGCAATCGGCCGCTCCTGGTTTTTAATGTACCGCTAAAGGCGGGAAAAAGCGGAGATTTTAATCTTGAACTGGTGGAAGAATTTCTCAAGGCTTTTGCCAGTCAGGCCAGAATTACCCTTCACTTTAATTTGGTTTACGGGCGGAATTTTCACCACGTCGCCGAATCTATCTTCAAAACACTGGCCAGGACTTTAGCGGAAGCCGTCAGCCTCAATAAAAGGGTGAAAGGTATTCCTTCGACTAAAGGACGATTGTAATGCGCAGGGAGTTTAAATGTTAATTATTCCGGCGATTGATTTGAAGGGCGGACGCTGTGTTCGTCTCCGTCAGGGAAAGGCCAGCAGGGTGGAGATTTTTTCAACCGAGCCGGTCAAGGTAGCCAAAATCTGGGAAGACCGCGGCGCCAAATTGCTCCATCTGGTTGACCTTGACGGTGCTTTCAAAGGGAAGCTGCAAAATTTCTCCCTGATTAAAGCGATTGTAAAGAGTGTTAAAATCCCGGTTCAATTAGGCGGGGGACTGAGAGATTCGCGGGAGATTAGCCGGGTTTTTAAAGCCGGGGTTAAGCGGGTAATTTTAGGAACCCGCGCCTTTGAATCTCCGGACTGGGTAAAGACTTTAACCAGGAAATACGGCCGGCGGATATTAATCGCCATAGATAATGCCGACGGGAAATTAGCTGTCCGGGGCTGGAGGAAAAAAATCGAGATTAACATAGTTGATTTCATAAGCGAGATGAAAAAATCGGGAATAAGCAGCTTTATTTTTACCGACGTAAAGAGAGACGGAATGATGACCGGACCGAATATTGAGGCGATTAAAGAAGTGCTTTCTAAGGTAAGGATTAAACTAATTGCTTCCGGCGGTATCAGCCGCAGAGAAGATTTACGACAGTTAAAAAAATTAGAGAAGAAAGGGTTAATAGGGGTAATCATTGGCCGGGCATTATATACGGGAGCGATAAAACTAAAAGAAGCAATAAAAATAGGCGCTGGGTAAATACTAAAAGGGAGAAGGGAAATGGGAGAAGATAGAAGGTAGATGGAGGTAGTGTCAAATAAGTTATGAAAAGATATGAAATGAAGCACAGAGAAGAAAAAGAAAATTAAAAAATAGAGACAAGGAATTTTAGACAGGATTTACAGGATAAAAAAAATAACCACAGAGCTTATG
>JAYEMH010000016.1:0-15910 GCA_034717985.1 Candidatus Ratteibacteria bacterium
AGAATCAATAGAGGCATTTAAAAGAGGCAACCGCCCTGACCTGACAAAAAAAGAAGAGGAAGAGTTAGCTGTCCTCACTAAATATCTGCCGGAAGAACTCCCTCAAGAAGAAATTCTTAAATTGGTCATGAAAGCAATTGAAGAAAGCGGCGCTCAAAGCAGAAAGGAGATGGGGAAAGTAATGAAAATTCTTCTGGCAGAGGCCAAAGGGCAAATAGACGGGAAAGAAGCCAGTCTTTTGGTTTTGAAAGAGTTAGAAAAAAAAGAAACCAAATGAAAAAAACAAAACAAAATTTTCAAGTAAAATTGGCCTTTTCTCTCCTGGACAACGGCATCGGCATAAAGTTTCGGAACAGATCTTTTTCTCTTTCTTATCCTGAAAAAATCTGGAGAGCTTATCCGAAAAATGAAAAAGATTTCTTGTTTGACAACCTGGTTTATCTTTTAACCATTACCTTCCCTCTCGTTTCAGAATTCAAAAAGATCCGCTATAATACCGCATATCCTCTTTTCAAACCTTATTTCCAGCAGATGGTCATCCGCGATATTCCCTCCTCTACCGAAGATTATCCTGTTTCAACCGCAAAAACAGTGAAGAGATTTATGAATTTAGAGGTTAATTTTAAAGATTACCAAATAAAGAATCCGGTTTATCGAACCAGGCCGGTGAAAAAACGCCTCATCGTTCCCTTATCCTTCGGGAAAGACAGCCTTTTAACCTTAGCTGTCGCCCGGGAAATCGGGTTTGAACCCGTTGCGGTTTATATAAACGATACCATTTCGGGCTTGGAAAACAGGTGGAAACTTGAATTGATTAAAAAACTATCGCGGGATTTTAAAATAGAAACCATGGTGATTACTAACCAGATTGAAAATTTAAACGATTTTGAATATTGGGGTAAAAACGAATCATCTTTAGGTTATGCCCATATGATTGCCGGATTTTGCTTCTTAAGCCTGCCCCTGGCTTATTTCTTCAAGGCCGGCTATATTGCCCTGGGGAACCAGCAGGATATGAGTTTTCCCTTCTGGAATAAGGAAGGGTATCGCGCCTTTCCTTCTTTTGACCAGAGTCTTGAAGGGACGAAACAGCTTGACGGCATTATCGGTCTGGCGACTCAAAACAAGGTCAGGCTGATAAGTTTAATTGAACCGTTGACCAATCTGGCGATTACAAAAATTTTAAATCAACGTTACCCGGATTTAGCCAAACTTCAGATTTGTTGTGATGCCCTTAACACCCTTGATAACCGCCAGAGGTGGTGTTTGAATTGTTCCAAGTGCGCCCGTCTGTTTATATTTATGAAAGCCTGGGGAATCAATACGAAAAAATCAGGTTTTACCAGGGAGCTATTGGGGAAGAGTTCAGAAAAGCTTTACCGGTTGTTTTCCGGCCGGTTAGCTGATAACTACGAAAAAAGCGAGGAAGCCCGGGACGAACAACTGCTGGCTTTTTATTTAGCTTATAAAAAAGGCGCCCGGGGATACCTGATGGATAAATTCAAGAAAAACTTTTTAAATGAAACCATGAGGCGGGAAAAATCTCTAAGGAAAAATTTTTTGGAACTTCATTCGATGGAAACCATTCCGGAAAATCTCAAAAACAAAGTCGGGAAAATTTATCATCAGGAACTAAAAGAAAGCTTTTAACCGCCCCAGTAGATAATCTCCATACTTGTTTCCCCCGCCGGTAATCCCGGAGGATTGGGTTTTACATAATCCATGTTGGTCTGGGCAGACAGCCTGACTTGTCCCCTTCCGTAGATACTGCCGGTTATGGTGGTGGGGCCATAAGTTCCAAAGAGAGATTCGATAAAAACCTCATCGCCGCCATATACCATCCCTTCAATACTGGTCGGATCCCAGATTTCAATATCCGAATTTTTGCTCATAAAAGCCGGCAGATTCTCATATTGATGCTGGGTAATTTGTCCATGCGCCCATTTATTTACAATAATTTTTCCGGTCGCGACAATACATCCGGTCATTTCCCAGGTGCCGGACAGGCGGGCTTCTCCCTGGACATAGACAACATGATTGTCCGTTCCGGCACAGGGATCCGACGTAAACCACTGAATATAAGGCCAGCCCGGCGTGTAAACTTTATTATCCTGCGCCGCCAGATTATAATAATACTGGAAGAAATTATCATCAAAAGGAGGAAGCTCTACATAGGCCGCACTGGAGATAACGTTTCCGGATACCGCGCTGCCGTGATCGGTATTAACATATACTTCACCGCAAGCGCTGGCATCTCCATATACCGTTCCGGTTGTCCAATCGGTACCTACTTGGACGGCCGGGTCTGTCCAGTAGCCCCAGCCTAACCATTCAACAATCCATTTCCACTCTCTAATTTTGGTGCTGTTGGAGTGAATCTTGCTGGGATTCTCTGCCGAAGATATTATCGTTCCGCCGGCAACTTTCATACTGCCTCCACCCAGGGCAAGAAAATCAAAAACCTCCGGCCCGCTATAACCGACCTGAACCTGAATGGTCTTAACGACCTCTTTAACCGTTCCGGTTGAGATTATTAATTTCATATTTGGATCGCTCGGATGAGTAGTCACCGTAATATTATATTCTCCTCTCCCCAACTCTTTAGGGAAACCGCTGGGAGTGTAAGAAAAATCTTCACTAAGTTCCTTTAAGGCTTCTTCAATACCCGCTTCAGCCAGGTAATCTGCCTGGGTAGAATAGTTCATTTTTCTCATGGTATAGACATCTTGAAAAACCATGGCCGCCATAGACATACAGGCAAAAATTACTAAACTTAATACAACCAGGGTGGTTAAAAAAGCTATTCCCTGCCGGCTTAATTTTTTAAATTTGAACTTTCTTGCTATCATTTTTTAAACGCAGTTATCATCTGTCTGTATTTCTTGGTTCAATCTCGGTGCTAATTGAGCGGGTAACCGGGCCAACCCCAAATACGTCTTTAGTAAGTTCTAACGTTAACCCCAAACCTTTGGTTAGACTGTTTCCGTCAACTTCCACCGAGAATCTGCCATATTCCGGCCGGGAAGTAATGAATCCGTTTAAAGAAACAACGGTAGTTCCTCCCGGAGTAGATTCACCCGGCCACTTAATATTTACCTTTTTCAAAACACAGGATTTTGTGTAATCATACATACTTAATGTCGGCTGGGAATCAAAGTCAACCTGGAATTGAACATAGCGTCCACCAGCTATACTGCTTATACCGGCGCTTCCCGTGGCGGCGGATTGAGTATCGATGGCCAGTTCATCACTCCAGTCATTATCGATTAGAAGGGCATCCTTGCTATCATTGCTTCTCACTCTGATTATTACATTTGCCCCTAAACCGCCGCTGGCATAATCGCCGTAATTATTCTTAGCCATAGTCCAGGAAAGGGTGCTGTAAACCGGGTTATCAAGCTGGGTGTCATAAATCGGTGAAATCAAGGTGCCCGAAGAATAGTAACTCACTTCAATAGATTCAAGGGCATAAATAGTATCACTTTCTAAGGCCGAATCCGGCCAGTCCGCAACTTCCGAATAATCAGTGTCACTTCCAATATAATAAGAATGGGGCGCACCGCCCGGCCCCTGCCAGGAAGACATCCCCAGGGAATTGCTCCCACTAACAAAGAAACTTATCAGATAGTCTTCATCTTTGTTGAAATTATTTATATTCAGCATATTAATCCAGTCAGACCAGAGGTAACTTCCCCGGGGAATGGTAACCGAGTTGTTTCCGGAAAAGGTTATTATTTTCTTCGTGCTTTCTTCTCCGTCTTGCCCGTCGGAACGTTCAAATAAAGTGGCCGACTCTATCGGTAAATCGTAAGTCGCGCTGCAATTTTTAAATTTGAACCTTACCGCACTGCCGCCGGTATCCGTTATCTGATAAGATATCACATTTCTGTAGTTCCGGCCTGTCCCGGGACCGGTAATATTTACCGCTTGTTCCGGAGTCGTCTCGCCTGCCTGTTCTAAAACATTCCAGGTTTCACCATAACCGGAAAGCCTGACAATGTAATCCTTGATTGCGGTAGTACCGCCATCACCGTCGGTATCGTTGTAATCTATCAGGGTTTTTGACGGTGAACAACGATGAAAATTAGTTTCAATCCATTCATCATAATAAAACTTCAGACTCAGGTAGTCTGTCTCATCGGCGGCTTGATATTCCAGGTGACGATTTCCGCTCCAGCTGCCATAACTGACCATATCTTCGTTTGTTTTACTCTTGCCGGAATCATTATGGACAACCGCCTCTTCTGCTTCCCGGCTGCATCCACAGGGAGAAAGACGGAAAGAATCAATACCCAGCTTATATCCTGTTTGAGATGTTCCTTCTACCGCAAAAGTAACATAATGTTCACCGGCGGTAAGAGTAACGCTGCCGAAAGATATCTCGGCGCTTCTGGCGGTGCTTTCGTTGTAACCGTCAAACTCCCGGGCGCTGGGTTGAATTATTAAAACAACCGGCTCCGCGGATGACGTAGCCGAGCAGGTAAACAAAAATCTTGTTGAAGCATTGCCGGTATTGGGAGTGGTTTCTATGGCTTCACCATTGGTAACCACCTCATTTATCTGTATTTGGCGATTTTCTTTTGACAAATCAATACGCGGGTCAAATAAGGTCCGTCTCAATTGCGTCTCTCCCCCCAGAGTCTGGTAAACATGATAAATAACCGTCTGGTCCCAAACAACATTCCCGCCCGCATCAACTTCAATAAAACCATCACCATCGTTATCTACGGCCGCGGGAAAACTTATTGCTTCATAAGTCAAGGCATCTCCCGGATAAAAAAACATCTTATTGCCGTCCGAAGCAGCAATTTCTTTTTTGAATCTCTCCATAAACATCTCAAGCTCACCGATTAATCTGGAATTTATTTGTTCGCTAAGCCAGGCTTTTTCTACCGATTGCCAGACTATAACAACGGCAGCCAGAAGAACCACACCGATAACAAAAGCAATTAGAAATTCAATTATTGAAATGCCCCTCTTTCGGTGATTCTTTTTCATTCTATCCATCTTTCACTATAAATATGAAGATAATAAAGTTACCAGCTCAAATACGACTGGATGGTTTAATTCTTCTTTTTTACATTCCACACTTACCGTTACCTTAGTCAACCCGGAGGCATATTCAACCTGAGTGGTTCGCTCAAAGTCTCCACCAGCATTGCCTAAATAGTCAATTAATTCAATTTGCGTCTCAGGTAAATCAGCCAGAGCCATATAGCCTTTAGTTTTTCTCAGTTCTCGAATCAGCTCCACTCTATTTTTAGCCAGGTTCGCAGCTACATAGGTGTAATAGACGCAATGACTCGTTTCGGTGCTTTGATAGAGCAAAGCGGTAATGCCGCCGATACAAATAAGCAGCAAGATAATTGATGCGATAACTTCTATTAGCGTCATACCGTTCTTATTGCGCATCAGATACCCCTGAATAATGAGAGAGTCGGATATATCATTATTCATTAATATATACCGTTCTCAGCTGATTATCAAGTAAAAAATGGACTTTTCATTGGACTTTCATTTATAAATTGGAATTTTAACTGCGGAAATTTACGGAATGATTTAGCTGGAAGGATTCATCCGAAAAAAAACTGGCGTCCCCAATGGGAGTCGAACCCATGTCGTCACCTTGAAAGAGTGATGTCCTAACCACTAGACGATGGGGACGCAATGGTGAGCCGCGAAGGACTCGAACCTTCCACACCCGCCTTAAAAGGGCGGTGCTCTACCGGATGAGCTAGCGGCCCGATTATAAAATCAAACATCAAAAATAAAATGTCAAAATTTATTTGAGAAGGCACTGTAGCATACCAAGATTTAGGTTGGTTGTCAAAACAATTCTAAGTTAGAATATTTCTTTTAAGCTAATCGTCTGTTTTCGTTTTGAACCAACAGAGATTAAATAGATATCAACCTTTAGAATTTTCGCAAGTTTTTCTAAATACCGCTGGGCATTGGAGGGTAATTTATTATAAGCGGTAATTTCGGTCGTAGAGGTTTGCCAGCCATCCACTTCTTCATAAACGGGTTTTCCTTTTTCCAGAACCTCAAGTTCATAAGGAAAATTCTTATAAATCGTTCCCCGGTATTTATAGCCGGTACATATTTTCAATTTCTTTAAATCGTCAAGAACGTCCAGTTTTGTGATAGCTACTCCATCAAGGTGATTTATCATTACCGAATGCTTAACAATTACCGCGTCAAACCACCCGCAACGGCGCGGTCTTCCGGTTGTTGCCCCAAATTCCTTGCCTTTTTCCCGCAACATTTCTGCAAACTCCGTCGGAAATTCAGTAGGAAAAGGACCTTCGCCTACCCTGGTGCTATAAGCCTTGGCCACACCAATAATCCGGTCAATCTGCGTCGGACTCAAACCAGTGCCGGTACAGGCGCCGCCAGAGGAGGCATTAGAAGAAGTGACGTAGGGATATGTCCCGAAGTCAATATCCAATAATGTTCCCTGAGCTCCTTCAAACAAAATATTTTTTCCCGAAGCCGCCGCCTGATTAATAATTAAGCCGGTATCGGCAATATACCTTTTTATCTGCCGTCCATAATTCAGGTATTCTTCTAAAATCTTTTCGTAAAAAAGAGGTTCGAGTTTATAAAACCGCGTAAACAATTCATTTTTCTCTTCAATATTACGCTTGAGGAGCTCGGCGAATATTTTTTCGTTTTTTAAATCGATTGCCCGGATACCAACCCGCGCCACTTTATCCATATAGGCCGGGCCTATTCCTCTTCCGGTAGTGCCGATACGCCGCGCCCCTTTCTTTTTTTCGCGGGCTTTATCTAATAATTTGTGATAGGGAAAAATCAGGTGGGCGTTTTCACTTAAGATTAGATTATTCTCAACAGAGATGCCCCGTCGTCGCAACTCATCAATTTCCTCAAGCAAAATCATCGGGTCGACCACCACTCCGTTTCCGATAATACAAATTTTTTCCGGATAAAAAATACCTGAAGGGATTAAATGAAGAATAAACGGTTCACCTTTTGTTATTATGGTATGCCCGGCATTGTTCCCCCCTTGATAGCGAACCGCATAATCAGACTTATCCATAAGGTAATCGATTATTTTTCCCTTACCTTCGTCCCCCCATTGTGTTCCGACTACAATGATGTTGCTCAATTTTCCCCCTTTATTTCTCTTTTCCCTTTTCTTTCGTCTGCGAAGCTGTTTCGGTTGTTTCCAGAGCCGCGGCTGCTTCACCTTCGGCCGGCTTCTCCGCCTTGGCTTTCTTTACCTTGAGTTTTAAAGATTTCACCTTGGGTAGGCCGTAATACTTGGGGTTTTCCTCATCCCATTTATCTTTTCCCTTAAGGTATTTTATCCGTTCAAAACGTTTCAGGACGTTGCGATGGGAACCGCGATTTTTTTTCTCTAAACTTTTATGAAGACTCACGATTCATCTCCTTTCTCCTTAAAAACACCGAATTTACGGTATTTGCCATAGCGCGACTTCAATAATTCGTCAATCGATAACTCCTTCAATTCTTCCAAGTAACGCAGAAGAACTTCCTTAAGAATATCGGCGGCTTCCTCTTTGGCCCGGTGAGCACCACCGAGGGGTTCGGGGATGATTTCGTCAATTATCCCTAAACGTAAAAGATCAAACGATGTCAGCTTCATCGCCTCGGCCGCCAATTCCGCTTTCTTGCGGTCCTTCCAGAGAATGGCAGCGCATCCCTCCGGAGAAATTACAGAATAAATAGAATTTTCCAGCATTAAGACTCTATCTCCGACGCCAATCCCTAAAGCGCCGCCGCTTCCTCCTTCTCCGATAATTACAGCAATTATGGGAGTGAACAATCGGGACATCTCCATTAAATTGCGGGCAATTGCCTCTGCCTGCCCCCGCTCTTCAGCACCGATCCCCGGATAAGCTCCCGGGGTATCAATCAGAGTTACTAACGGAAATGAAAATTTTTCAGCCGTCTTTATCAACCGCAATGCCTTCCGGTACCCCTCCGGATGCGGCATACCGAAATTCCGGCGCACATTCTCCTTGGTATTCTTGCCTTTCTGGTGCCCGACAATTACCACCGAATGCCCGGCAAGTTTTCCGATGCCGGCCACCACTGCTTCATCATCAAAAAACAATCTATCTCCATGCAGTTCGATAAAATCATCCATCATCAATTTCATATACTCCAGTGTGGAAGGACGTTCCGTCAGTCTCGCTAATTGCGTCCTCTGCCAGGCATTAAGATTTGAAAAAATATCCCTTTTAAGTTTGCCGGCTCTTTCTTCCAGCTGGACGATTTCCTGCTGAATATTCAAATGCTCTTTTGAAGATATCCTTTTTAATTCTTCGATTTTCTTCTCGAGCTCAACAATCGGTTTTTCGAAATCTAATCCGCTTCTCTGCATTTTTTCCCTCAATCAACAATTTTTACCGCCGTGCCCGTGGTCACCAATCTGTATACTTCTTCCACATTCTTATTTAACATTCGCACACAACCGTCCGTAGCCTGCTTGCCGATAGATTCCGGCTGGGTGGTGCCATGAATGCCGTATCCGGCTTCAGAAAGTCCAAGCCAGCGCGTTCCGAGAATATTGTCAGGATGACCGCTGGGAATTTTTCGCCCGTAGCGATACCACACAGGATTTTTCAATCTGTCGGTAATTTTAAAATCTCCTACTGGAGTAGAGTTAAATTTTCCCGTCGCGACCGAATAAATTTTTATTATTTCATCGTTATATTTCAAAACCAATATGTTTTTTGCTTTACTGACGTAAATATTGAAATGAGAAGGAGTAATTTTAAGACGCTGGCCGATAGAAAGATAATTTGATTTTAATTGATTGGATTCTTCAAGTAAATCAACAGTGGTGTTAAACCGCCGGGCGATACTGTCCAGGGTATCACCGGATCCAACTTTATAGTTAAAACTGCCCACACTGGGGTAAGAAGAATATATCATCTTTACGTTCAGATCCCCTAAATGTTTCCGGGCGCTGGAATAAAAATCATCCTGGGGAAATTCATTAATCACTCTTTCATAAAAACTTTTCGCCTCCGCTAATTCTCCCTTTATCGCGTAAATCCCACCCAGCCCCAACCAGGCTTCTTCAACCGATGCAGAGTCTTTGAACTCAGAAGCAACCTTTTCATAAAGTTCCTGCGCTTCCAAAAGCGCTCCTTTTTCCGTTTTTATTTGCGCCAGCATTATCAAACTCGGCGCCACCCAGGTGGACATGGGAAATTCTTCAATGATTTTAGTCAAAAATGAGGCGGCTTCATCGATCCGGTCAAGTTTCTCAAGTGAAAAGGCATAATAAAAAATTGAACCAACCGAATTTTTACTTTCCGGATAATTAGTGAATATTTCCTCAAAAATACCAGTTGCTTCCTTCCATTTTTTTTCCTCGATTAAATTCCTACCGAAATAAAACTTCTGGGCAATCCGCTTTTCAATACGGCTCTGAATCAAAAGAAAAAAACCGACCAGCAAGATAACCACGATAAAAGAACCTGCGAAAATACAAATTGCCTTCTTTTTAAGTTTCATTGCCTTTATTTCTCCTTCAATCAATTAAATTGCGGTAAGTTCCCTAATATTCTTTCTTTCCCCACCCTTTTATTTGAAAACTTTTACGATGAAGAAAACATCTCCCGGAATCGTTAATGATTCTAAGATGCCCCTCTGTTCCGTATCCTTTATTCTGCGAAAAACAATACCGAGGGAAAATCTTATCGTAAATATCCATAAGGTGGTCCCGGATTACCTTGGCAACAATAGAAGCCGCCATTATGGAAATACTTAAATTATCTCCTTTGGTTATGGCTAACTGAGGAATACTTACCTCGAAAACAACAAAACCATCAATTAAAACCATATCCGGCGGTGGATTTAAATTCAATATGGCTCTCTCCATGGCTTTAAAAGAGGCCTCTCTGATATTTAAATAATCAATCGCCCGTTCGTTAATTATGCCCAGGCCGAAACTAACGGCCTCTTCTAAAATCACACCAAAAAAGTTCTCTCTTTCCCGGGGCCGGAGTTTCTTTGAGTCTTTTATTCCCGGAAGATGAAATTGCCCCGGTAGTATTACCGCTGCCGCTACCACCGGCCCGGCTAAAGGGCCCCGGCCAGCCTCATCCACCCCGGCTACTAATCGATAACCGGTATTCTGTAAATGCCTTTCGTAGAAATCCGGCGGCAGATCGATGTTTGCTTTTTTCGCCATTTTGACTTATGAAGCCGGTTTTTCCTCCTTAATTACTACCGGTTCCCCCGATCCCTGGCGTTCTTTCAATTTAGCTTTCTTCCCTATCTTCTTTCGGAGATAATAAAGCTTGGCCCTTCTGACCTTGCTTTTTTTTACCACCCTGACACTTTTAAGCCCGGGCGAATGAAGCGGGAAAGTTCTCTCTACCCCTTCGCCATAAGAAATTTTCCTCACCGTAAATGTTTCGCTCACGCCTTTGTTCTGCCTGCGAATTACGATTCCAATAAAGGTTTGAAGCCTGGTTTTTTCTCCTTCGCGGATCGTAAAATCAACCTCCACGGTATCCCCGACGGAAAAAGAAGGGAGCTCTGTCTTTAAATAAGCTTTTTCGAAATCCTGCAATTTATTCATAGTTTTTCTCCTTCAATAGCAGGTCCGGCCTTCTGGAAAAAGTCTTCTCCAAAGCCTTTTTTCTTCGCCAGACCTGAATCTTTTTATGATTCCCAGAAATTAGAATTTTAGGCACCGGCCATCCCCGATATTTAAACGGACGGGTATAATGCGGCCAGTCAAAAATATTTTCCCGATAAAAAGAATCGGTTTCTACCGATTCTTTATCGCCCACGACACCCGGAATTAACCGGGTAACTGCCTCGGTTATCACCCATGCGGCCGCTTCCCCTCCGCTTAAAACATAGTCGCCGATAGAAATTTCCTCATTGATCAGATACCGGCGCACTCTTTCATCTATTCCCTTATAACGGCCGCAAATAAAAATGAGATGTTTCTTCCCGGCAAACACTTTTGCCTTTTTTTGAGTGAACTGAACACCCTGCGGCGATAACAGAATAATCCAGGGAAACCTCCGGTTCTTTTTTTGTAATTTGGAATAAGATTCCCCGGAAGCTGCTTTAACAGCCTCAAAAATCGGCTCGGGCTTCATAATCATCCCTGAACCGCCGCCATAAGAATAGTCATCAGCCAGGCGGTGTTTTCCTTTAGTAAAATAGCGGATATCGAAAATGCGAATATTTACTGCTTTCTTAGCCCGGGCCCGTTTGAGCATACTCATCTCCAGCGGCCCCCGGAACATATCTGGAAATAAAGTTAATACGTCTATCTTCATCAAATTAAATTTTTGAAATTTTTAAAAGTTTCTTAACCGTGGCTGAAGGTTTAACTCCTTTTTCCAACCAACTAACCGCTTTCTTCTGGTCAACTTTTATCAGCGAAGGATTTTTTAAGGGGTTATAAGTTCCGATGTTATCTTTAAACTTACCTTCCCGTTTAGAGCGAGAATCGATTATCACAATTTGATAAAATGGTTTCTTCTTAGTTCCCTCCCGCCGCAAACGCATCACTAAAGCCATTTTTACCTCCTATTTGCTATTCGTTCTATCCTGGCGCCTAATTTTTCCAGTTTGCCAACAAGGTTTTCGTATCCCCTATCCAGATGATAAATACGCGAGATTACCGTCTCTCCTTCGGCTGCCAATCCGGCAATAATCAAGGCTACGCTGGCCCGCAGGTCGGTCGCCATAACCTGTGCCCCGCTTAATCGCTTAACTCCTTCAATAACAATACTGGATCCTTTCTGGTGAATCCGTGCCCCCATTCGTTCCAGTTCTTCAACATGCATGAAACGGCTCGGCCAAACAGTTTCGGTAACCATACTTGTCCCCGGAGTAACCGCCAGAAGCGCCACAGCCTGCGCCTGCATATCGGTCGGAAATCCGGGATAAGGGTGGGTAATTATTTCAGCCGGAGATAGTTTCCTGCTTTTGTGCACCTGAATGCAATCCGGCTTTGAATCTATTAAAGCGCCCATTTCCTTTATTTTATCAATTACCGCCGTTAAATGTTCCGGCCGGCAGTTTTTGATTTTTACTTTTCCGCCAGTCATTATGGCGGCTGCCAGATAACTTCCCGCTTCAATCCTGTCCGGAATAACCCGATAATTAACCCCTTTCAAACTTTTTACCCCTTCAACATTAATCTGGTCGGTTCCTTCGCCGGAAATTCGAGCCCCCATTTTTTTTAAAAAATTTACCAGATCGATAATTTCCGGATCACAGGCGGCATTTTTAAGCCGGGTCTCCCCCTCAGCCAGGACCGCCGCTAACAAAATATTAACCGTTGCCCCGAGGCTGGGAACATTCAGGTAAATTTCCGCTCCGACAAGCTTTCTGGCTTCACCGTAAATATATCCGTGTTCCAAAGAAAATTTGGCTCCTAATTTTTTCAGTCCCTTAAGGTGTAAATCTACCGGACGGAATCCAATGGCACATCCACCGGGCATTGAAACTTTGGCCCGACCGCGTTTAGCCAAAAGAGCACCTAAAACGTAAATAGAGGCGCGCATTGTTTTAACTAATTCATACGGCGCTTCATACCCTTGAAGAGTTGAGGGATCAATTTCTACTTTATTCCCCGGTTTAAAACTTACCCCGGCGCCCAGAATTCGTAAAACCTCGCCGATAGTGTGAACATCCCTAAGATTGGGAACATTTTCAATTTGAGACTGGTCATCGGCCAGAATAGCAGCCGCTAAAATGGGTAGACTGGCGTTTTTAGAACCGCTAATTTCTACCTCACCGATCAGACTTCTTCCCCCGTTTACGACAATCTGATCCATTTAGTTTAATTTCTCCTCAAGACAACAATTCGATCGAGCCGGCGGTAATCCTGAATGACCCGGATAAATTCAAAACCCTCTTCTTCTTCAGCCAGCTTCCGCAAAAGCTCGGTTTGTCCTTCGCCGATTTCTAAGACAATAAAGCCTTTTTCTTTAAGATAACACCCGGAGCGGGATAACAGGCGGCGATAAAGCTCAAAGCCGTCTTTGCCACCGTCAAGACTCTGCCTCGGTTCAAAATTTTTCACTTCAATTGGTAAAGTCGGCAATGAAACCGTCGGAATATAGGGAAGGTTGGCTGCAATCAGGGAAAATCCCGGCTCATAATCCCTCTTTTTAAGGGCGGAAAAGAGGTCCCCTTGCCGAAAACAAATTCGGTCTTTCACGCCTAAAATCCCGGCATTTCTTCGGGCTAACCGAATCGCCCGGCTGGATTTATCAACGGCAAAAAGCCGGCTTTCAGGGAACTTTTTCGCCAGAGATATGGCAATAATCCCTGAACCGGTTCCCATGTCTAAAATTTTCGGCTCAGAGCGGGAAAAATATTTTTCAATAATCCGGTATGCTTCCTCAACCAGAAACTCTGAATCCCAGCGGGGGATAAAAACTCCCTTTTGAACTAAAAATGTCCAATCCATAAACTGGGTCCGGCCTAATAAAACCTGCCGGGGGACGCCCCGGCTTCTTTTCGCCGCCAGCCGGCAAAAAATCTTCTCTTTACGGAGCGCTATGGCGGGCATATTTAGATATAAGTCCGTCTTTGAACATCCGAGGAATCCGCTCAAGAGAAATTCTGCCTCAGACCTGGCATTGGCAATATTAGAATTTGCGAAATAGTTCTCTGTCCAGCTTAATAAATTAGGCATAATTGACTGTCTTTAAGGATTTAGGCGGCAAGCGCCTTTTGAAGCGCCTCAAAAAGTTCTTCCAAATTGCCATCCAGAATATCGTTCAGTCGGTAAAACGTGAGATTGAAACGATGGTCGGTAAGGCGGTTTTGAGGAAAGTTATAGGTGCGAATTTTTTCGCTGCGGTCACCTGACCCAACTTGAGTTTTGCGGAGTTTTGAGATTTCCTTTTGTTTCCTGTCCTGAATCTCCTGATTTAACCTGGCTCGCAGCACCCGAAGAGCCTTGCTTTTGTTTTTATATTGCGAGCGTTCGTCCTGGCAGGTTACCACTGTCCCGGTGGGGAGGTAGGTAATCCGCACCGCTGAATCGGTGGTGTTTACGCTTTGCCCGCCGCACCCGGAAGAACGAAATACATCAACGCGAATATCTTTAGGTTCAATAACCAGCTCCTGCTCCTTTATTTCCGGGAAAACAGCTACCGTAGCAGCCGAAGTATGAATGCGTCCGCTTGATTCGGTCACCGGCACTCTCTGGACCCGATGAATACCGCTTTCATAACGAAGTGAACCGTAGGCTCCGACACCGTTAATTTCAAAAATAATTTCCTTCATTCCCCCTTTGCCGGTAAAGTTTGTATTCATCACCTCAATATGCCATTGTTTAGTCTCGGCAAACTTGCTGTACATCCGAAAAAGAGCCGCGGCAAAGAGAGAGGCTTCTTCCCCCCCGGTTCCGGCCCGTATTTCTACAATCGCATTCCGTTTAGCGTCAGGATCAGGTGGATTAAGTAAAACCGTTATTTCTCCTTCCACCTTCTCTCTTTTTGTGTTGATTTTTTCTATTTCCTCTTTCGCTAAACAGGCCATTTCTCTATCCTTGCTTTCGGTAAGCTCCCGGGTTTCTTTCAGCTCCTCATCTAATTTTTTCCAGAGCCGGAATTTTTCGACTACCGTTTTAATTTCAGAAAACTCCTTGGAAAGTTTTTTGTATTCCTGAAGTTGATTTAATGTCTGCTGGTCAGCTAAAAGCTTCTCTATTTTCAAAAAACGGCTTTCAAGCTTTCTGATTTTTTCTAAATTTCCTTGCGCAATCATTTCTTTTTACTCTTCTTTACCCTTTTTTTCGGCATTAAACCACAAGATTTTTCCTCGTCACAATAACCTGAAACCTGGCATTTGGGCACTAACTTCTTGCCGAAAAAAGGCTCCAGCTGGCTAATTTCCCTCTTCATTTCTTTGAAAAGCGCCCTAATCTCCCATTGCGCCTGCTGGCATAAACGCAAAGATGCTGTATGTAATAACTCCCGAAAATTCATGGTAATAACAATGTTAGTCAAGGCCGCATTGGGTAAAAGGTAACGGGCGTCCTCGGGCAGTATGCCTCTTTTGACCAATTGCAAATAGATATGCCGGCTTTTTTCCATTGTTTCCAGATAAGGAATAAGGGCTTTATGGCGCTTCTTCTTTATCTTCCCAGGAATAGCGTAGCCTAAATTTTCCCCGAAACGAACGTACCTCTGGCTCTGCTGGCTGAAACTGGCCAGACGGCTTCTGACCAACTGATGGGTGCAAGCCCGGCTAATCCCGGAAACAGCCCAGGTAAATGATATGTGTTCAGTTACCGAAAGGTGTCCCGCCTGCAGGATACCCTCGATAAATTTCCCCATATTTTCTCTCGGAACAGACTTGTCCCATATCTCCTGCGGGGTTGAGGCCGAGGCGCAGGTTTTAGCGGCTACATAGATTACCTTAAGCGGCTTCGGGGTATGAGCAATTAATCTTACTTTCATGACGTTTTTTTCTCTTTGGGCTTTTTAATAATTTTCCCTTTAGCGTATCTCTGTTCGAAACGCTCAACCCGGCCGGCTGTATCCAGAAGTTTCTGTTTGCCGGTAAAAAGCGGATGGCATTTGGAACAAATTTCAATCCTAATATTCTGCTTGGTGGAACGAATAGGAATAACCTCTCCGCAGGCACAGGTAATGGTGGTTTCTTTATAAGCTGGATGAATTTTCTTTTTCATTTTTGTCTTCTCCTTGTGGTATGAAAGGTTTAGCGAAAGCGAAAACAGGACTTACTGTAGCATATATAGGCAGGGATGACAAGGGAAAAATACGTCAGGAATGGGAATGGGAAGAAACATAGTATCCCCCTCCCCGAGAGACCGCGGAAAATTAAAAGAATAACTTCCGAGGCGTTTTTAGGTATTAAAGAGCTTTTAAAGAAACTAAAGCGGCCTCGGGTTAATAAA
>JAYEMH010000017.1:0-12590 GCA_034717985.1 Candidatus Ratteibacteria bacterium
TTAGCGATTTACACTTAGGTGATGGTTCTCGGACGGATGATTTTCACCGGGATAAAGAGTTCTTGGAATTCCTTGAATTTGCAGAAGGTGAAGCTCAGGAATTGATTATCGTAGGTGATCTGCTGGAATTATGGCAGGCTGATTTAGACAGGGTTTTGTTCAAGCATAGTGAAATTATAAAGAGACTTTTACTGTTAAGAAATAAAATAAAATTAACCTATGTAGTTGGAAATCACGATTACATACCCTTTGAAAGATTTACCGATTTAGCTGTTGGCATATGTTTAGAGTACCGCGACGAAGACGGTATTGTTGCTGAACATGGCCACCGATACGACATATTTAATCGTTACAAAAACCCCCTGCAATCAATTAGATGGCCTTCAGGGAAACGTTTAAACTTGTTTGTTGCCAGCCTTGAAAAATTTTTGCATCCCGGTGTTGATAAGTGGACGAAAAAAGCATTGGAAAATTTTCAGTTTTTGCGTCAGGCAATGTCAATAAGGAATAAAATTACTCCGGCCACAAAGGCATATTTAAAAAGAGGGGGACATTTTGGAGAGTTTGAAAAAGCGGTAAAGAATCACCTGAATAAGGGAGCCAAAATTGTTATTTTCGGACATACTCACCGGGCCCAGCTCTATGTTATCGAGAACGGAATATATGCAAATTGCGGCGCCTGGATAGATGGGATTACTCCGACGTATATAGCCTATGATAGAAATAAAATAGAGCTTCGGGAAGCTCTTACGCATAAAACAGTTAAACGATTGGTTTTAAAAGATAAAAACGAGTAACCTGCCAATAAATGCCCCGGAATAATTCCCCTTATTTTTTAAAAATGTTCGCTTGATAAGTTGACTTAAACTTGATACAATATAACCGCTAAAGGTGCCTAATGGGCTATATAACCCATAGAATTGTTGTTGGCGAACTTCAGACTAATTGTTACCTGTTGGTAGATGCGGAGACAAAAAGATGTCTTATCATAGATCCGGGAGGTGACTTTCAGAAAATTAAGAGTTCTATTCGCTCCAGGAATTTAACTCCTTTATTTATTATCAACACCCATGGTCATGCCGACCATATAGCGGCTAACAGCCAATTTGGACTACCGGTTTATATACACGAAGATGATGCCGGGTTTTTATCCGATCCGCATAAGAATCTTTCGTCTTCACCTTTTATCGTGCAGGGGAGGCCGGAACGACTTTTAAAAGACGGGGATATAATAAAAGCAGATAATTTAAATCTGGAAGTTGTTCACACACCCGGACATACGCCGGGCAGTATTTGCCTTATATGCGGCGGGACGCTTTTTTCAGGTGATACCTTATTTGCCTCTGGTGTCGGCCGGACAGATATTCCTTATAGCAGCACGGAGAAGCTTATACATTCCATTAAAAGCAAGCTTTTTGTCTTGGCAGATAATATAAAGGTTTATCCCGGCCACGGGCCGCCTACGACAATTGGTAAAGAAAAAAAGGAGAACCTATGGGTATAAAAACCGGCAAAAAGAAAAAAATAATTTTATTGCTTCTCTTAATCATCCCGGTATCAATTTATTGTCTGGCCAGGGTTATCCCCGGGCAAAAAATTACCTGCTTATTTAAAAAGAAAATAGTTGCGAAGGTAATAGACGGCGATACAGTGATTCTTTCTAACGACGACCATATCCGGCTTATTGGCGTTGACACACCCGAGTTAAACTCCGCCAGTAAACCGGTTAGGTATTTCGCCGAAGAGGCCCGGGAATTTACCAAAAATATGGTGGAAGGTAAAGGGGTGAGATTGAAATATGGCCCTCAAAAGAAAGAGAAACACGGACGAATTTTTGCCTATGTCTATCTTTCTGACGGCCGGCTTCTAAATGCGGAGATTATTAAACAGGGATACGGCTATGTCTTTTTGGGAAGCCCCTTTAAATACCAAGAGAAATTTAAAGAATACCAGAATCTAGCCCAGAAGGGAAAAAGGGGTTTTTGGGGACAGAAGGATGGTTTAACCATAGCCTGGAGGGATGCGCATAACTACTATGGGAAGTATGTTACGGTTAAAGGTACGGTGGTCGATACGGTTAATTCCGGAAAAGCTTGTTTTTTGAATTTTCATCCCGAAGGGAAAAAGGATTTTAGGGCGGTTATTTTTTCTTCGGATTTCCATAGATTCCCCGACTCCCCGGAAAATTATTTTAATAATAAACAAGTAAAGATTTTTGGCCTGGTCAGGGAATATAAGGGGATGCCGGAGATTATCTTAAGAGATTCCTGGCAGATAAAGGTTATCCCGGAAGGTTTGAAAATATTGTCCGGGAAAATAAAAACTACTGGGAAAATCATTCGCGGTACGGTTAGTTCTGAATTCAGCATTAAGATTCCTTCGGATAAGGTTATTAAAAAATAGTTTAACAAAATAATATGCGCCCGTAGCTCAGCTGGATAGAGCGATAGCCTTCGAAGCTAAAGGTCGGGGGTTCAAGTCCCTCCGGGCGTGCCAATACCTCCTGCCCTGAAAGCAAGGAGTAAGGAGATATAAAAAATGGGGCCAGGGGAAACCCTGGGTGAGGTTTAATTGTCGATATTATCAAGTCAGTTAGGGTTGCTTTTATTATTGCTTGGTCTTTCCGCTTTTTTTTCCGGTTCGGAAACCGCTCTTTTTTCCTTGAGTAAATTGCAAATCCACCGCCTCCAGAGAAAATTCAGCCATCGGGGAACCCTTGTTTCTTCACTGCTATCTCAGCCTTACCAGCTTTTAAGCACTATCGTAATAGGCAATATGTTAGTGAATGTTGCTGCCACCTCCCTGGCTACCTTGATAGCCATTAGACTTTGGGGTGAGATAGGAGTTAGCCTTTCTATTATTTTAATGACTTTGCTTATCATTACTTTTGGTGAAATTACCCCTAAAACCTATGCTGTCCAGCGGGCAGAGAGAGTGGTTTTAAAAATAATCTACCCGATTAAATTTTTTCTTAAATTTTTTCTCCCGATACGAAAAATTTTGACGAATGTTACTGATTTTTTTATTTCTCATCTGGGTGGAAAAATTTCCGTAAAGAAACCGTATTTGACCGAGAAGGAACTGCAGAACTTAATAAAAATCGGCAAAAAAGAAGGGGTGGTAAAAGAAACAGAAGAAGAAATGATTTACAGCGTTTTTGAATTCGGGGATACAGACGTGAATGAAATCATGATTCCCAGAGTTGATATGGTTGCTCTCCAGATGGATGCTCCAGCCGAAGATGTAATTAAGTTTATGCGGAAGGCAAAGCACGCCCGGATTCCTTTATATGGAAAGAATCTTGATGATATTGCCGGTGTTATTCATACCAAGGACTACCTTCTTTCCGAAAATAAAAATATCAAACGTCTGATGAAGGCGGCTGTATTAATTCCTGAAACCAAGAAAATTGATGAGATGCTTAAAGAATTCCAGAAAAAAAATCTACAAATGGCGATTATAGTTGACGAATATGGAGGGACCGCCGGATTAATTACCCTGGAAGATATCCTGGAAGAAATTGTTGGCGAAATACAGGATGAATTCGAGCCCAAAGAAAAATTAATTGAAACACTTGATAAAAAATCCGCAATTATCAATGGAAAATTAGAGCTTTCCACTGTTAACCGCAAGCTGGATTTAAATTTACCTGAAGAAGAAAGTGATACCATCGGGGGATTTGTTTTTTCGCTTTTCGGGCGCATCCCCAAACAAGACGAAAAAATCAGTTTTAAAAATCTTACCTTCACCGTTAAAAAGATGGGCAAAAATAGAATCAGGAAAATTCTTCTGGAGATAAAATAGCATGGAGTTTTTTGGTTTTCTCACCGCCGTTTTCCTTTGCATAATTTTTGCGGGATTTTTCTCGGGTGCCGAGATAGGAATTATTTCCTTAAATAGATTACGGCTTAGAAGCCTGGCAGATTTTAAAGTAAAAAGGGCGTTATTATTAAAAGAGTTTTTACAAAACCCGGAATATTTTTTAAGCAGCACCCTGGTGGGAACCAATCTTGCGGTAGTCATTGCGTCGGCTCTGGCTACTTCCTGGGCGGTCAAATATTTTGCTGCCCAGGGAGCTTTGATAGCGACGGTTATTCTCACCCCGCTTATTTTAATTTTTAGTGAAATCATTCCCAAAACTTTATTTCGCCAGCATGCTGACCGGATTGTCATGGCGATTTCTCCGATGCTTAAGCTTTCCTTTATTTTGCTTTCACCTCTGGTTAAGACGATTAGCTTGTTTCCGCAGCTTTTGTTAAAACCTTTTGGAGGGCAGAAAACCACCAAGAGCCCTTTTGTGAGCAAGGAAGAATTAAAATTTTTAGTGGAAGAAAGCGTCAGGGAAGGCGTAGTGGAACCGGGGGAAAGGCGGATGATTTATCATATTTTTGATTTTGGCGCCACCTTGGCCAGGGACATAATGGAGACACTGGTAAACGTAACCGCTTTTGAAATAAATACCTCCTTATCGAGGGTAAAAGAAATCGCCGGGGGGAGAAAATTTTCCCGGTATCCTGTCTATAAAGGGAGAAAAGAGAATGTAATCGGTTTACTAAATATTTACGATTTGCTTTACGAACAGGATAATAACAAGACCATGTTAGGTGATTTTATCCGGCCGGTTTTTTCGGTTTTAGAAAACACACCGATAGACCGCCTGCTTTCTCAATTGAGAAAAGAGAGACAGGTGATGGCTTTAGTTATAAACCAGGCCGGAAGACCTCTGGGCATAGTAACCATAGAGGATATTCTGGAAGAGATTGTGGGGGAAATTTGACAAAAACCCTATAACAAAAACCCTATAACCACTTGACTTTTAGTTAGTTATGGGGTAACATAAATGCTTTAAGAGCAGGTGGAAAAAATGAAAGTGGCTTTAGTTCATGATTGGCTGACCGGTATGCGCGGAGGGGAGAAAATCATGGAAGGGCTGTGCGAGTTATTTCCTGACGCGACGGTCTATACCCTGATTTATAATCCGGATAGAGTTTCTGCTATAATTAACCGTATGCCGGTTAAAACCTCTTTCCTGCAGAGGGTTCCTGCGATATTCAAGAATTACCGCTATTTTCTGCCCTTTTTCCCCAAAGCCATCGGCCGGTTTGATCTTAGAGAATATGAGATGGTTATCTCTTCCAGCCATTGTGTCGCCAAGGGGGTGAAAACCTCATCTTCAACCTGTCACATTTGTTATTGTTTGACCCCGATGCGTTATGCCTGGGATTTTCACGGAGATTATTTTGGGCACTGGCCGCCGAAAATCAGGAAGGTCATTAATTTAATTCTCAAGAAACTCAGGAAATGGGATTTAGAATCCTCCCGGCAAGTTGATTTTTTCCTGGCCATTTCGCAAAATATCGCCCGCAAAATCAAAAATATCTACGGCCGGGAAGTTGCCGGTATTATCTACCCCCCAGTAGATACGGAATTTTTTTCTCCCCCGAAGAAAGAATCTTCCCGGGATTATTTTCTTATTGTTTCTGCCCTGGTGCCGTATAAAAAGGTTGATTTGGCTGTCGAGAGCTTCAATCGTTCAGGACTGCCTCTGGTGATTATCGGGGAGGGCCCTGAGAGAAAGCGGCTGGGAAAATTAGCCCGCCCAAACGTTAAGTTTTTAGGCTGGCAGCCCAAAGATAGTATTCGTGAATATTACCATAATGCCCGGGCTTTAATTTTCCCGGGTGAAGAAGATTTTGGGATTGTTCCCCTGGAGGCGCAAGCGATGGGCTGTCCGGTTATTGCTTACGGAAAAGGCGGGGTAAAGGAAACGGTGCTCGAAGAAAAAACAGGCATATTTTTTAACCGGCCTCAAATTGAATCTTTAACCGAGGCGGTTAAAAAATTTCAAAACTTGACTTTTGACCCGGCCTTTCTCCGGGCGCATGCGTTAAAATTTGACCGGAGAGTTCACCTGGAGAAGCTAAGAAATTTCATTTTCACCCGGTATCAGGAATTCAAAGGAGAAAAGGTTGCCTAATAGAGGCCGAACCATTTTCATTACCATTATCCTAGTTGGCGGAGATATTCTTTTAATCAATCTTTCTTTCCTTTTCGCCTACTGGCTGCGTTTTCTCTCCGGTGTTATCCCCATCTTTTATGGTATCCCCCCGGTAGCACAATACATCCGCGCCCTGGCCATAGTTACCGTTATTCTTCTTTTAGCCCTGCGCACTTACGGGGTTTATAGTCTGGACAAGAGACTTTCTTTTGCTGAAGAATTCGCGGCCGTTTTTAAATCAATGATGGTCAGCATATTAATTTTAATGGCGGCAACTTTTCTGTATCGCGAGTTTTCTTATTCCCGCAGTGTATTGTTGTTGGGCTGGATCATGGTAATTTTTTCAGTAACTATTTTCCGCCTGATTATGGCGAATTTTGAACTTTGGCTTAGACAGGTGAGAGGAGAGAACCTTCGGACCTTAATCATCGGCACCGGCGAGAATGCCCGGAGGGTTCTGCAAACTATCTATCGTAACCCCCGCTGGGGATATGAACCGGTTGGTTTGATAAGCTGTAAGCAGGAGGAGGAAAATCCGGGGAGATACATTATGGGTTTGCCGGTAATCGGCAATTTGGCGGATTTATCAAAAATTCTGCCGGAGAAAGGGATAGACGAAGTAATTTTGACTCAGCCGGAGTTACCCCGGGAAAACATAGTGGAGATTATTCTGGGTTGTGAAAAAGAGATGATTGGGTTTAGAATGGTGGCTGATTTCCTGGGTGTAATTACCAGCCAGGTAAAAATAGAAAATTTCAGCGGAGTAACTTTGCTCGGACTTAAAGGAACGTCGCTGGATGAAACATGGAATCGATTTCTAAAAAGAACTATGGATGCCGTTGCCTCAGCCGCCGGTATAATTCTGCTTTCCCCTTTATTCTTAGTGGTTTCTATTTTTGTTAAAATGGATTCTCTTGGCCCGATTTTTTATAAACAGGAGAGGGTAGGACAGGACGGCAAGAATTTCTGGATACATAAATTCCGCACTATGACGGTTGATGCCGAAGCCCGTACCGGGCCGATCAGAACTAAAGTCAACGATAAACGCCGGACTAAAATCGGAAAATTTTTACGGCGGTTAAATATTGATGAACTGCCGCAGCTTTTTAACGTTTTAAAGGGGGATATGAGTCTGGTCGGACCCCGTCCGGAACGGCCTTATTTTGTAGGGCAGTTTAAAGAGGTTATTCCCCGCTATATGGGCCGCCATAAGATAAAATCGGGAATAACCGGCTGGGCCCAGATTAACGGTTTAAGAGGTGATACTTCAATTAAAGAGCGGACTAAATACGACCTTTTTTATGCCGAGAATTGGTCTGTTTTTTTTGACATTAAGATTTTATTGAGATCTCTTTTAGCCATAAAGAACGCTTATTAAAGAATTTTAATAAGATTGCACAGATTAAGAAGCTTAGATTACACAGGTAAAAATGTGTTGAATGTCTAAAAATGGATGGTATGAAGTTAAATCTGCGTAATCTATAAGGAAATCTGTGTAATCATTAATTAAGAATAATAGAAAATGGACAGAACAAAAATAATTTCCTTTTGCGACCGCTGGATTATCAGATGTTTCTATTTGCTGGTTATTGCCATACCTTTCTCCCGGGCAATAGTTGAGATTGCCTCGACGCTGATAATCATGGCATGGCTGTTGAAGAAGATTTTTCAACGAGACTTGAGTATTCCTTACACACCGCTGTCGCTGTTAATCCCGCTGTTTGTCCTGCTTAATATCATCTCCATGCATAATACCGCTTTTGGCTACGTAAGTATCAGGGGGTTAGCCAAAATTTTTCAATATCTCATGATTTTCTTCATCGTGGTCGATTATATGGATAAGCCGCGCTTTTTCGAGAAACTGGTTCGTCTCAGCCTGATCGTATGCAGTCTTATTGCCATTGACGGATTAATCCAATATTTTATCGGGTTTGATTTAATTCGCCTGCGTCGTATGGATGTGGTGGCCGGTAAAAACCGGATGACCGCTTCTTTTGAACATCCTAATGATTTTGGGGCCTACCTGGTTTTAATCATTCCGCTTTTTATGAGCCTGGCTATTTTTGGCAGGCTAAAGAGAAAAGTCAAAATTCTCTCATTTTTGGCCATCTCCTTGCTTTTTATCGCTTTGGCTTTAACCTATTCACGGGGGGCCTGGGCCGGGGTGCTGGCGGGAATAACTTTTTTAGCCGTCGTGCATAAAAAACGGCTGGTGCCGGCAATTTTAATATTGTTTTTAGTCAGTCTCTTTTTCATTCCTTCCTCTTTTCGAAACCGGGTTTTACAAATCTTCGCCTTTAGCAGTGGGTCAAATCAGGAGAGGGTGCTAATTTGGCGGGGAGCGATAAAGATGATTGAGGTTCATCCCCTAATCGGGCATGGGGTTAACACCTTTTGCGTCAACTATCCTAAGTACAGTTTGCCCCAGAGCAACGGCGGTTGGTATGCTCACAATTGCTATCTGCAAATGGCGGGTGAAATCGGTCTTATCGGTGTTTCTGTTTTTCTGCTGATGATGCTGGTGCTTTTTGCCAATCGCCTGCGGGCCTTGAAACGTCTGGGTAACGGTAATCGAGAAGTGATGTTAATCGGAATTTTAAGCGGTCTTTTCGGCTTTTTAGTCCACAGTTTTGTGGACACCAATTTTTACAGTCTGCCTTTGGCGGTAGCTTTTTGGTTTTTTTGCGGAATGGCTATAGGGACAATTAAGTTAGAAGACAGAGAGGACGAGAAAGAAAAGGCAAAATAACCACAGAGCACACAGAGAAAAAAAGAAAAAAGGCAAACCACGGAAACACAGAAGAACGGAGATACTGAAAAAAAGAAGCATCGGACATCTAACATTTAACAATACATACTCTAAAAATACGGCCACAGAACACACAGAGAAAAAATGGCGCAATTTAATTTGGTTTCCGAATTTAAACTTCAGGGGGATCAGGAACAGGCGGTGGAAAAACTAACCCGGGGAATTTCAAAAGGCAAAAAGCACCAGGTGCTTCTGGGGGTAACCGGCTCGGGAAAAACATTTACTATCGCCAACGTAATTCAGCGTTTTAAAAAGCCGGCCCTGGTAATTTCTCATAACAAAACCCTGGCGGCTCAGCTTTTCAGCGAATTCAAACAATTTTTCCCCCATAACCGGGTGGAATATTTTGTCAGTTACTACGATTATTATCAGCCGGAAGCCTATGTGCCGCAGACAGACGCCTATATTGAAAAGGACGCTTCTATAAATGACGAGATTGACCGGTTACGACTTTCGGCTACCAGCGCTTTATTGGAATCGGATGATGTAATAATTGTCGCCAGTGTCTCCTGTATTTATGGCCTTGGCGATCCCGCGGACTGGCAGAGTTTGGGTTTGCATATCAATTGCGGCCGGGAAATTTCACAAAATGAACTTATCCGGCATTTAGTTGATTTGCAGTATGAACGCAATGACTACGAATTTTCCCGGGGGAAGTTTCGTCTGCGGGGAGAGACGATAGAAATATGGCCGGCTTACGGCCAGGATGGCCGGCGGTTAGAATGGCAGGGCGAAAAAATCCAACGGCTGTCTATTTTTAATCCTTTAACAGGGGAAATAAAAGGCAGCCCGGATGATTTAACCATCTTTCCCGCCAAGCACTTTGTCATTCCCCGTGCCCGTTTAGAAAAAGCCTTGGGAGCGATTGAGGAAGAATTGGATGTTCGGCTGGGTGAATTAAAGGACAGGAATAAATTGCTGGAAGCACAGCGGTTAGAGGTAAGAACCAATTATGATTTAGAGATGTTTAGAGAAATCGGCTATTGCCCGGGTATAGAAAACTATTCCCGGCATCTCAACGGCCGGTCTGCCGGGGAACCTCCCAGTACCTTGATTGATTATTTTCCTCAAGATTATCTTCTGGTTATTGATGAGTCACACGTGACTATTCCCCAGTTAAGAGGAATGTATGCCGGTGATCGCTCCCGAAAGGAGACTTTGGTGAAGTTTGGATTCCGGCTTCCTTCCGCTTTAGATAACCGCCCTTTAAATTTTTCCGAGTTTGGAAAAAAAATTAATAAAGTGATTTATCTGTCGGCTACCCCGGGAGATTACGAACAGCGTCTCAGTCAGGCGGTGGTAGAACAGATTATCCGGCCGACAGGACTTCTCGATCCGGAGATAGCGGTCAAGCCGGCTAAAAATCAGATTGACGACTTGATAGAGGAAATACGCCAACGGGTAAAGAAAAAAGAGAGAATTTTAGTTACCACTTTAACCAAACGAATGGCCGAGGATTTGAGCAATTATCTCTGCGAGCTGGGAATTAAGGTGCGCTATCTTCATTCCGAAGTTGAAACCATTGAAAGGATGGAAATACTGCGCAGCCTCCGCCTGGCTGAATTTGACTGTCTGGTGGGTATAAACCTCTTGAGAGAGGGTTTGGATTTGCCCGAGGTATCCCTGGTGGCGATTCTGGATGCCGATAAAGAAGGTTTTTTGCGTTCTTACCGCGCCTTGATTCAGGTTGCCGGGCGGGCAGCCAGAAATGTCAGAGGGAAAGTAATTATGTATGCCGATAAATCTACACCTTCAATGACTCAGGCAATCGAAGAAAGTAATCGCCGGAGGCAAAAACAGCTCGCCTATAACAAAAAGCACGGAGTTACTCCTAAATCTATCAGCAAAGAAATTCAGGCTGGCATCGAATCGCTTACCCGGGCAAAAGAGCAGGCCTTCTCATTGGTGAGAGAAAGCCGAGGGTGTTATTCATCTTTTAAAATATACCGGACGATAGAGGAATTAAAAAGGCAGATGGATTCAGCCGCTTGTAACCTTGAATTTGAAAAGGCGGCTGTTTTAAGAGATGAAATCCGGGAGATGGAAAAGATAGGAAAACAAAAATTAGCCGGACGGAAAAGAAATAGCCGGGATAAAAAGAGGGGTGCGGGATGAAAATTCAAGTCTTAGCCAGGGATTTGATTAGATTATCTTTGAGAGAAGATACCTCTCAAGGGGATCCGACTACGGCTGCCCTGCTTGATCGGGGCAGAATTGCCCGGGCTTTAATCTTTGCCAGAGCCGAAGGGATAATTTGCGGATTGAATATCGCTCAGACAGTTTTCAAGACGATTGACCCGAGGGTTAAATTCAAGCTTTTGGTTCCGGAGGGAAGCCGGGTTAAAGCCGATACGGCCATTGCCGAAGTTACAGGCAAAGCCAGAACCTTATTTAAAGGAGAACGAACAGTTTTGAATTTCATCCAGCATTTATCCGGTGTATCAACTTTGACCGGCCGATTCGTTAAACGGGCAAAAAACACCTCTGTTTCCGCTTCCGCGAAAATTATTGATACCAGAAAGACAACTCCGGGATGGCGGCACCTGGAAAAATATGCGGTTAAAATGGGCGGCGGAGATAATCACCG
The DNA here is from genome assembly GCA_034717985.1 of Candidatus Ratteibacteria bacterium. GTDB lineage: Bacteria > CAZDME01 > JAYEMH01 > JAYEMH01 > JAYEMH01 > JAYEMH01. Next base: position 11,395 of record JAYEMH010000017.1, read on the forward strand.
GATGACGCTCGGAGAATTTATCTTAATCAAAGATAATCACTGGAAATTTCTGCCCGGGGACTCATTATCCGAAGCCGTCAGGGGACTGAGGAAAAGAAAGCCGGGAATGAAAATAGAGGTGGAGGTAAAGAAAATCTCGGAGTTAAAAAAAGCTTTAGAGGCCGGGGTCGATATCATTATGCTGGATAATATGAATTATACAAATCTCAAAAAATCAATTGAATTGATAAAGAATTATCGGGCAAAATCCCCACAGATTTTAAAGAAATCTAAACCTAAAGGATATGCCTTGCTAATCCCTATAAAGGAAGGACATAAACGTGGGGACAAGAAACCGCTAATTGAAATTTCCGGGGGAGTAAATTTTAAAAATGTCGGAAGGCTGGCCCGGCTTGGTGCCGAGCAAATTTCCGTCGGGGCTTTGACCCATTCTGCCCCGGCTTTTCCGGTAGATATGGAGATTACAAATGATTAACTTCAGCCGTCGGATTTATCGTTATACAAATGTCTCTTCTACCAATGACCTGGCCCGGGCGCTGGCCAATAAGGGGGAACCGGAAGGAACGGTTGTTTTGGCGGAAGAGCAAAACCGCGGCCGGGGAAAGTGGAACCGGCGCTGGGTTTCACCAGCCGGCCAGGGCATCTGGATGTCAATAATTCTTAAACCCAAACTTAAGCCTGAAGATACCGCCCGGATAACGCTTATGACGGCGGTAGCGGTAGTTAAAGCGTTAGAGAATTATCCGGGATTTCCCGCCGGTATTAAATGGCCGAACGATATTTTACTCAAGGACAAAAAGATTGCCGGCATTCTTAGCGAAATGGAAACAGAGGGAGAAACAGTCAAATTTATCATCGTCGGGATCGGTTTAAATACAAATCTTGATTTAACGGCGCTCCCTGAAGATTTAAAGGATGGCGTTACTTCAATTAACCATGAATTAACCGGTTCTTTCTCTCAGGAGAAATTATTAAATGAGATAATAAGCCGGATTGAGCTTTACTACACTCTTTTCATCCGGGAGGGTTTTTCTGCTATTCGGGAAGAATGGCAGAACTATTCGGTGACTTTTGGCCGACAGCTGGAGGCGGTTTGCCGGGGAGAAAAGATTTTCGGGCGGGCAGTTGGTTTAAGTGAAAACGGCGGTCTTCTTCTAAGGGAAAACTCCGGCGTAATAACCGAACTTTTCGGAAGT
>JAYEMH010000017.1:12690-41708 GCA_034717985.1 Candidatus Ratteibacteria bacterium
TTTTGGCCGACAGCTGGAGGCGGTTTGCCGGGGAGAAAAGATTTTCGGGCGGGCAGTTGGTTTAAGTGAAAACGGCGGTCTTCTTCTAAGGGAAAACTCCGGCGTAATAACCGAACTTTTCGGAAGTAATATTAGAATACTAGAGCACAGGGAGTAGAGAGAAATTATGTTGGTAGCAATTGATATTGGCAATACTAATATTAATCTGGCGGTTTTTGAAGAGGATAAACTTCAGAAGAAAGATAGTTTTTCGACTAATTTGAAGTGGGAAAAGCAGAAATACTTTGCTTTGCTGGATAAGTTTTTAGCTGCGGCTATCTGGGAAAAGAAAAATGTTAAATCGGTTATTATCGCTTCAGTGGTGCCGGCGATGACCGGGATATTTAAAGAAGCGGCTTTAAGAAATTTTAACTTCGAGCCGCTCATCGTTAAGCCGGATTTGGCTTTAGGCATAAGGATAAATTTTGAGAACCAGGACGAAATTGGGGCTGACCGGTTAGCCAATGCAGTCGCCGTGAATCACTTTTTTCCGCATCAGCCTGTAATCGTGATTGATTTTGGCACTGCCATTACCTTTGATATTATTGACGAGCAAAAGGGCTATATTGGCGGTGTAATTGCCCCGGGGATAGCCATGGTGGAGCAAGCCCTCTGTGAAAAGACGGCTCTTCTGCCGCAAATCGAATTGCTTAAACCACCAAATGTTTTTGGCAAAAATACGGAAGAAAGTATGCAGGCGGGAATTTATTATGGCGTGGCCGGATTGGTCAAATCGATTCTTGAAAATTTACTTAAAACTTTTAATAAGAAAGTTACGGTAGTGGCTACCGGTGGAGGGGCAAATCTGGTGGCCGATCAGATTAAGGAGATAGAAAAGACTGAACCGGATTTAACCCTTTACGGCCTTTGGAAGATTAACGAATTGAATAAAGGGATTTGAACAACTTACCCCCCTGCAGATTTGCTGGGCAAATCTAATCCTAACCCTAAAGGATAGACCCTCCTGCTCCTTTTTAAGGAGGGGTCTAAAGGATAGGCCTTACTAATCCTTACAAAGGAAGGGCCTAAACGCCGGGGGTCAATTCGCCCCCACTGATTCGTTTTGCATTCGCAAAAGCGAATCAAAACGGTGGGGGCTCATTGAGGAGGTAAAATATGGGTATATGGGTAGGCCGGGGCCGCAAAGCCCGGCGATGCTATGGATTCGACGAGATTTCTCTGGTTCCCGGAGACTTAACCATTAATCCCAATGAGGTTGATGCCGGCTGGCAGTTGGGTTCAATGCGTTTTGAGATACCGATAATGGCCGCGGCCATGGATGGAGTGGTTGATGTCAAACTGGCCATTGCTATGGGAAAATTAGGGGGGCTGGCCGTCCTCAATCTGGAAGGAGTCCAGACTCGATATGAAAATCCTGATGCGGTAATTGAAAAAATTGTTGAGGCCACCGCCGAAGAAGCAACCCGGCTGGTTCAGGAGATTTATTTAGAGCCGATAAAAGAAAAACTTATTCCCCGGTGCATTAAAGAGATTAAGGCTGCCGGTGTCCCGGCGGTGGTATCGGCCATACCCCAGCGAGCGGAAAAATTCGGCCAAATTGCCCAGAAGGCAGGGGCCGATATCTTTGTGGTTCAGTCAACCGTAACTACCGTCAAACATTTATCCTCTGAATATGAATGTCTTGACTTTAAAAAATTCTGCAAGGAAATGTCTATTCCGGTTATTGTCGGGAATTGTGTTACCTATAAAACCGCTCTGGAATTAATGAAGACCGGGATTGCCGCTTTGCTGGTCGGAATCGGGCCGGGAGCCGCCTGCACCACCCGGGGGGTTTTGGGAATTGGTGTGCCCCAGGTTACCGCTACCGCCGATTGCGCCGCCGCCCGCGATTTTTATTTTAAACAGACCGGCTCTTATATTCCCATTATAACCGACGGCGGAATGACCTCCGGCGGGGATATTTGCAAAGCTTTTGCCAGTGGGGCCGATGCGGTAATGATTGGTTCTTCTTTGGCCCAGGCCGAAGAAGCGCCGGGGAAAGGATTCCATTGGGGGATGGCCACCCCGCATGCCAATCTTCCCCGGGGAACGAGAATCTATGTGGGGACAACCGGAACCTTGAAGGAGATTCTTATAGGACCGGCTAAATTAGACGATGGTTCGCAAAACCTGCTTGGGGCGTTAAAAACCTCAATGGGCTGCGTTGGAGCCGCGAATATTAGAGAAATGCAGTTGACCGAAATTATCGTTGCCCCTTCAGTTAAAACTGAAGGGAAGATTTTTCAAAACGAGCAGAAAGTAGGAATGGGAAAGTAAACCCCGTTAGAGAATTGTTTCAAACGGGGTAAGCTGATGGTGATCATAAATCATCGTCACTAATTGTTGTTTTAATAACACTGATTCTGTGGGAGATTTTCTCTAACGGGGTAAAGTGGAACATTCGGATTTTGTGCATTTACATGTTCATAGCGATTATAGTCTGCTTGATGGGGCTTGTCGAATAGAGCCTTTATTGAAGCTGGCTCATGATTATAAAATGCCCGCCGTTGCTCTAACCGACCACGGAAATATCTTCGGGGCGGTACAGTTCTATAAACAGGCTATGAAACGAGGCATCAAGCCGGTTATCGGGTGTGAGGCCTATATTGCCCGGAGGAGCCGTCTGGAAAAAGCCGGCCGCGGACCCGGGGAAGGGCCGCATCACTTTACCCTTCTGGTGAAAGATACCCAGGGATATAAGAATCTGATTAAACTTACCAGCCTCGGGTATCTGGAAGGGTTTTATTACAAACCGCGGATTGACAAAGAACTTCTTGTCAAATACCATCAGGGGCTAATCGGTCTAAGCGGTTGTTTAAAATCGGAAATCGCCCAACTTTTACTCCATGGTGAATTCAATGAGGCAAAATTAGCTGCCTCCCGGTTTCAGGAAATATTGGAGCCGGGTAATTTTTATTTAGAACTTCAGGATAACAACCTGCCGGAGCAGAAAAAGGTTAATCAGGCCTTGCTTCAACTGAGTAAAAAGTTAAATATCCCGGTGGTGGCCACCAACGACTGCCATTACCTTCGCCAAGAGGACAGTTTTCCGCATGAGGTGCTCCTTTGCCTCCAGACAGGGACAACCATAAATGACCCCAAGCATATGCGGTTTACCTCCGACCAATATTATTTTAAATCAGCCCGGGAGATGAAAAAACTTTTTTCTGATGTTCCCCGGGCGATAGCGAATACCCTGGAGATCGCCGAGAAGTGCAATTTTTCCTTTAGCCTGGGCGAACAGCATCTGCCCAGATACGAAGTGCCGGAGGGAGAAACCTCTGATACTTATCTCAAGAAACTATCTTACGAAGGTTTAGGAAATTTCTACGGAGATAATCCGGAAGCCAAAAAGAGGCTGGACCACGAGTTAGAAATGATTTCTCAAATGCATTACAGCAGTTATTTTTTAATTGTCTGGGATTTAATTCAGATGGCTAAGGAAAGCGGAATCCCGGTGGGTCCTGGCCGGGGTTCGGCGGCCGGAAGTTTGGCCGCCTATGTTTTAGGTATCACGGCTATTGACCCTTTGCGTTACAACTTGATTTTTGAAAGATTCCTGAACCCGGCCCGCGTAAGCCTTCCGGATATTGATATTGATTTTTGTTACGAAAGAAGGAACGAGGTTATCGAATATGCCTCTTTGAAGTACGGGAAGGACAACGTCGCCCAGATAATTACTTTCGGCACCATGGCTGCCCGGGGGGTAATTCGCGATGTCGGCCGCGCCCTGGGGATGCCTTATCTTGAGGTGGACCGGATAGCCCGGCTTATTCCTTTTGAACTCAACATTACCCTGAATGAGGCTGTCCGAAAAGTGCCGGAATTAAAGGAAATGAAAGAAACCAATCCGCAAATTAACGAGTTGTTCAAAGTTGCCGCCCCCCTGGAGAGAATGATTCGGCATGCTTCCACCCATGCGGCCGGAATTGTTATCTCTGATGAACCGCTGATTAATAAATGTCCTCTTTATCGAGGCGCTAACGGAGAATTGACCACCCAGTATGAGATGAAATCCCTTGGGGACATCGGTCTTTTAAAAATGGATCTTTTAGGCTTGAGAACACTGACGGTGATCAAGGATACTATCAGCTCACTCAAAGAGAAGGGAATCAACCTGGATTTAAAGAACCTATCGGTGAAAGATGAGAAAACCTACCGCTTGCTGGCAGAGGCGCATTCTTTAGGGCTTTTCCAGTTAGAAAGCTCCGGGATGACAGATTTAATGAGAAAGCTTAAGCCTGAATGTTTTGAAGATATGATTGCTCTTTTGAGTCTTTATCGTCCCGGCCCCTTAGGCAGCGGCATGGTTGATGACTTTATCCGCCGCAAGCGTAATTTGAGTTCTATTACTTATTTACATCCTTCCTTAGAGCCGGTTTTAAAAGGAACTTACGGAGTAATTCTTTATCAGGAGCAGGTAATGCTTATTGCCAGCCGCCTGGCCGGTTTTAGTCTGGAGCAGGCGGACATTTTGCGACGCTCTATGGGTAAGAAAATTCCTGAAGATATGGAGCGCAGCCGGGAGGATTTTATTAAAGGAGCCCAGAAAAACGGGATTACTAAAAGGGTGGCGGAAAAAATCTTTAATTTGATATTCGAATTTTCCGGTTACGGATTTAATAAATCTCATTCCGCCGGCTACGCCCTGATTTCCTATTATACCGCCTATCTTAAGGCCCATTATCCTGTTAAGTTTATGGCTTCTCTTCTGACCAGCGAAGCCGGGAACTCTGATAAAATAAGCCTCTATGTAGAGGAATGCCGGCGGTTGAAAATAAAGGTGTTTCCTCCCGATGTCAATGAAAGTTTTGCTAAATTTACTCCCGGGAAGGGATCAATCCGCTTCGGGCTTCTGGCGATTAAAAATGTGGGCAGCGGCGCTATTGCTTCCATTGTTAGAAGCAGGGAGAAAATGGGACAATTCAAGTCTCTTCACGATTTTACCCGCCGGGTGGATTTGCGTTTAGTCAATCGCAAAGTTTCAGAAAGCTTGATTAAATGCGGGGCTTTCGGTTCTCTCGGGGGAACCCGGGCGGCATTAACCCGCAATTTAGACAAAGCCATCGAATCAGGCCAGCAGCTGCAAAAAGAAAGTCAAATCGGACAGACCGCTTTCTGGGATGTGCTCGGTTCTCATCAGGAAAAAGATGCTCATCTGGAAATTAACCGGACAGAGGAATGGCCGGAGAGTCAGCTTCTATCTTATGAAAAGGCACTGCTTGGTGTTTATGTCAGCGGTCATCCGCTGGCGCGCTATCATAAGATTATTGAAAACTACTCATCCCATTCTTCATCCGGACTCGGTTCTCTCCCGGACGGTGAAAATATCCGTCTGGGTGGAATTATCCGCAAGTTCAAGCTGCATCTGACCAAGAAAAAAGAGGAAAAGATGGCTTTTTTAAGTCTTGAGGATTTAGAGGGAACAATAGAAGTTATTGTTTTCCCCCGGCTCTTTGCCGAAAAACATAAGTTTCTCAGGGAAGATGCCCTTATTTTCGTCGTCGGCCGGCTGGATTTAAAAAACAACCGGCCCAAGTTAATCGCCGAAGGCATTGTCCCTTTAAATAGAGCGGTTGAATATTTTACCAATGCGGTTCAGATTGAAATGTCCGGCAGCACTCTCGAGGATGAAAAACTGGAGCGGTTAAAGAATATCCTCCTGGCTCATCCGGGAAGGGCCAATGTTTTTCTTCATGTAGAAAATAAAGACAAGAAAAGGGTAAAGCTTCTGGTGAATTCGCTGGTGAAAGTAGCCGCCAGTGAAAAGTTAGAAAAAGAAATAAAGGAATTGCTGGGAGAGGATTCTATTGCCTTCAGGATAGAAGAAGCAGTACAATAGATACTGGCAAATAAAATATGAAAGGGATTGCTAAAACAGGTTGATTCTAAAGGGTTTATTTTATTATAGCGGGGGGAGGAGATAAAATAACCAAGATGTAAAAGACAAAATAACCAAGAAACAAGATACAATAACCAAATAATACTCAATAACCAAATCTCAATAACCAAAAAATATAATAAAATTAGTAATAAAATGATGTTTGGTAATTGGTGATTGCCCTCTGCAATTCGTAGAATTGCGAGGATTTAGTCCCGGAAATTCTTTGAATTTCTCGGGAGAATTTATTTGTATCTTGATTATTGGTAATTGTTTGTAACTTGTATCTTGTAACTTGGTTATTGGTGATTTAATAGATATTTTTGACAGAAGCAGCAGAAGCAGTATAACACCCATGTCGGGGACTATTATGGTGAGAAAAAGAGATTTAATTGTTGAAATTGCCCGGGAGACGGGAATAACCCAGGAAGCCGCCAAGGCGGCGGTGGAATCTTTTTTTCAGCGAATCAGCCACAATTTGTCAAAGAACAGGCATATTGAGTTAAGAAACTGGGGCATTTTCAAGGTAAAGAAACGGAAAGGCCACCTGGCCAGAAATCCAAAAACGGGCGAAAAATTTCCTGTTCCCAGCCACCGGGTAGTTGTCTTTAAGCCCGGGAAGAAAATGAAGGAAATGATAGAAAAATGACCGGGAAGAAAAAAGCAGTGAAGAAATTACCAGCCAGCGTCAAAATCAAAGCCGTGAGGGGAATGTCAGACATTCTGCCGGAAGAAATGAAATTCTGGAGGCATTTGGAAAATCTTGCCCATTATCTTTTTAGACTTTATGGTTATAAAGAAATAAGGCAGCCTCTTTTGGAGGAAACCGGCCTTTTTGCCCGCAGTATCGGCGATGACACCGAGATTGTCAAGAAGGAAATGTATATCATTAAGGAAAAAGAAGGCGAAAACCTTAGCCTGCGTCCGGAAGCGACTGCTTCTTTAGTCAGGGCTTTTTTGGAACACAGCTTGTATCGAGAAAGCGGCATAAAAAGATATTATTATCTCGGTCCGATGTTCCGGCGGGAAAGACCCCAGGCGGGAAGGAAACGCCAGTTTCATCAAGTCGGTGTGGAGGCGATTGGTTCCGGTCATCCGGCCCTGGATGCCGAAGTAATTAGCCTTGCCGGCCGGTTTCTAATTGAAGCCGGAATTAAAAATTTTGAAATCCAGCTGAATCATCTGGGCTGTCAGGATTGCCGAAAAAAATACATTAAGGTTTTAAAGGATTATTTCAAAACTTTTCAACGAGCTTTATGTCCCGATTGCCAGCGGCGATTTGACACTAATCCTTTAAGAATACTTGATTGTAAAAAGGAAGCCTGCCAGGCACTGATTAAAAGTGCTCCCAAGGTTAGTAATTCTCTTTGCCTCCGGTGCCGGGAGCATTTTATTCAGGTGCAGAAATTTCTGGAATCTTTAGAGATAGATTTTCGCCTGAACGCCCGTTTAGTCAGAGGGTTAGATTACTATACCGGAGTTGTCTTTGAGCTCATCCATCCGGAGTTAGGAGCGCAGAATGCCCTGGCCGCCGGCGGGCGCTATGACAATTTGATAGAGAAATTTGGCGGGCCGTCTTTACCAGCGACCGGTTTTTCCTTTGGTCTGGAGCGGGTAATTATGGCTCTAAAAAAAGAAGAGGTGCCGGTGGCGGAATTAGCGGAGACAGAAATTTTCTTAATTGTTCTGGGAGAGGCAAATTTCGGGGAGGGTTTTAAGATTTTACAAACGCTCAGGGGAGAAAAACTTAAGGGTGAGATGGATTTTGAAAATAAGAGTCTGAAGGCTTGTCTTCGCCAGGCTAATAAAATCGGGGTAAAATTTGTTTTAATTTTAGGCGATGAAGAAAGGCAAAAACAAAGCATTATGGTTAAAGATATGGCCGGCGGAGAGCAGAAACTGGTTAGAATAGAAAAATTGACGGAATTTTTAAAGAAATTGCTGAAAAAATCTTAAGGAAAAGGAATTAAACCGCAATGTGTAGGGACAGGTCATGACCTGTTCGTTATAGACAAAGAAATAAATAGGGACAAAAAATTTCTGACAGGATTTACAGGATTAAAAAGGTGGAGAGTATGCTTGATTTAATGGAAGATTGGAAACGTTCGCATAATTGCGGAGAGCTAACCGGTTCCAATGGCGGACATAGCGTTACCCTCATGGGTTGGGTCGGCCGGCGGCGGGACCACGGAAATCTGATTTTTATTGATTTAAGAGACCGCTATGGATATACCCAAATAGTTTTTAATCCCGGGGAAGACGAGAATTCTCATAAAAAGGCCGAAACGCTCAGAGATGAATTTGTTATCGCCGTTAAAGGGGCGGTTAGAGTCCGCCCCGAAGGGACAATTAATCCCCGGCTTTCTACCGGGGAAATAGAGGTAGTGGTCAAAGATTTGAAGATTTTAAACCGGGCAGTTAATTTGCCTTTTTCTATCGCTGAGGAGGAAAAGAACCTGCCGGGTGAAGAAGTGCGCCTGGCCTTTCGCTTTTTAGATTTGCGGCGGGAGGAAATGCAGAAAAATATTATTTTCCGCCACCGGCTTCTCTCTTTTATCCGTCAATTTCTCATCCAGCAGGGGTTTATTGAGATAGAAACGCCCTGTTTGACCAAGAGTACGCCGGAAGGAGCGCGGGATTATCTGGTTCCCAGCCGCGTCAGCCGGGGGAAGTTTTATGCCCTGCCTCAATCACCCCAGCTTTTCAAACAGCTTTTGATGGTCAGTGGTTTCGATAAATACTTTCAGATTGCCCGCTGTTTTCGCGATGAAGATTTGCGCGCCGACCGTCAGCCCGAACATACTCAAATCGATTTAGAGATGTCTTTTGTCAGCGACGAGGACATTCTGCGGCTGACAGAAGAGATGTTTTCCTTTATCTTCAAAGGACTGCTTAACATAGAACTAAAGACGCCCTTCCTCCGGCTTACTTATGAGGAATCAATGAAAAGATACGGCACCGATAAGCCCGACTTAAGGCTGGATTTGCCGGTTTTGGATATTTCCGGTTCGGTTAAAGATGCCGGGTATAAAATTTTTAGTGAAACGCTTAAAACAGGAGGGGTGGTAAAAGGCGTTTTGCTAAAGGGAAAAGAAAACTTGAGCCTTTCCGAAATTGAGAAAATAAGAAAGCAGGTTATCTCCTTCGGAGGGAAAGGACTTTCCTGGATGAAAATAAAAGAGGGAGTAATTGAGGCCTCCTTTGAAAAATTTATGTCCGCTGAGGTTTTGGAAAAAATCCGGGGCGGTTTTAAAGCCGCCTCGGGCGATATAATTTTTATTTTAGCCGGAAAGGAAGAAAAACTGGCAGATATTCTCACCGCTTTGAAAGATTATTTAGCCGGGCTTTTTAATTTAAAGAGCCCGGGTGATTTTAAGTTTGTCTGGATTAGAGACTTCCCGCTTTTTGAATACAACCGGGAAGGGAAAAGATGGCAGTCGGTCCATCATCCCTTTACCATGCCCAAAGAGGACTGCCGGGAGAATTTTGAGAAGGATATTGAGCAAGCCCGCTCCCTGGCCTATGATTTGGTTTTAAACGGCGAGGAAATCGGCGGCGGCAGCATCCGAATTCACCGGCGGGAGCTTCAGGAGAAAATATTCAAAATGCTGAAGATGAATTTAAATGAAGCCAGAAGAAAATTCGGCTTTCTTTTGGATGCCCTGGAATACGGCGCCCCGCCTCACGGCGGTATCGCTTTGGGTCTGGACCGGCTTTGCATGCTTCTTCTGGGGAAAACTTCTATCAGGGAAGTGATAGCTTTTCCCAAGACACAAAAGGCGATTTGCCTTCTAAGCAAGGCTCCCTCCAAAGTGGATGAGAAACAGCTTAAGGAACTGCATATAGGGATAAAGAAGTAATGGCAATGATGAAAAAGAAAATTTTAGAGATTAAGAATGAACAGGAAGCCGTTATGCTCATGGGCCAGCAGGATGAGTTTTTGCGTCTTCTGGAGGCTAACTTTTCTATCAAGATTATTTTCCGGGGAGAAAAACTGGAAATGAGCGGCCGTGATTGTGACAAGGTAACGGATTTTCTCCAGCACCTCCTGATCGATATCCGCCGGAGACACCACCTCAATAGAGATGAGATTGTAGAAGCTATTCGGAATCTCAAGCAGAAGAAAGGAATAAAACCGGGCGAGGAAATTATTGAGGTTTCTTCCAAAAGACGTTTCATCCGTCCCCGGACACCCGGGCAAAGGACTTATATTGAAGCCATCCATCAGCATGATATTGTCTTTAGCATCGGGCCGGCCGGGACCGGTAAAACTTATTTAGCCATGGCGATGGCGGTGAATAGCCTGATTCGGGGAGAGGTGAGCCGGATTATTCTGGTTCGTCCGGCGGTTGAAGCGGGAGAAAAATTAGGGTTTCTCCCCGGGGATATATATGAAAAGGTTTCTCCCTATCTCCGGCCTCTTTATGACGCTCTCTACGATATGCTGGAAGTGGAGAAGGTAAAAAAACATATGGACCGGGGAATTATTGAGGTTGCCCCTTTAGCCTTTATGCGCGGGCGAACCTTAAACGACTCTTTTATTATACTTGATGAAGCTCAAAACAGCACTTCCGAACAGATGAAGATGTTTTTAACCCGCTTAGGATTTGATTCAAAAACGGTCATTACAGGAGATATTACCCAGGTAGATTTACCCAGTGATAAAAACTCCGGATTGATTGAAGTTTCCGAACTTCTCAAAAACATTCAGGGGATAAGGTTTATTTATTTTTCTGAAAAAGATGTTGTCCGGCATCCGCTCATCCAGCAAATAATCCGGGCTTACTCCAAAAAAGGAAACGAAAACATTGGAAAAGAAGAAAGTTAATCTGGGAAAGGGTAAAACAAAAAAACTCCGTTTCAAGTTTCAAGGGCTGACCCCCGGGTTGATGAAGACCTATCTCATCGTTTTGGTCTTTTTCGCGGCGGCTTGGCTTATTTCCCTGCCAGGCACTTTTACCTGTCGGACTGAATTGAAAGAAGGATCCATTGCCCATGAGGATATTTATGCCCCGGTAGAGTTCTGGGTGGTTGATTTAAAAGCAACCAAGGCGGCCAGGGATAAAAAAATATCGGAATTTTACCGGCCGGTTTGTGACTTCAATGCGCAAATCAGAGGGCAGACTTTAAAGAAAATTTTTGAAATAATTGAAAAGAAAGAAATCTCCCGGCCGGAAAAGGAAGAAATCAGGAGTTATCTTGATGACAACTATCCTCAATATATTCTTGCGGCAGATTTCAGGGTCTCTTTGGTAAAAGCCGGGCAAAAAGATATTTGGATGCGGACGGACAAAGCCAGGGAAGAAGAACTAAAGGTAGATAGAATTACTGCTCCGGACCGGGTTAAAAAGGCCATCCTTCCTTATCTGCGTAAAAATTTAAGTCTCACCGCCGGAGATGCGGTGTTTATCGAAAAGACTTTCCTCCCTACTCTAATTTATAACCCCCAGGAATCCGAATATTTCCGGGATGAGCTGGCTAAATCGGTTCCCCCTGAAGAAAAATTTATTGCCCGGGGAGAAAATATTGTGCGCAAGGGTGAAAAAATTACTGCCGCCCAATTGCGTAATCTCAGCACTTTAAATAAACTCTTAGACCGGGCTAATTTTAAAAGGCGGACTTTCGGCCTGGGGCTTTTGGTCTTAATGGTTCTGGCGGTGATTTCCGTCTTCTTATACAAAATGCCAAATGAATTCAAGCTTTTGAATCAGCATCTGGGGGTAGTAGGCATTATTGCTATCGGCCTTCTTCTTCTGGCCAAGTATTTTCTTAACTGGTTTCCGCCGATATTTATTCCGGTCGCGGCCGGAGCAATGTTAATCGCTTTACTTTTATCCGTTCCTTTAGCTATTGCTTTTGCTTTCTTTGTTGCCGTTCTCACCGGCAGCTTAGCCGGCGGGGAATTCAGTCTTTTAATAACTTTTTTTCTGGGGGCGCTGGCCGGAATCCTGGCTGTGAGGCATATCAGGCAGCGGCTTGACCTTTTCAGGGCGATTATTCTCATTGGTCTGGTCAACATGGGCGCGGTTGTGAGTTTCGGCTTAATAAATGATTTAAACTTCGCCGAAATAGGAAGGCAGATTATCTGGGGATGGGGCAACGGTCTTCTTTGTGTCGCCATTACCGCCGGAGTCTCGCCCATTTTTGAAAGCCTTTTTAAAATTACTTCGGATATCAATCTTTTGGAATTATCCGATCTCAACCGGCCGATTTTAAGAAAATTAATGATCGAAGCCTCGGGAACATACCATCACAGTTTAATCGTCGGAAGTTTAGCCGAAGCGGCCGCCGAAAGAATTAACGCCAATTCTCTCCTGGCTCGAGTGGGGTCTTATTACCACGATATCGGGAAGCTGTATAAAGCGGAATACTTTAGTGAGAACCAGGCTGAATCCAAGAGCCGGCATGAGAAGCTAACCCCGCGAATGAGCAGTTTAGTTATTGGCGCTCACGTTAAGGAAGGAGTGGCTTTGGCCGGAGAAAACAAGCTTCCCCGGATTTTAATTGATTTTATTGAGCAGCATCACGGAACTACCTTGATGTGGATTTTCTATCAGGATGCCCTGGAGAAAAAAGGCGCAAATGAGATTAAAGAGGATGATTTTCGTTATTCCGGCCCCAAGCCCCAGAAGAGAGAAATTGCCATTGTTATGCTGGCCGATGCCGTGGAGGCAGCTTCCCGGACACTGGAAGAACCGACCCCGGCCCGAATCAGGGGGTTGGTAAAACAAATTATAAACGATAAATTTCTGGATGCCCAGCTCGAAGAATGTAATCTGAGGCTAAGGGATTTGCATGAAATAGGGGAAAGTTTCATTCATACTCTGACCGGGCTGTTTCATGTTCGGGTTGAATACTCTCAAAATGGGAAAACGAATAATGCTCGTCGAACTAAGAAAAAGCACGGGACAAACTCAATACCCCTGGGTGAAGAAAATCGCCCGGGAAGTTCTAAAAAAACTGGAATTTAATCAGGCCGAACTAAGCATCCGCCTGGTGAATAACAGGGAGATTAAAACTTTAAACAGAAAGTACCGCCTGGTTAATCGGGTAACCGATGTTCTGGCTTTTCCGCAAAGTGAAAGGGGAATGAAGGCGTTCCACCCGGAACTCCTCGGGGATGTGGTTATTTCCTTCCCGCAGGCCAGATTTCAGGCCAGGCTTCTGGAACATTCTTTTAAGAAGGAGATGGCGGTATTGGTGGTACATGGTATTTTGCATCTTCTGGGATTTGAGGACGAATCAAAGAAAGGCAAAGGCGAGATGTTCCGAAGACAAAGGCAATTGGTGGAATGGATAGAGAAAAAAGGATTACTATAAGACACCCTATAAAATCAAATGGAGAAGACTATGAATGCGCAAAAGGTTGATTTAAAAGAATCGTTTGTTGTTAGAATCCGCCGGTATTTTGTGGCCGGGTTACTGGTGGTTTTGCCGTTGATTTTAAGTGTTTTTATCTTCTGGGCATTATTTTCCTGGGTGGAAAACACAGTAAATACCTTTTTAAGAAAATTTTCTGTTATTCAAATTCCCGGGCTGGGGGTTTTACTTTTATTGCTCATTATTACTTTTATCGGGATGCTGGCTACCAATCTTATCGGCCGCAGGCTCTTCGCATTTTTTGAAAAGATTCTCATCCGCATTCCGCTTTTTAATAAAGTCTATCGGGCCATTCAGGAAATCAGCTATGCTTCCCTGGGACGCGGCAAGGGACTTTTCCGGGAGGCGGTTCTGATTGAATATCCGCGCCAGGGTCTTTTTGCCATAGCCTTTGTAACCGACCAAACCCGGGAAGAAATTTCAAAAAAGTTGGACAAGGCGTGTTTAAACGTATTTATTCCGACCTCTCCCAATCCTACCTCAGGTATGCTTATTATCGTTCCTGAAAAGAAGGTTATTCGTTTATCGATGACGGTGGAAGAGGCTTTCAAACTTATTGTTTCCGGCGGCGCTTTTACCCCGTTAGAGATACAGAAACGAAAGGTTAAATAGAAGTGAGAATATCCCAGACTTCAGGCATTGTCTTAAGGACACAAAACTGGCGGGAAACCAGCAAACTGGTTACCCTTTATACGGAGGATTTTGGAAAAATTAAAGCCATTGCCAAGGGGCTGAAGGTCAAAAAAGGAAAAGGGACCGGAGGACTGGGGCAATTCAGCGAAAACGAAATAATTTTTTACAAAAAGAGAAACGGGCTCCATTTAATTGACAAATGGAATTTTAAAGATTCCAATTTCGCTCTCTACGGCAGTTTTAAAAAATTGGTCATTGCTTCAATTATGGTGGAGATGGTTAACAAGTGTGTTTCCGGCGAAGAAAGAAATCCGCGTCTTTACGGGCTCTTGAAGAGCGCCCTGGGGCTTTTGGGCGGAGGGGGAGATGAAAAATTGTTTCTGGCAAGTTTTATGCTTCATTTTCTGGATAACCTGGGGTATAAGCCGCATCTGGGAAGGTGCAGCCGGTGTAAAACCGAAAATTTTTCCGGGCCGCTGTTTTTCGCCTTGAATAAAGGAAGCCTTACCTGCGGGAATTGTAAAACAAATAGAGATCGGCTGGTTATTGTCGACCGGGAAATGAAAGGGGTATTAGAATATTTGCAGAATATTTCCGTCCGGAAGAGCACGCGTTTAAAACTTATGCCCTTGATGCAGAAAAAAATCTGTGATTTTCTGATTAGTTTTTTAACCTATACGCTGGACAGGGAAATTAAATCTATTTCGCTTTTGGAAACGGCTGTAGCATAAGGAAGAAGAAATGAATTTTCAAGATTTGATTATGAGCCTTAACAAGTTCTGGATTAAGCAGAGCTGTTTATTGGAGCAGCCCTACGATTTAGAAGTGGGAGCTGGAACGTTTCATCCGTCCACCTTTTTCCGGGTGCTGGGTAAAGAGCCCTGGCGGGCGGCCTGCGTCCAGCCGACGCGCCGTCCGACCGACGGCCGCTATGGTGAAAATCCTAACCGTCTTCAGCATTATTATCAGTATCAAGTGATTATCAAGCCGGACCCGCTTGACATTCAAAGGATATATTTAGACAGTTTGAAATTCCTCGGCATCGATTCGGCGAAACATGATGTCCGTTTTGTTCAGGACGACTGGGAATCTCCCACTTTAGGCGCCTGGGGGGTGGGCTGGGAAGTCTGGCTGGATGGCTTGGAGATTACTCAATTTACTTATTTCCAGCAGGTGGCGGCGGTTAATTTGAATCCCATCTCGGTGGAAATTACCTATGGCCTGGAAAGAATTGCCATGTTTCTCCAGAAGGTGGAATCGGTTTACGATTTGAAATGGAATGACCGGGTTTCTTACGGTGGGGTACAATTGGAAAGGGAAAGGGAATTCTCCCGCTACAATTTCGATGAAGCCGATGTTCAGCTTCTTCTTGAGCTTTTTGAGAAATACGAAAAAGAAGCCGGGCGGCTCCTTAATTCAGGCCTGTTTTTCCCGGCTTATGATTATACTCTTAAATGCTCCCACGTTTTTAACCTTCTGGATGCCCGCGGCAGTTTAAGCGTTTCTCAGAGGACGGTCTATATATCCCGGGTAAGAGGCCTGGCGGCTAAATGCGCCCGGGGATTTTTGAAATTTAAAGAAGGAAATAAACAGTGAAAGATGTATTGTTAGAGATTGGAACAGAGGAACTCCCGGTAGAATTTATTTCTATCGGTCTTAAGCAGCTGGCCGGATTAACAGAATCTTATTTTCGTAAAGAGAAAATAGAATTTCAGAAAATTATAACCGAGGCGGCTCCCTGCCGCTTAATTCTTCGGGTAATCGGCGTCGCCGAGAAACAAAACGCCGAAAGCAAAGAAATTCGCGGTCCGGCTGAAGAGGCCGCTTTTGACAACCTGGGAAAACCGACGTCTCAAGCGATTGGCTTTGCCCGGTCCCAGGGAATAAAGGTTTCTGATTTAGCGGTTAAACAGATGGATAAGAAAAAACATGTTTTTGCCGTTCATAAAACAAAAGCCGAATCCACCAAGAAAATTTTAAAGGAGCTCCTGCCGGCGATAATCAGGGATTTAGCCTTTCCCAAGATGATGCGCTGGGGCAGTCAGGGGGGGGCTTTTGCCCGGCCGATCCGCTGGATTCTGGCTCTTTGGGGTGGAGAAACAATCAGATTTGAATTCGGGGGAGTTAAATCGGGAGACTTCAGTTTTGGAAACAAGTATCTTTTTCCCGGGAGCTTTAAGGTGAAGAATGCTTCGGTGTTTTCCGCCGAGCTTAGAAAACGCGCCTGCCTGATTAGTCCGGAGGAGAGAATTGATATCATCAAGACCAAAGGCAATCTTTTAGTTAAAAAGCCTGGCGGGGAGATTCCTTCTGACAGGAAGAGGCTGGAAGATATTGCCAATCTGGTTGAATATCCGCTTTGTTTACTGGGAAAATTTTCAGCCGAATATCTAAAAATCCCCCAGGAAATTTTAAGTGAAGTAATTACCACTCAGGAGAAATGTCTGCCGGTAAAGGATAAAAACGGCCGGCTTCTCCCATTTTTTCTGATTGTGGCCAATCGCACCGAGGATAAAGGCGGGCTGATAAGAAAGGGTTATGAGCGGGTAATGGAAGCCCGGTTTAAAGACGCCCAGTTTTTCTACCGGGAAGATTTAGAAAAAAAACAGATTGAGAAAGTTGAGAATTTACGGGGAATAATATTCCAGGAAAAATTGGGGAGTCTTTTTGATAAAGTCCGGCGGCTGGAAAAGGCGGCTGATTTTTTCCGTAAAGAATTGAATCTTAGCCGGAGAGAATTAGAGGATTATAAACTGGCCAGCGGCCTCTCCAAGGCCGATTTATTGACCGAAGTAGTCAGGGAATTTCCGAATTTACAGGGCCTTATCGGCCGGCAGTATGCTCTTCTATCCGGTAAAGGGAATGCGGCCAGCGAAGCTATCTTTGAACATTATCTTCCCCGGTTTCCGGGAGATATTCTGCCCCGGACCAAGCTGGGAGGATTGTTAAGTCTTGCCGACCGGATTGATACTCTGGTGGGTTACTTTTATCTCGGTCTTATCCCTTCGGGTTCGGAAGACCCCTACAGTCTTCGCCGGCAGGCAAACGGATTGCTGGAAATCATTTTAAAATTTGAATTTACTTTTTCCCTGGCAGAATTGATAGATGAATCCGCCCGGCTTTACGGATTTTCCCTGGCCGGAAAGGCAAAGAAGAGCTTGCTTGATTTCCTCCGCCAGCGCCTCATTTTTATTTTAAAACAAAAGAATTACCGCTTTGATTTAATTGAGGCCGTTTTGGCGGCGGGGTATTCAGCCATTCCCGGGGCGGCGCGGAAACTTGAGTCGCTAAAGAGATTCAGCCGGGAGAAAAACTTTTTACCGTTTCTCAAGGCCTATCAAAGGGTCAATAATATCTTAAGGAGTGTTCCCGGTGAGAAAATTCGGGCAAAAGCCCTAGATGCATCCCTCGTTAAGGAAAATGCCGAGAAGGCGCTTTGTGAGGCTTGCCTTCAAGCCAAGCAAAGGATAGATAAAACAGCCGGCTTTAAAGAAATACTTGAGGTTCTTGAGAGTTTAATACCGTTTATCAATGAGTTTTTCGATCGGATAATGGTGATGGTCCCGGAGGAAAATTTACGGCTGAATCGTTTGTTTTTGCTTGCTCAGGTAAGAACACTCTTTTTGAATTTTGCTGATTTTTCACGTTGCCAATAAATTTTAACTTACAACTTAGAAAGGAGTAAAAGAACAGTATGGCAAAATACATTTATTTCTTCGGTGATGGAAAAGCAGAGGGAAACGCTAAAATGAAAGATCTCCTGGGCGGAAAAGGGGCTAATCTGGCCGAGATGACCAATCTGAAGATTCCTGTTCCCCCGGGATTTACGATAAGCACCCAGGCCTGCCTGCATTTTTTTAAAAACAAGCAAAAATGGCCGGTCGGTTTAAAAGAGGAGTTATTCAGAAATCTTAAAAAATTAGAGAAATCCAAAGGGGCGAAATTCGGTGATAAGAATAATCCGCTTCTGGTTTCGGTGCGTTCCGGGGCTAAGGTTTCTATGCCCGGGATGATGGATACGGTGCTGAATTTAGGGTTGAATTCTACTACCCTGAAGGGTTTACTGGAGAGCACCGGTAATCCCCGTTTTGTTTACGATAGCTTCCGGCGTTTTATCCAGATGTTCGGGGATGTGGTTATGGATATTCCCAAAGCAGATTTTGAACACCTGCTCAGCCGGGAAAAGAAGAGAGCCGGGGTTAAGCTGGATGTTGATTTGAAGGTGGAGTATCTACAACACCTGATAGAGAAATTCAAAGAGTTATATAAAAAGAAAAAGAAGACGAGTTTCCCGGAGAATCCTTATGACCAGCTGGGTATGGCCTGCAATGCGGTTTTTCTGTCATGGAACAACGACCGGGCAAAATTTTACCGCCGGCAGAATAATATACCGGATAACATCGGTACCGCCGTTAACGTTCAGGCGATGGTTTATGGTAATCTCGGAAATGATTCGGCCACCGGGGTGGGTTTTACCCGGGATCCGGCTACCGGCAAAAAGATTTTTTATGGAGAATATCTGGCTAATGCTCAAGGGGAAGATGTGGTTGCCGGTATAAGGACGCCCCTCCATTTCAAGGATTTAAAGAAGCAGTTTCCTAAAGCATATCAGAATCTAAAACAGATTACCGGCCGGTTGGAAAAACATTATCGTGATATTCAGGATTTTGAATTTACGATTGAGAAAGGCAAACTTTATCTTCTCCAGACCAGAGCCGGGAAAAGAACAGCCGCGGCGGCGGTGCAGATTGCCGTCGATATGGTCCATGAGAAATTAATCGGCAAAAAAGAGGCCTTGCTGCGGATTACGCCGGAGCAGATCGACCGATTGCTCCATCCGGTAATTGATCCAAAAGCGAAAGTCCAGGTTATTGCCAAAGGTCTGCCGGCTTCTCCCGGGGCGGCCACCGGCAAAGCCGTTTTTACCGCCGATGAAGCCGCCGAGAGAGGCGATAAAGAAAAGGTAATTTTAGTCCGTAACGAAACCTGCCCCGATGATATTCACGGGATGGACGCCGCCCAGGGGATTCTTACTGCCCGGGGCGGGATGACCAGCCACGCGGCGGTGGTTGCCCGGGGTATGGGAAAATGCTGCGTTGCCGGATGTGAATCAATAAAGGTTGATGAGAAAGGGAATAAATTCCTGGTTGGCAAACAGATAATAAAGCGAAACGATTTTATTACCCTGGATGGAAGCACCGGGCGGGTAATTACCGGTATGGTGCCGACCGTTGAACCTTCAATGAGCGGTGCCTTTGGTAAATTTTTATCCTGGGCCGATGGGATTCGTCAATTAGGAATCAGGGCTAATGCTGACATTCCTCGGGACGCTAAAACAGCCAGGGATTTCGGAGCCGAAGGTATTGGGCTCTGCCGGACAGAACATATGTTCTTTGCCAAAGACAGGATTCCTCTGGTCCAGAAGATGATTTTGGCCACGACAACCGAAAAACGGAAGGAAGCCTTAAACAAACTTTTGCCTTTACAGGAAAAAGATTTTGAGGGATTGTTTGAGGTGATGGGAGGTTATCCGGTAACCATCCGTTTACTTGACCCGCCGCTTCATGAGTTTTTACCCCGGAGGGAAGAGTTAATGGTAGAGGTTGCCTTACTTAAGAAAGGCAGGAAAACAGCCGGAAAGAATTTGAAAGAAAAAGAAAAACTTTTGAGCCGCATTGAGGAGCTTCATGAGTTCAACCCGATGCTTGGCCACCGGGGATGCCGTTTGGGAATTACTTTTCCTGAGGTATCAGAGATGCAGGTCAGGGCTATTTTTCAGGCCGCCTGCCGGGTTATTAAAAAGGGAAAAAAGGTTCAACCGGAAGTAATGATTCCTTTGGTCAGTCTTTCCGGCGAGTTTTACCAGCAAAAAGAGTTGGTTGACCGGGTGGCGCGGGAAATAATGAAAAAAGAGAAGGTAAAACTTAGTTATATGGTGGGAACGATGATTGAGCTGCCCCGGGCAACCGTTATCGCCGATAAAATTGCCCGGAAAGCCGAATTCTTCTCCTTCGGCACCAATGATTTAACCCAGACTACTTTTGGTTTCAGCCGGGATGATGCCGGGAAATTTATTCGGGTATATGTTGATAAAAACATCCTTTTAAGTGACCCGTTCCAAAATTTAGATACCGAGGGGGTGGGTGAACTGATAAAGATTGCCGCAAAGAAAGGCCGGTCCGTCCGTCCGAAATTGAAGGTCGGTATTTGCGGTGAACATGGAGGCGATCCTTCTTCGATTGAATTTTGTAATCAGATAGGTTTGAATTATGTCAGTTGTTCACCTTACCGTGTTCCGATTGCCAGGCTGGCAGCGGCTCAAGCCAGTCTTAAAAGGACAGGAAAGTAGGGATTGTAAATGGCAGAACAAAATGAGCCTGGCAAAACAAAAAAAAGCTCGGCTGATAACATTATTACGATTTACCTGGACGAAATTAAAAAGACGCTCTTACTTACTCATGAGGAAGAATTGAGTTTGGGCTACCGGATAAAAAAGGGCGACAATCGGGCCTGGGAGAAATTAATCAAGACCAATTTAAGGCTGGTTGTCAGCGTGGCCAAAAGATATGTATATTTTGGTATGCCGCTCCTAGATCTAATTGAAGAAGGGAATATGGGATTGATAAAGGCGGTGAAAAAGTATGACTACCGAAAAGGATACCGCTTCAGCACCTATGCCAGCTGGTGGATTAAACAGGCAATTATCCGGGCTTTGGCTAACCAGGGCAAAACAATCCGTCTCCCGGTTTATTTAAGCGAAATGATCAGCCGCTGGAAGAAAGTGGTGGAGGGAATGACGCATAAATTAAATAGAGAGCCGACTGATCAGGAAGTGGCTAAAAAGATGAAGCTGCCGCTGGAAAGAATAAGGGAGCTGGCAGAGTTAGTAAAAATTCCTGAGTCTTTAGAAGGGTCTTTAGATGATGAGGGCTCAAGCCGGTTGTTTTCTTTTCTTGAGGATACTTCAGCCGGCTCCCCCTCCAAAATTACCAACGAGATTTTGCAGCAGGAAAAAGTGGCGCTCCTGCTTGAAAAGTTACCGCCCAAAGAAGCCGAAAT
Source organism: Candidatus Ratteibacteria bacterium (assembly GCA_034717985.1). Taxonomy (GTDB): domain Bacteria; phylum CAZDME01; class JAYEMH01; order JAYEMH01; family JAYEMH01; genus JAYEMH01. Next base: position 33,683 of record JAYEMH010000017.1, read on the forward strand.
CTTACGCTGCCGTTTTGGACTGGACAATTTTCCTCTTTGTACCCTGGAGCAGACAGGTAAAAAGCTGGGTTTAACCAGGGAAAGAATCAGGCAGTTAGAGAGTTCTGCTTTAAAGAAATTGAAACAACTATCCCTTCAACAAACAACAAAGGAGAGAAAAAAGAATGGAACGATTAAAATCAAAAATCAGAGACGTGCCTGACTTCCCCCAGAAAGGAATAATTTTTAAGGATATTACCACCCTGCTGAAAGACAGAGATGCTTTTAAACAAGTAGTTAATGCTTTTGTTAAGCGGTACCGCCGGAAGAAAATTGACCTGGTGGTAGCGGTTGAGGCCAGGGGATTTATTTTAGGAGCTGCCCTGGCTCACCGTCTCGGAGTAGGGATTATCCCCGTCCGCAAAAAGGGGAAACTTCCTTATCGCACCCACAAAATTAAATGCCGGCTGGAGTACGGCCAAGCCGAACTGGAGGTTCATCGCGATGCGATTAAACCGAAGGAGAAAATTCTTTTGGTTGACGATTTATTGGCTACCGGAGGGACTGTTGCCGCCGTTTGCAAATTAATTGAAAAAATGAAAGGCAAAATCGTTGAAATCGCCTTTTTGGTTGAATTGACCGGATTAAAAGGGCGGAAAAAACTGAAATACCCAATTCATTCTCTTATCAAATATTGAATTAAATTTGGGGCATAGAGTTTTTATTCTCCGCTATTATCGGACAGCCCCATGTCCCTAGTTTTAGTTTCCTAGTTTGTCTCTAGTTCTAGTTTTTCAGCCTGAGAGATTTTTCTTGACACTTTCCCCTCCTCCTTATACCATATATAGTGTTGGAAGCGTCTGTTTGCTCAATAAATTGAGGTCAAAGATGTATTTTAAGAAACTGGAGCTTTTTGGTTTTAAGTCCTTTCCGGATAAGGTCAAGCTCGTTTTTGAACCGGGTATTACGGCCATTGTCGGACCTAACGGCAGCGGCAAGACTAATATTGCTGATGCCATCCGCTGGATTTTAGGCGAGCAGAGTCCGCGAATGCTCAGAGGAAACCGAATGGAAGATATAATTTTTGCCGGTACTCAGGATCGAAAGCCTTTGGGAATAGCGGAAGCCTTCTTGACTCTGGATAACAGCCATGGTATTTTCCCGATTGAATTTAGCGAGTTAACCGTTGGCCGCAGGCTTTTCCGTTCCGGGGAAAGCGAATACTATATTAACAAAAATGCCTGCCGTTTAAAAGATATTGAAGAGCTTTTTATGGATACTGGTCTGGGTAGAAAGGCCTATTCTATAATTGACCAGGAAAAAATGGAGTTGATTCTTAGTTCTTCGGCGGAGGAAAGGCGGGCGCTTTTTGAAGAGGCGGCCGGGGTTATGAAATATAAAGTAAAAAAGGAAGAAGCTCTTCGTAAGTTGGAAAGGACAGAGCAGAACCTTTTCCGTTTGGGCGATGTTATCTCTGAGGTTGACCGCCAGCTTAGTTCGATCAGCCGGCAGTTTCAAAAAGCGCAGCGGTACAAGCGGTATAAGGGGGAGCTGGGAAATTTAGAGATTAAATTGGGCAGGAAGCAATGGTTGGAGCTTCAGGCGATTTTAAAGAAGAAAAAGAGCGATAAAAATCAGGCCGGAGATAAAAAGACGGAACTGGCAGAAAAAATTAATCAGGCAGAGGCCGGAATCGAAGTATTAAGAAAGGCTTTATCGGAAATAGATTTACAATTGTCCAAACATCAAACTCAAAATATAGTTAAAAAGAAGGAGTTGGAGAGCTTTGAGGAGAGAATTCAGCTCTCCCGGCATTATTTAAACGAGATAAAGGAAGAAGAAGGAAATAAGACCGTACAGCTGGAATTTTTGAGCCAGAGAGGGAAAGAAAGAGAAAAAGAGCTGGTTCTTACCCGGGAAAAGCTGAAATGTTTAAGCGCCGAGGAGCAAAAAGGAAAAGAAGAATTAGTGAAGCTTGAAGAAAAAGCGGTTCAAATTTCTAAAGAAGTTGAAAGGTTCAAAAAAGACCTGGAAGAAATTAAAGTTGAAACCTTCGAACTGGTGAGAGGCTCCAGTCAAATTAAAAACAAGCTGGGGGCGCTTGGTTCTCAGCTTAATAAGGATTTAGAAAAATCTCTTTTTAACTTTTATAACCGAAAAACTCAAATTGTCAGTTCGCTCAAGTTGAAAGAAGAAGAGATTAACCGGTTAAAACGTTCTCTCAACCCGGCAGATTGCTTCCATAAGATAGAGGGAAAAGTCGGGGAAATGTTTAAGACCGAGCCAAAATATGCCCTGGCGATTGAGGCGGCACTGGCATCTTATGCCTCTGGTTTGGTGGTGGAAAATTTCTCATTGGCCAGGAATAATCTTATCCTGATAAAAAATAAAAAGCTTGAAAGGGAAAAATTTATTGTTCTGGAGAAAGTGCCCGGGAAGATAGATATGGAAATTCCCGATTTAATTGCCGCCGATGAAAAAGTTTTAGGAAGAGCCTCCGATTTGATAGATTGTCAAGTTCAATACAGGCCTCTTTTTGATTATCTTTTAAAACAGGTATTAGTGGTGAAAGATTTTGATTCAGCGCAGAAGCTTTTAAAAACCTTATCTTTTCCCTGGCGGGTCGTTACCCTGAACGGGGAACTTATTGAGGTTCCAGCCGTTGTTTCCGCCGGCAGTCCCGAAAGGATTTCAAAACTTGCATTCCGGAAGGACGAACTTAAAAATTTAGAGGAAGCCTTTAATAATCTAAAAAGAGACTTGCAGGTTTTAGAGAATGAAGAAAAAGAACAAAAAATCGCCATCAGCGGGAAAACAGAAAAGGAAAGAAGAGAGCTTCTCAAGGAATTAGAGGCAAAAGAGACGGTAAACAGAAGGTTAGAATCCCAACTTAAATCTAAAGAAGCCGCATATGAAGAAAAAAACAGGGATCTGGAAGCCCAGAGAGAACTTATTGTCGATTTAAGAATTGAATTAAAAAGCCTGGGTGAGAAAAAGACTTCTTATTCTTTCATGGTCAGCCATCTTGAAGGAAGCAGTCAGGAAAGCAGCAGTTCTATTAGCACCTGGGAAAAAGATTTAGAAAGGCGTCAGGAGCGAAAAGAGGCGCTGAAGGAAACCGTAGAAAATTCCGGGAAAAAGATAGAGCTTACTTTATTAGAGACAGCAAAGTTAGATAAAGAGATTGTAAAACTGCAGCGGGAAAAGGCGGAGTTGATAAATACTCTTGAAATCAGCCGGGAATCCTATGACGGAGTGAAAAAAGAGAAGGAATTTTTTCAGGAGACGGCTCATAATTTGGATGTGGAGATAGCTACTATTGAAGCGGAGATCAATAATTTAACCGGAAGGTTAAAAGAAGATTATAACCTTTCTCCGGAGCGAGAGGCGGAGAGTGAACCGATAGAAAATATAGATGAGGTAGAGAACCGGGTCGAATTTTTAAAAGAGCGGTTAAAATCTATGGGTTTGGTAAATTTAGCGGCTTTAGAGGAACATAAAGAATTAGAGGAACGTTCCCGCTTCCTTAAAAGCCAGAGCGAGGATTTGAAAAAAAGCAAAGAGTCTCTGCGAGAAGTGATTCAGGAAGTTAATAAAACCACCCGCATTCTTTTTATGGAAACATTTTCTTTGATTCAACGACATTTTGGCGAGATTTTTCGTTCCCTTTTCGGCGGCGGGAACGCCAGATTAATTCTTCAGGATAGCGATAATATCCTGGAGTCGGGTATTGAAATAGTTGTCAGCCCGCCCGGGAAAAAATTACAGAATATGAATTTGCTTTCCGGAGGAGAAAAAACCTTAACAGTCATTTCCTTGCTTTTATCCCTTTTCAAAATTAAGCCCAGTCCTTTCTGTGTTCTGGATGAGATTGATGCCGCCCTGGATGAATCTAATGTTCATCGGTTTGCCGCTTTTTTAAAAAGATTTTCCGAGAAATCCCAGTTTATAATCATTACCCACAATAAAGAAACGATTGTTGCCAGCGATCTAATCTACGGGGTAACGATGGAAGAGGCGGGTATTTCCAAAATCGTTTCAGTTAAGCTTACCCATGACAAACCAGAGCCGATTTTGGTTCCAGAGGCGGTTCCTTCGGCATAATTTTTTCGTGAATCGTATCTAGTGAATCGTATCTCGTAAAAGCAGAAAAGACGAGATGCAAAATGCGAATAACAAAAGAAAGTTGATACACTTTGCATTTTGGTATAAGGGATTATTTCCTATGAAGAAAAATACTTTTGTTATTTTTCTTATCTTTTTTTTTCTGTTTTTCTTCTTGTTTTCTGGAAAATTATTGGCTAAAGGTTTAAAAGAATCGTTCTATGGCCTCTTTAAATTAAAGGAGGCCTCTTTCTATAAGAAACTGGATAAAAAGGCCGTGAGCTGTCTTCTTTGTCCGCGTCGCTGCCGGATTCCGGAAGGAGAACGCGGCTTCTGCCGGGTCAGGCTCAATAAAGGAGGAAAGCTTTTTACCATAACTTATGGCTGTCCCTGCGCGGTGCATATTGACCCGGTGGAAAAAAAGCCGCTCTTTCATGTTCTGCCCGGGAGTGCCGTTTTCTCCATTGCCAGCGCCGGGTGTAATTTAAAATGCAAGTTTTGCCAGAACTGGACGATTTCCCAGACTACTCCCGAGTATACCTATAATTACAATTTGCCTCCGGAAGAGGTGGTGGCGGCGGCTAAAAGAAAAAGGTGCCTGTCTATCGCTTACACATATACCGAGCCAACCAGTTTTTATGAATATATGCTTGATACCGCTAAAGCTGCCAGGAAGCAAGGTGTGTTTAATCTTTTTCACTCCTGCGGTTATATCAATCCGGAGCCTTTAAGAAAAATTTCTCAATATCTGGATGCCGGCAATGTTGATTTGAAAGGTTTTTCCGGAGATTTCTATCAGAAGGCTTGTTCAGCTGAACTTCAGCCGGTTTTAGAGACGCTTAAAATTCTTAAAGAAGAAGGGGTTTGGATTGAAATAACCAATCTGGTTATACCCACTCTCAATGATGAATCCGGGTTGATTAAAGAGATGTGTCTCTGGATCAGAGATAATTTGGGAGAGGATGTTCCCCTTCATTTTTCCCGCTTTCACCCGGATTATAAAATGAGAAATTTACCGCCGACACCGCTTAAAACTCTGGAACATGCCCATCGGACGGCCAAAGAGGCCGGATTGAAATATGTCTATATCGGAAATGTCCCCGGTCATCCGGCGGAAAACACTTACTGTCCGAAATGCGGCAAGATTCTAATTGAGCGGAGAGGATATACGGTTTTGCAGAATAATATAAAAGAAGGATGTTGTAAATTTTGCCGGGAGCCCATTGCCGGAATCTGGAGTAAAAAGTAAATGAAAAAAACGATAAATATAATTGTTGTTTTAATTTTAGTTTTTCTGGCGGCCGTTTATGCCGATTCGCAGGAGATGCGGATAAGAAAACCGGCGGTGGCGGGGAAATTTTATGCCGATGAGAAAATAAAACTTTCCAATGAGGTAGAAAAATATTTAACCCAGGTCCCCAAGTTGAAAGTGCCGGGAGAAGTGGTTGCCATAGTTGTTCCTCATGCAGGATACATCTTTTCCGCTCCGGTGGCCGCTTATGCCTATAAGGTTATAGAGGATAGCCCGAGAAAAACAGTAATTTTAATCGGTCCCAGCCATCATTTTCGCTTTGATGGTATTTCGGTTTTTCCCAGGGGAATCTATGAGACACCGTTGGGCCAGGTTGCGATTGACGAAGAGCTGGCATCCGATTTTATAGGTTCTTCTGATAAGGTGCAGTATCATCAGCTGGCCCATTATTCCGAGCACTCTCTTGAAGTCCAGCTGCCTTTTCTGCAAAAAATTTGGGGAAATAAATTTAAGATTGTGCCGCTTCTTCTGGGCAGTCATAGCTGGGAAATAATAGAAACCTTAAAGCGGATGATATTGGATAATTTGCCCGGAGAGCCTTTTATTCTGGTAGCCAGTTCCGATATGTCACATTATCATAATTATGAAGAGGCGGTAGCGATTGATAAGGAGAGCCTCCGTTTGGTAAAAAACTTTGATGTTCAGGGATTGTATGCAAAAATTGAAAGCGGCCGCTGTGAATGGTGCGGCGCCGGAGCCTTGCTGGCTGTTATGGAGATTGCCGGGGAGCTGGGAGCGGATAAGGTGAAAATTCTTAAATACGCCAATTCTAACGATACGGCTCCTCCCTGGCAGAGAAACAAAGAGCAGGTGGTGGGCTATAGTGCGATTGTTTTTTATCGGGAGGGAAAGGCAGAAAAGAAGAAAAAGGAGGAAAAAAAATTGCTGGATAGAGAGGAACAAGAGAAACTCCTGAAAATTGCCCGGGTTTCTATTGAAAATGCTTTGCGAAAAAAAGACCCCCCGGGGTTTACCGATATAAGTGATAATCTTAAGAAGCTGGGCGGTGTCTTTGTTACTTTGAATAAACAGGGGAGACTGCGGGGATGTATCGGATTTCCTGAGGCAGTTCTGCCTCTTTATCAGGCTGTTTCTCAGGCGGCTGTCTCGGCGGCTCTCAAAGATTACCGGTTCCCGACGGTAACACAAAAGGAACTTTCTGATATTGAAATTGAAATTTCCGCTTTGAGCCCTTTAGAGAAAATTAGTGATGTTGAAAAAGTCGAAGTTGGCCGGCATGGACTGGTGATTCGTAAAGGGATTTATTCCGGACTTCTGCTTCCTCAAGTGCCGGTTGAATACGGCTGGGACCGCGCCGAATTTTTAGAAAGGATTTGTGAAAAAGCAGGATTGCCCCGGGGGGCCTGGCGAGGCAATGTTGAGCTCTATATCTTTACCGCTCAAGTTTTTCATGAAAAAAAGCAATGATTGCAGGATTGCTTGAGTTATTTTTAGGAGGAATTTTTGTCGGTTCAAGCACCTGTTTATTAGTCTGCGCGCCTATCGTTCTTCCTTACCTGTTAGGAACTTCTGAGAACTGGAAAAAGGCTTTAGCGGCTGTCTTAATTTTTTCGGCGGCAAGAATTACTGTTTACACCTTCTACGGATTTATTATCGGTTTAGGGAAACAGATATATATAGATAAATTTATTGAGAGTGATTTTGGTTTTTATCTCCAGATTTTCGCCGGATTATTTATCCTGGTGATTGGATTTTTGTTGGTCTTGGGGAGAAGCAGAGCGAATTTCTGTCCGAGATTAGATAAATTGTTAATTAAACATAATTTAAGGACTGTTTTTTTTCTCGGGCTTTTTATGGGAATGATGCCCTGTCCTGCCCTGATGGCCGCCTTTGCCTACGTTTTTATTAAAGCCAACAATTTAGTTTCAAGTATTTTTCTTGTCTGGGCTTTTGGTCTGGGAACGGCCGTTTCGCCTTTGCTTTTATTAGGGACATTTTCCGGATTCATTACTCAAAAAATCTCCCGGACAAAGTTTTTGCGGGTTTTAAGGGTTCTGGCTGGGTCTATTTTGTTATTCTGGGGGTTTCAGATTATTGCTTCAAGAATGGGCCTGGTGATTAGATTATGAACCCCGCCCCTCCTAAAAATGGAAGAATTAAGAAGAGCGATATTGATTGGAAGAAAAAGAGGGGCGGGGTGAAGAAAAGGTTAAATTTAGTCGTAGACCGATTCGAGGGGAAGTTCGCGGTTTTAATTGATGAAAGCGGCGAGGAAATAATCTTTCCGGAGAAATATTTGCCGCCGGAAACACAAGAAGGCGATATATTAAGGTTCGAAATATCGCCGGATAAAGAGCTGACTCAGAAGAGAAAGGAAGATATCCGGCGGTTGATAGATAAGTTAAGGAAGAAGAAGAAATGACAATGTTACGAATATAATGTTACGAATATAAATGTTACGAATATAATGTTACGAATATAATTGACAAAAGAGAGTTTTTGTGATACATATAATGTTGATAGTTAGAAAAAGTCCCGTGTTTGAAGGGGGAAATCCCGGACTTTAAAATCCCGCAAGGGATAGCCCCACATAACGAAATCTTATCAGATTTCTATGTGGCCATAAAGGCAGTTTAAAGTAAAACAGGGCTAAAGTAAAACCTTCGCTTG
>JAYEMH010000018.1:0-14819 GCA_034717985.1 Candidatus Ratteibacteria bacterium
ATTTTAAACCGGGGACGTGGTGGAATTGGCAGACACGCTAGCTTGAGGGGCTAGTGTCGCAAGACATGCAGGTTCAAATCCTGTCGTCCCCACCAGACCCAAGAATTGGGGGATGTAGCTCAGTTGGGAGAGAAAAATCAATACGAACAGGAACTTCGTTTATTAATTCAATAAAATGAATACGGAATACTTAATTTTGTGATATAATACCGTCCGACTCTTGAAAGGAGGACAAAATTATGAAGATTGATTGGAGAAAATTCATACATTCAGATCCAGAAGTTTTGTTAGGTAAACCTGTAGTAAAGGGAACCCGCCTATCTGTGGAGTTTCTCTTAGGACTTTTCGCCGAAGGTTGGACAGAACAACAAGTACTCGATAATTACCCGATATTGACACCAGAGAGCCTGCAGGCAGTATTTGCGTTTGTTACAGATTGTATGCGTGAAGAATCTCTCTATTCTCTTTCAAGCGAGGCAGTATAATATGGATTTTTTGGCAAACGAAAATTTCCCATTATTTAGTATCAAGCTACTAAGAAATGCCGGGTATAATGTAATGAGTATTATTGAAGAAATGCCTGGAGCAAAAGATCCGGATATTCTAAAACGGGCGTCTAAAGAAAATCGTGTTATTTTAACTTTTGATCGAGACTATGGAGAGCTTATTTATCGACATAAGTTGTCTATCCCCTCCGGTATAATATACTTTCGATTTAATCCGCTCACCCCGGAAGAACCCGGCGAAATCATATTGAAAATCCTTAAGCAAAGTAATATATCAATACTTGGAAAATTTACAGTTATTGGAAGAGACCGCATACGCCAAAGAATGCTTCACGAAATCAAATAAATAATAAAAAATCTAAAACAAGGCAATGCGACGGATGGTTCGACGCATCCTTAATTCCCGTTCGCTGGGGAAGAGAGAATTTGGGGATGTAGCTCAGTTGGGAGAGCGCTTCCCTCGCACGGAAGAGGTCAGGGGTTCAACTCCCCTCATCTCCACCAAATTTTTTAAAATAACCGCGGGGACGGCATGCCCGTTTTACACTGAGGGAGAAATTGTATGAGTAAAGTTTCTATTATCGGCGCCGGTAACGTCGGGGCAAATGCGGCGGTAAAAATTGCTGAGGGCAATTTGGCGGAGGAAATTGTCCTGCTTGATATTCTTGAAGGGGTGGCCCGCGGGAAAGCTTTGGACTTGGCCGAATCTTCGCCAATTATGGGGTATCAAACAAAAATTCTGGGAACGAGAGATTATAAAGAGATTAAAAATTCTCAATTAGTTATTGTTACCGCCGGCTATCCCCGTAAACCAGGTATGGTTCGGAAGGATTTATTAGATAAAAATTCAGGAATTATCAACTCTATTGCCAGGGAGATAAAAGAAAATGCCCCGGAGGCGGTCGTTATTAATGTAACCAATCCCTTGGATGAGATGACCTATTTAATTTATGCCCGGGGTGAGTTTTCTCCGAATCAAGTTCTGGGTATGGCCGGGGTATTAGATTCGTCCCGCTTGCGTTATTTCATCTCGGAAGTTCTAAAGGTTAAACCGCAGTCGGTAGAAGCGATGGTTTTGGGCGGGCACGGCGAGACGATGGTTCCGCTGATGCGATTGGCCAGGGCAGGGAATAAATCTGTTTCCCGCGAACTTTCTAAAGAACAAATCGGAGAGATTATCAAGCGCACCCGCAATGCCGGCGCAGAGATTGTTTCTTTATTGGGAAAGGGAAGCGCCTTTTATGCCCCTTCGGCCGCTGTTTATGAAATGGCTAAGGCAATTATAGAGGACAGCAAAAAAGTTCTGCCCTGCAGCGCCTGTTTGTCCGGCCAGTATGGATATGAGGATTTCTTTCTGGGTGTGCCTGTTCGGTTAGGCAAAGACGGCGCCGAAAAAATTATTGAAGTAGCTTTGAATCCGGCAGAAAGAGAGATTTTAAATAGATCGGCTGAAGCTGCCCGCCGGGGCGCGGAGGAATTAAAAGAACAGTACAGTTTGTAACCGATTCAGTCCCGAAGTATCGGGAAGGGGGATACTGGTTTTTTCAGCAGACCCTAAATAATGCTGTTTTAGAAAGGAAAAAAGTTGGAAGAGAAAATCAATTTACAGGAGATATGGAAGCTGCAGGAGATTGATACGGATATTAAAAATTTGGAAGAACGCAAAGAAAAATTACCAGCCGAACTTTTACCTTTTCGCCAGAACTGGGAAGCCGTAAAACTGAAACTGGAAGAGATGAAAAAAACTTTTGAGTCTATGCAGGTGGAAAGAAAAGGCAAGGAAGGTGAAGTGGCCGCCAACGAGGAAGCGATTAAAAAACATAATATCCAGCTTTTCAGCCTTAAATCCAACAAAGAATATACGGCCATGCTCAAAGAAATGGAAAATTTTAAGAGGGACAATAAAGAGCTGGAAGATAAAATTTTAGAATTGATGGAGGAAAGCGAGAAATATGTGATGGTGATGAAGGAGAAGGAAAAAGAGGGTAAAGTTCAAGAAGAAGCTTTTAAAAAGGAAGAGGAACGGGTGAATAGAGAAATCGCCCGGGTCGAATCTCAACTTAGTTCTCAAAGAACGGCCCGGGATAGTCAAAAAGACAAAGTAGAACTTTCGCTTTTGCAAAAATATGAAAAGATTCGCCATGGTAAGAATGGTTTAGGCATTGTTTCCATCGCTGACAATTCCTGCGGCGGCTGTCATATAAATTTACCGCCCCAGATAGTTAATGAGGTTAAAATGCGGAAAGTAATTTTTTGCGGAAGCTGCGCCCGTCTTCTATATTGGGAGAACGATTCAGAATGACCGGATATAAAGAATTAGTTATTTATATCGACGGGGCTTCTAAAGGCAATCCCGGGCAGGCGGGAATTGGAGCGGTTATAAAAGATTCCCGGAAGAATGTTATAAAAAGGCTCAGTAAAGGCATCGGATTAGCGACCAACAATGTGGCTGAATATTATGCTTGTATCTACGCTCTCCAGGAGGCGCTGATACTGAGGGCAGAGGTTTTAACTGTCTATACCGACAGTCAGTTGCTGGTTAATCAGCTCAAAGGGAACTTTAAAGTCAAAAGCAGTAATTTAAAGCCCCTGCATACTCAAGTTTTGTATTTGCTTAAAGGTTTTAAAAAGATTTATCTACGCCACATAAACAGGGAGGAAAATAAGGAAGCAGATAAATTAGCCAATCAGGCTTTACAGCCTGTGCCGTCTAATTTGGAGTAGAATTGATGTTAATTCGCCCAGTAACAGAAGGAAGCGAAAATATATCCCCCTGCAGATTTCTTCGAAATCTAAGAGCTGGGGGTTAATTTGCCCAGCAACTTATGTTTGCTAATGCTCCGTAAGTTACGGTCTCATTAAAATAGGCCAGACGATTGCCCGCCGCGGCGGGAGGAAAGTCCGAGCTTCAAAGGACAAGGTGCCTCCGAAACGAAGGGTTCCTTAAAAAGGAACGGAAAGTGCCACAGAAAATATACCGCCTCGCCACAAAGTTTGGCGGGGTAAGGGTGAAAAGGTGCGGTAAGAGCGCACCAGCCCGATGGCAACATTGGGTGTTTGGTAAACCCCGCCTGAAGCAAGACCAAATAGGAAGGGAATCTCTAATAGAGATAGGGAGTGGTCCGCTTCCTCATACCTTCGGGTTGGTTGCTTGAGTTTAAGAGTGATCTTAAACCCAGATGAATAATCGTTATTCCCATAAGGAATACAGAACTCGGCTTATCGGCCTACTTCAATGAGACCGTAACTTATGGAGCAAAGTGCCCTGCAAAATTTAAAAAATTTAGCAGGATTAGTCCCCGAAATCTTTTAGATTTCCGGGGAAACATAAATCGCTGGGCGAATTGACCCCCAGCGTTTAGGCCCTTCCTTTGTAAGGATTAGTAAGGACTATCCTTTAGACCCCTCCTTAAGACCCCTCCTTGAAAGGAATAGGATGGTCTACCATTTTTAGGGTTAGAGGAATAAGGAGGGTCTATCCTTTAGGGTTAGGATTAGATTTGCTTGTCAAATCTGCAGGGGGTATATCTGGGTAAATACATCTGGGTAAATATATCTTGACAAATGCCTATTTAGGGATATGATAGTACCATAAAGTGTTAAAAAGTGGGGGGGGATGATGGAAAGGCGGCTGCTAAAAGAGAATAAGTGCCGATATGAATATTACTTGCCCTCTTCATCCACCTTACATCTGGTAGAAAAAAAGCTTAATGTGGTTTTAAACAAGCGTTTTGGTAAGATCAAACTTAGGGCCCAAAATAAGCTTTATTAGATGCTTGTTGGAAGGAGAAATAGGCTGGGGGGGGAGGAAAACGAGAGGCTTGAAAAAAAGCCTCTTTCTTTTTTTCTCGGCAGGAATGAAAAATTCAGGAAGAAAAATTTAATGCGGACTTCTAATGAGGCTCACCGGCCAGTAATGAAAGAGGAGATAGTTGCCAATTTAAGAATAAAGAAAAGCGGCATATATATTGATGCCACGCTTGGTGAAGGCGGGCATGCCGAGGGAATACTGAGGAAACTTGGTTCCGAGGGGTGTCTAATAGGTATTGACTGGGATGAAGAGGCAATTGAACAAGCGCGGCGGAGGCTTGATTCTTTTAAGAAGCAGGTAATCTTTGTTAGAGAAAATTACAAAGAGCTTCCGGCGATTTTGAAACAGCTCAAGATAGATAAGATTGACGGCATTCTGCTTGATTTGGGGGTTTCTTCTTTACAACTGGAAAGCTGTCATCGTGGATTTAGTTTCCGTTTACCGGCGTTGCTGGATATGAGAATGGACAGACGCAGGAAGCTCAAGGCCGGCAATCTCATCAACAAACTTTCGGAAAATGATTTAAAAAAAATATTCTTTCAATTCGGGGAAGAACGCTATAGCAAAAAAATTGCTAAAGGCATTGCGCAAGCGCGAAAAACAAAGCCGATAAAAACTACACTCGAATTAGCTGATATAGTAAAAACTGCTCTCCCCGGGCGAAATCGTTTTCAGCGCATTCATCCGGCCACCCGTATTTTTCAAGCGTTGCGAATTGCCGTTAATCAGGAGCTGGATAATCTCCATGTTTTTCTAAAAGAAAGCATTTGTGTCCTGGAGAAGGGTGGAAGAATTGCGGTTATTTCCTACCATTCGTTAGAAGATAGGATCGTCAAAAGATTTTTAAAAGATTCGGCAAAAACTTGTCTCTGTCCGCAAGATTTCCCCGTCTGCCGCTGTGAAATTCATCCCCGGCTTAAAATAATTACCTCAAGGTCCATTAAACCCGAAGAAAACGAGATAAACAGCAATCCCCGCTCAAGAAGCGCCAGATTGAGAATTGCAGAAAAAATCTAAGCGATGCGGTCAAAAATTAAATCGTCTTTTTATAAAAAGCGCACTACCCGGAAAGATAAAGCGAAGTTATTTACCGTTCTCAAAGGGGTGATATTAATACTTCTATCAGCCTTTAGTCTTATTTTTGTATATGTCTGGCTAAATATCGCTGTGGTCAGGAAAGGTTACCTTCTTTCAGCCAGGAAGAAGGAAAAAAAGCAATTAGAGCAAAAGAATAAAGAATTAAAATTGGAAGTAAGTGAACTCAAATCTCTGGAGCGGATCGAAAAAATTGCCCGAGGAAAACTCAAGCTTTCCGAACCCAAAGAAAGCGAAATCCTCTGGATAAAACGATGAAGAAAACTCAGTTTATCTTCCGCGGCTATTTACTCATAAGTGTTTTTGTTATTCTGATTCTCGGGCTTTTTCTTTATCTTTATTATCTTCAGGTTGTAGAGCACTCACGCTTCTATAAAAGAGCTCAGAGTCAGCATTACTTTACCCTGCAGACCGAAATGGAACGGGGAATGATTTTTGATTGTCAGGGTAAGCCTTTAGCCGTCAGTCTTGAAGTAGATTCAATTTATGCCGAGCCCCAAAAAATAAAAGATGCGGTCTCTCAAGCGCAAAAACTAAAAGGTTTAATTAAAAAAGATTACCGTTGGATAAAAAAGCAGTTGGAAAAGGATTGTTATTTTGTCTGGCTGGCCAGGAAAGTCGAACCTGAATGCTCAGAGGCTTTGCGGGATTTAAATTTAGAAGGGATAGGCATTTTGAAGGAATATCGGCGTTTCTATCCTCAGGGAAATTTAGCGGCGCATCTGTTGGGGTTTGTCGGCATGGACAACCATGGATTAGAAGGGTTGGAAAAATATTATGAAAACATGCTTTATCCTCCCCGGCGCAAGTCCGTAGTGGAAAGAGATGCTTTAGGGCAGAGGGTAAACCTGGAAGAGGGAGAGTTTTCTTCAAGGAAACCTTTTAGTTTAACGCTGACTATTGATGAGACTATCCAGCATATTGCTGAAAAAGAATTAGACATGGTTTTTCAAGAAACATCCGCTAAAGCTGCCCAGTTAATAGTAATGCGGCCGCGCACCGGAGAAATTTTAGCTTTGGTTAACCGGCCGGCTTTTGACCCCAACCGGTTCACCAAGTATGGGCCGGTTCACTGGCGTAACCGCGTCGTTACCGATAGCTACGAACCGGGCTCTTCGTTCAAAGCAATTTCTGCGGCCGCTGCTTTAGAAGAAAACGCAGTTAGGCCGGAGGATAAATTCTTTTGTGAGAACGGTTCGTTTCGATTTTATCGTCGGACCATTCATGACCACGAACCTAAAGGATGGCTTACTTTTCGGGGAATAGTAGAGGTATCCAGCAATATCGGTATGACCAAAGCGGCCCTGCTTTTGGGAAAGGAAAAATTATCTAAATATATTCGTCAATTCGGTTTTGGAGAATGTACCGGCGTGGATATGCCTGGTGAGATAAAAGGAATTTTGCGTCCGGTAAACCAGTGGACAAAATCTTCTATGGGTGCTCTTCCTTTTGGGCAGGAAATTTCCGTAACCCCCCTTCAACTGATAAATGCGGTTTCTACCATTGCTAACAGAGGTTTAATGATGCAGCCATACGTAGTTAAAGAAATTCGGGATAAGCAAGGGGAATTAATAAAGAAGTTTAGACCTCACATAAAAAGGAGGGTTATTTCATCCCATACTGCCCAAATTTTAACTGAAATGCTTGAGGGAGTAATTATCTCAGGCACGGGCAGGCTGGCTCGGGTTCCCGGCTACCGGGTGGCGGGGAAAACCGGCACCGCCCAGAAATTCGATTTAAAATTAGGAAAATATTCCCAGGATAAATCCATTGTTTCTTTTGTCGGTTTTGCCCCGGTAGAGAATCCGGCCGTTGCCGTGCTGGTTATGGTTGATGAGCCGGCGGGCATTGCCTGGGGAGGAACCCTTGCCGCGCCGGTTTTTAACCGGGTAGTAAGCAAAAGTCTCGGCTATTTACAAATTTCTCCTCTGGAAGAGCAGAAAGAAAAGACCCCCTTAGAAGTTTCCGAGCCCCGGCAAAAAGCGGCCGGTTTCGCCAAAAGCGGCGGCCAACGCCTGAAGGCACAAGCTTCGACGGATAGATCCGGCGGCTTACTTCTAACAGATCAAGTTATGCCCGACCTGAAAGGGCAGGCTATCCGGGAGAGCTTGGAGAATTTAGCTCTATTTAATCTAAATGTTGAAATTAAAGGTTCTGGTTTTCTTCATTCACAGAAGCCTTCCCCAGGGGAAAAGGTTAACCAGGGAGGATCTTGTTTTTTAGAGTTTGCACCTGCTTATCATTAAGGATTTAATCTGTGTAATCTAAATTTTAATCGGTGTAATCAAGGGAGGCGCTTTTGTGCCGCCCTATTAAGGAATGTCGGATGAAAAAGACCTGGATTTTAAAGGAACTTCTTCAGCCTCTTACGGCAGAAAAAGTTAAAGGCGACCTAAGGCAGGAAATCAGGGGAATAGCTTATGATTCCCGCCGGGTAGAAGATGATTATCTTTTTTTCGCCATTCCGGGTTTGAAAAATAATGGAACGAACTTTATCTATGAGGCCGTCAAGCGGGGAGCGAAAGCTATAGTTACCCAGAAAGATTTGCCGGACTGTTCCGGCGGCCATAAAGGCGTATCATATATTGCCGTTGGCGACGCCCGAGAGGCGCTTTCCCGGGTTTCTTCGGTCTTTTGCGGTTTTCCTTCCCGGCGGCTTAAAGTTATCGGTATCACCGGCACCAATGGAAAAACATCTACCGCCTATCTGCTTGAGTCTATCCTTAAGGCCGCTCATCTTAAAGTCGGAGTAATTGGGACGATTAATTATCGAATGGGGAAACAAATTATTCCTGCCGTTCGGACCACCCCTGAATCTTTGGATCTTCACCTTCTTCTCAGGGAGATGGTTGTCTCCGGCATAACGCACGTGATTATGGAGGTTTCATCTCACGCCCTGGCCCAGAGGCGGGTTTCCCGGATAGATTTCGATGTTGGCATATTTACTAATTTAAGCCATGATCACCTGGATTACCATAAGAGTATGGAGAACTATTTCTCCAGCAAGAATCTTCTTTTTGAGCAGTTAGGCCTGGCTTCTCAACGGGAGGGGCGAAGAATTAGCGTCCTTAATGGCGATGACCCGGCGAGCACAAGAATTCTCCAGAGGCTGGAAGCTTTTCCTCAAGTGGAAATTTTATCCTTTGGCCTGGGGGATAAAAATTCCCTTCAAGCCAAGGTAGTTGAGTCTAAGCCGGCCGCCAGCCGCTTTTTAATAAAAAACGGTTTAGAGAATATCGAAGTGAACCTGGCGCTTCCAGGCAAGCATAACCTTTATAATGCTTTAGCGGCGGCCGCTTGCAGCGCCGGTTTAGGAATAAATTCTAAGTTTATCAAAGAAGGCTTAGAAAAAGCAAAACATATTCCCGGGCGATTTGAATTTATAGGAAAGGACATGCCTTTTAAAATAGCTGTTGATTACGCCCATACCGAAGAGGCCTTAAGAAATATTTTAGAAGCCTCCAGGGATTTTAATCCGAAGCGGGTAATTTTGGTGTTTGGCTGCGGCGGAGACCGGGATAAATCGAAACGGCCCCTGATGGGAAGGGTGGCCGGGGAGTTAGCTCATTTTTCCATTCTTACTTCTGATAATCCGAGAAGCGAGCCTCCGGAGAAAATTATTGCTGATATCGAGGCGGGGTTCGGCTCTAAGAAAAATTATCAGGTGATTTTAGATCGCTGCCAGGCAATAGAGTCTGCTTTAAAGATGGCCAGGCCCGATGAGATGATAATTATTGCCGGGAAGGGTCATGAGACTTATCAAATTTACAAAGATGCGGTTATCCCTTTTGATGATAG
Source organism: Candidatus Ratteibacteria bacterium (assembly GCA_034717985.1). Lineage (GTDB taxonomy): Bacteria > CAZDME01 > JAYEMH01 > JAYEMH01 > JAYEMH01 > JAYEMH01. The sequence continues at coordinate 9,211 of JAYEMH010000018.1, forward strand.
AGAAGCGGTCAAAAGAATCTTAGGAGAGATGGGATTGACGGAAGACGGAAGAGGGAAGACGAAAAACGGGTGATGAGAAATGGCTTTCATGCTTTCCGAGATTTTAAAATGGACTGATGGGGAACTTCTTAATTCAACGGAATCTCTTCTTTCATTCAAGCATGTTGGGATAGACTCGCGAAAGACTGAAAAAGGAGAGCTGTTTATTGCCGTTCGAGGCAAACGCTTTGATGGACACGATTTCCTGATGAGCGCTTTTTCCAAAGGGGCTAAAGGGGCGGTGGTTTCCAGACTGCCAGAAGGTTCTTCCCGATATTTCGGATCGGATAAGTTTGTTTTGATTAAAGTCAAAGATACCATAGCCGCCCTGCAGGATATCTCAACTCATTACCGAAGGAAATTCAAATTAAAAGTGGTTGCCGTAACCGGCAGCAACGGTAAAACCACCACTAAAGATTTACTCGCCCATATTCTCCAGCGTAAATTTTCAGTTTTGAAGTCAACCGGAAACTTCAACAATCAAATCGGTCTTCCCTTGAGTTTATGCCGGATTAAAGAAAAACATCAGGCAGCCGTCCTTGAATTAGGGATGAGTTCTCGGGGGGAAATAAAGCTGCTTTCGGAGCTATCCAGACCGCAATTCGGGATAATTACCAATGTCAGCCCGGCCCATCTTCAGTTTCTTGGAAGTCTGGAAAATGCGGCGAAAGCTAAGGCGGAATTAATCGAATTTTTAGGGAAAGACGATATCGCCATTTTAAATAATGACGATCCTTATGTGCGTCAGATGAAAAATAAAGTTAAAGGAGAAATAGTCACCTTTGGAATAAAAGAAAAATCAGACTTTCAAGCTCAAGATATCAACTGCGGAAATTTTTCGCATTTAACTTTCAAGATTAACGGTCAGATTAAAATTTTTCTTTCTCTTTTAGGCAGGCATAATATTTATAATGCCCTGGCCGCCTGTGCGGCTGCTCGTCGGTTGGGCTTGAGCTGGGATGATATAGAATGCGCTTTGGCAGATTTTTCCGCTCCACCGATGCGCATGGAATTTAAACAAGCCGGCGGTTTCAATATTATTAACGATGCTTATAACGCTAATCCCCAATCTATGAGAGCGGCGATTGAGTCCCTGTTAAATCTTAGAACCAGAGGGAAAAAGATTTTGGTTTTAGGCGATATGTTGGAGTTGGGAGATTTTAGCGCTAACGCTCACCGCCAACTCGGAGAAGAAGCAGGTAAATCCGGGATTGATTATTTACTGACGGTTGGGAATTTTTCCCGTTTGACCGCCCGGGGAGCAGTTCGTTCCGGAATGGCTTCCAACCGCATTTTTCACTCCGGTTCTCTGGAAGAAGTCCTTTCGATTTTGAGAAATATAGCCGGGAGGGAAGATATTGTTTTAATTAAAGGCTCCCGGGCAATGCAGTTAGAACGGATAATAGAGAGAAATTAATAATGCTTTATAACTGGCTTTATCCTTTTCGCGATCAATGGTTTGTTTTTAATCTTTTCCGTTATATTACCTTCCGGGCGGCCGGGGCAATGGTAACCGCTCTTTTAATCAGCGTCATTTTAGGCCCTTTTTTGATCAAGTACCTTAAGAAATTTGAATTTGAAGAAAAAATTCGTAAAGGCGATGTTTTCCCCTTATACGAGCTGCACAAAGGAAAAGAAGGTACCCCGACCATGGGAGGTTTATTGATTTTAACGGCCATAGTTATTTCCAGTTTTCTCTGGGCTAACTTTGATACCCGCAGTATCGGTTTAGTTTTATTTTCTACGGTTTCCTTAGGAATTATCGGCTTTATCGATGATTATCTTAAAGTCAGAAAATTGTCAGCCGGGTTAGGCGCGGCGGCCAAATTTATCGGTCAATTTATTCTCGGCTTGCTCATCGGGATTTATCTATTCAAATTTCCTTTGATAGCCCAATATGCCAGCAAACTCAATATTCCTTTTTTTAAGGATTTGTGGGTTCAGCTGGGAGTGTTTTATATTTTATTTGTCGCTTTGGTGATTGTAAGCACCTCCAATGCGGTTAATCTTACGGACGGATTGGATGGATTAGCTATTGGCTGTATAATTATTGCCGCTTTAGCTTTTACCGGAATTGCCTACGTTTGCGGCAACTTCCGCTTTGCCGATTACCTGAATATTGCTTATGTCCCCGGGGCCGGAGAATTAGCGGTTTTTTGCGCCAGCCTCATCGGGGCTGGTTTGGGTTTTCTCTGGTATAACTGTCATCCGGCACAGGTTTTTATGGGGGACACCGGCTCCTTGGCTCTGGGAGGGGCTTTAGGAACGGTGGCCGTCATCATTAAGCAGGAGTTAGTTTTAATTATTGTCGGCGGCATTTTTATTTTAGAGGCATTTTCGGTAATTTTACAGGTGATTTACTTTCGTTTTACCAAAAAAAGGCTTTTTCTTATTGCTCCCCTGCATCACCATTTTGAAGCTCAGGGCTGGCCGGAATCAAAAATAATTATTCGTTTCTGGATTTTAGCGGCCATCTTTGCTTTGCTAAGCCTAAGCACCTTAAAGATAAGATAAAAAAATATTTTTAACCACAGAGTTCACAGAGAAAAATAAGAAAAAAGAAATAAAAATAACCGCAGGTGAACACGGATGAACACAGGGGAAAGAAACAAAATCAAACCGAAATCTTGTAGGGGACGGGCATGCCCGTCCCTCTAATATAGAATAAATCAACCAATATAAAATCAAGGGTAAGGCAAAGGGTCAGGCATGCCTGACCCCTACAGGTTAATTGTGATAAAGATTTATAATTTACTTTCCATGGAAAATTATAAAAATAAAAAAATTACTGTCGTTGGTCTGGCCAGAAGTGGTCTGGCGGCAGTAGAATTTTTAGAAAATTTAGGAGCCAGGGTTAAAGTAACCGAGGCAAAAAAAGATGTTGAGGCTAAAACTGAAATTCAAAAGCTAAGGAAGAAAAACATTGAATTTGAATTTGGCCGGCACCACCGGGATTTTATTGAGGACTCAGATTTGATTATCGCCAGCCCCGGGGTAAGTTCAGGGGCTCCTCCTTTGCTCTGGGCCAAAAAGGCAGGTATTCCGGTTATCGGCGAGTTGGAATTAGCTTCCTATTTCGCGCCCTGTCCGATTATCGCCGTAACGGGAACTAACGGAAAAACAACCACCGCTACTCTCCTCGGAGAAATTCTTAAAAAAACGCATAAGGTTGAGGTGGCTGGGAATATCGGCCGGCCTTTATCCGCCGTAGTTCCAAACTTAACCGGGGAGCATCTCTTGGTTTTGGAGGTCAGCAGTTTTCAATTAGAAAGAATAAAAGATTTCCACCCTAAGATTTCTATTATTCTAAATGTCAGCCCCGACCATCTTGACCGCTATTCGGATTTTGACGATTACCTCTTAGCGAAAAAGCGGATTTTTCTCAATCAAGGGCCAGGCGATTATGCGATTTTTCCCGCTGATACCCCTTATACGGAATCTCTGGTAAAAGAGGCAAAATGCAATCATCTATTTTTTGGGGCGCAGCCGGATTTAAGGCCAGGTGTTTTTTGTCAGGATTCAGCTATTTATTTTAATTTAAACGGCCGGAAGAAAAAAATTTTAGATAAAAGAGATATTCGGCTAAAAGGGGCGCATAATCGGGAAAACATTATGGCCGCTCTGGCCGCCGCTTGCATCCTTAAAGAAAACCTGAAGACTGCGGCCGAAGTCATAAAAAACTTTTCCGGGCTGGAACATCGGATGGAGGTAGTTTCTCAAATACAAGGGGTGACATTTGTTAACGATTCGAAAAGCACCAATGTGGATTCGCTGCTTAAAGCCCTGCAAAGCTTCCCCCGCATTATTCTTATTGCCGGCGGCCGGGATAAGGGCGCAGATTTTACTCCACTGAGAAACGAAATAGAAGAAAGGGTTAGAGAAATCATTCTTTTAGGCGAAGCAAAAGAAAAGCTCAAAGAGGCCTGGCGAAATACCAGGCCGATTCATCCGGTCAAAAACTTGGAAGAAGCGGTGGCTCTCGCCCGGAAGCTGGCAAAGCGAGGAGAAGTTATTCTTCTTTCTCCCGGCTGCAGTAGTTTTGATATGTTCAAGAATTTTGAGGAAAGGGGGAAGGCTTTTAAGGCAATAGCCGGGAAATTATTAAAAGTTAGAAACAACCAATAATCAAATCTCAACAACCAAATAATAATCAATGACCCAATCACCAATGACCGAAACAATACTATATCCGTTTGATTATTGATTATTGATGTTTGGAATTTATTTGATGATTGTTGCTTGGTTATTGGAATTTTCGAAAGTTTGGTTATTCATTATGATTAAATCCAATATACATCTTTTTATTATCGTGATAACCCTGGTAGCTATCGGCGTGATAATGGTTTTTAGCACTAGCGGTATTTATGCTCAGCAGACTTACCATGATTATTTATATTTTTTAAAAAGACAGTTTCTCTGGGCGGCTCTTGGGCTGGCAGCTTTGCTGGTTACCATGCGTTTTGAGTATGGAATCTTTAGAGCCTGGAGTAAACCGATGCTCTTTTTAAGCGCCGGGCTGCTTGTTTTAGTTCTATTCCCCCAGTTTGGCCGTCTTGCCGGAGGAGCTCGACGCTGGTTAGGTTGGAAAAGTTTAAGTTTTCAGCCGGGTGAGTTTGCCAAAGTTGCCCTGGTTCTCTATTTAGCTGATTTTTGTTCCCGGAAGAAAAAAATCTTACGGAAATTTTCTGTCCCGGCGCTGCTTCCTTTTATTCTATCCTCTCTCTTTTTTCTGCTATTGATTAAGCAGCCGGATTTTGGCACCGGTTTGGTTATTATTTTCGTCACCGGAGGCATTCTATTCCTGGCCGGTATGAGGATAAAATATCTTTTAACCGCCCTGCTTCTTATTCTTCCTTTAATTTTCATTTTAATTTTTAGCGCCGGTTATCGCCGTCAAAGATTTCTTGTTTTTATTAATCCTGGGGCGGAAAATTCAGCCGTCAACTACCAGACAAAACAGTCTCTTATTGCTTTAGGGTCGGGGGGCTGGAAAGGGGTTGGCCTGGGAAAAGGTTTGCAGAAGCTTTTTTACCTGCCCGGGGCGCAGACAGATTTCATTTTTTCCATAATCGGAGAGGAGGCAGGTTTTATTGGCGCCGGGTTTGTTCTTTTGCTCTATTTAGGCCTGGCGATTTCCATTTTTCGTATTGCTTTGGGCGCCCCCGATAATTTTGGCTATCTTCTAAGCCTGGGAATTGGCATTCTTTTACTGTTGCAGGTAGTTATTAATCTGGGCGTGGTGATGGGCCTATTGCCGACTAAAGGGACACCGCTTCCTTTTGTAAGTTTGGGAGGCTCGGCTCTTTTTTTTAATCTGGTAGCGATTGGGATGGTGCTCAGTGTGGCTAAGCAGGGACTAAAATGAAGGTTATATTAGCTGGCGGAGGCACCGGAGGGCATTTCTTTCCTTTGATTGCCTTAGCCCGGGATTTAATTAAAAAAGACATTAATGTCTTGATTCTCGGCCGTAAGCGCAGCTGGGAAGAAAAATACTGCCTCAATAACAAACTTTTATTTAAGGGCATTCCTACCAGGAAACGAGCCGGTAAATTATCTTTACAGAACCTGCC
>JAYEMH010000019.1:0-4673 GCA_034717985.1 Candidatus Ratteibacteria bacterium
TTGGTGTGTTTTTAATATTCAAGGGAGAAATCATTCAAGAATCCATTAGCCATTATTACCACACCGGCATGCGTGATGTGTTCGTTGGCGCTCTCTGCGCTGTAGCTTTGTTTATGTTTTTTTATAGTGGTTATGATAAATGGGATGATTGGGCGGGAAATGCGGCCGGTTTTTTTGCAATAGGTGTAGCCTTGTTCCCTGCCACAGAGGCGGGGTCAAGTAACTTGATAGGCAAAATTCATTTAGCCTGCGCTGCTTTCTTCTTTCTTATCCTTACTGTATTTTCACTATTCCTATTTACCAAGAAAGGATCAAATCCAACACCGCAAAAGTTGATAAGAAATAAGATTTACGTAATCTGCGGCCTCATCATGATTACCTGTCTGATTTCTATTGTGATATACAAGAATCTTATCCATAATGATAACTCGGAATCTTGGTTTTTATTCGGAGCTGAAACCGTTGCCCTAATTGCTTTCGGTGTATCCTGGTTTACCAAAGGAGGATCTCTTTATCCTGATAAAGAAAATCAAAATACTGTGCCTGATAAGAAATGAGTTGCAGATAACAAATTCATCCAAAGGATAAATTATGAAGGAAAAAGTTTTTACCCGCGGTTTCATCCGGGAGAACCCGGTTTTAATTCTAATGATTGGGCTTTGTCCCATCATGGCCTGTTCGACCAGCCTGCGCGATGCCCTGGGTATGGGCCTGGCGACTATTTTTGTTTTATTCTGTTCCAATTTTTCTATTGCTTTAATCCGCCGGATTATTCCCCCGCAAATTCGCATTCCGGTTTTTATCGTTATCATTTCTACCTTTGTCACGATTACTGATTATACGATGCACGCCTATCTGCCCGCTTTATATAAGTCCCTGGGGGTTTTTGTCCCCTTAATCGTCGTCAATTGTATCATCCTGGGCCGGGCCGAGGCCTTTGCCTCAAAAAACAGTCTAATCAAGGCGATTTTTGACGGACTGGGAATGGGAATAGGATTTTTAGCGGCTATCGGCGCTATCGGGCTTATCCGGGAAGCGCTGGGGACCGGGGCAATTACCAATCCGACCGCCTTGTTTTTTATACCGCCTTTTAAAATAGTTTTAGCCGGCGAAGGATTTTCTCCGGCCGTAATGATGATTTTGCCGCCCGGCGCCTTTTTGACCATCGGTTTTCTGATCGCCGGACTCCGGCGCCTGAAAGGAAAAACAGTGGTATGAGTGAATTAAATATTTTCTTAATCGCCTTAAGCGCTATTTTAATTCATAATGTCCTGTTGATGCGTTTCCTGGGACTTTGCGCCTTTTTCGGCGTAAGTAAAGATATCAAAACTTCCCTGGGGATGGGTCTGGCCGTTATCTTTGTGATGGTAATGGCTTCGCTGGCCGGCTGGCTGATGCATCACTTTCTGCTTAACCCGGAGACCTCGTTATTTAAAATTGATTTGACTTTTCTGAGAACCGCTTCTTTTATTCTGGTAATTGCCAGCTTGGTTCAACTGGAAGAAATGGTTATCCGCCGTTTCAGCCCGGCGCTTTATCAGGCCATGGGTATTTATCTTCCTCTCATTACCACTAACTGCGCTATTCTGGCGGTGGCTTTTCTCTCGATTGATTTTTCGCTTAATTTCGCTCAAACCCTGGTTTATAGCTTTGCCGCCGGCATCGGTTTTACCATGGTTATTGTCATCTTTGCCAGCCTGAGAGAAAAAATAAGTTTAGCCCCGGTGCCGGAGGTGTTTAAAGATTATCCGGTGGCTTTTATTACCGCCAGCCTTATGGCCCTTATTTTCCTGGGTTTTCAGGGACTGTTTGGATTATAGACAGCTTGGAAAGGTACTAGGTGATAGGACATAGGTAATAGGGAAAGCGAAATATTTAAAAACCTATAACCTACTACCAATAACCTATGACCTAATTTAGAGGAGCAATATGATAATTCTTTCAGCAATAATACTTGGCGGGTTGGGTCTAATAATGGGTTTCGGCCTGGCCTGGGCCTTTAAAAAATTAGCGGTTAAAACGGATGAACGAATAGAGAAAATTCTGAATGTCCTGCCCGGCGGTAACTGCGGCGCCTGCGGATTTGCCGGATGCCAGAGCTTTGCCCAGGCCGTTGTCAAAGGGAAAATAGAGCCTGACCTTTGTTCGGTCGGGGGTGAACAGGTTGCCCGTCAGCTTGCCGGTATAATGGGAGTTGAACTGGTAATCAGAGAAAAAGAAATTGCCCTGGTGCGCTGCCGGGGCGGGTATCAGGAAGCGCAGGAGAAATTTATTTATCAGGGAATAACTGACTGCCGGGCGGCTCTTCTCGTGGCCGGCGGGAAAAAAGAATGCAGCTACGGCTGTTTGGGCCTGGGAACCTGTGTCGCCAGTTGTCCCTTTGAAGCGATTAAAATGGGGGAGAACGGCTTGCCGGAGATTGATGAAGATAAATGTGTGGGCTGCGGCCGCTGTGTCGCCAGCTGTCCCCGGGGAATTATCGAGCTGGTATCCCGGTCTCAACACGTTTTTGTGCTTTGCCGCTCCCTGGATAAAGCCAAACAGGTAAAAGAAATCTGCCGGGTAGGCTGTATTGGCTGCGGCCTTTGCGTTAAGGTTTGTCCGGTGAAGGCTATTACCATAAAAGATAATTTGCCGCGAATAAATCCGGAACTTTGCGTTGCCTGCGGCGAATGCGTAAAAAAATGTCCGACTCACAGCATCTACTTTTTCAAGGATATCCCCGGGCGGAAAGAAAAGGAAATTCCCATGGATAAATTTGTTCAGAGCACCTTTGAATTTAAAAAATAGGGCGTCAGAAAAGTGCCGCCCTTGATTACGCAGATTAAAATTTAGATTACACAGATTAGAGATGAAAGAAAAGGAGGGAGCTTAAAATGTATAAAGTAGGTAAAACACTGGGATTGCTTCTGCTTATTATTATTATCGGGGCAATTTTAGGGGGGATAGTGAGTGAAATTATCGGATTGGTGATACCGGAGGGGAAAGTTCGCCAGTTTTTTATAACCGGTCCGGTCCTTACTCTGGCTCCAAGCACCTGGAATCTTATCGTCTTAACGATAACCTTTGGCTTCCACCTGAAAATTAATATTTGCAGTGCCCTGGGGATTATCGCCGGCGTTTTCATTTTTCGCCGGATTTAAGATTCCGGAAAGGTTTTAGCCGGATTCGCCGGTTAGTCGGGGTAATTTCTGCTCCTGCTTAATTTTCGCCCCGGCTTTTAAATCAGCCAGCCATTTGTTGTATGCCTCTTTTTTGTTCTCTTCCTGGACCGTGCTATTTTCAATTTCTTTCTTCAACTTACTAAAAGTAAGCATGGATCGCATATGCTCTTCAAACATCTCCCACTGGCCGGGAGGGGTATCTTTTATTATCCGCTGAAATCCGGCTTTGTCAAAATTTCCCTCGGGAGTGCGAAAATCCGGAAGGTTTCGTATTGCCAGGGCGAGTTCTTCGTCACTTATTTTAATATGCCGCTTCTTTATTTCTCTTTTTAGCAGAACATTTTCTACCAGGCGTTCAAAGGTCTGTTCTTCAAGATTGAGCGTCTTCATTTTTTCTTGAAACTGTTCCGGGCTTAAACCGGCAAATAATACGGCGTAGCGGTTATACAAAATGTTATAGGCCTGGTAAAACTGATCCAGGCTGACAGGGATGCCGTCAACCTTGGCTAACAAGTTGCGCTTTGAATCCCTGGAGGGTCCGGCGCCCCACCAGATAAAAGCCGGAATGATAAGAATCAAGGCGGCCCACATTATTATTTTGATTTTTTTGCGCATCTTTCGTAATAGCATATTAACCCCTTTCTGTTGCCCTATATCTTAAAGGAAGCGGGGTAAAAATTCAACCAAAATCGCCGGAATAAAAATTTCTTTACAATTATATAGCGCTATGGTATAGTATCAAAATGTTACAAAGGGGGAAAACCTATGACTAAATGGGGACAGGTAGGGCTTATATTAGCGGTGATATTGACCATCGCCTGCGTTGCTCTTGGAGTGATGTATTACCAGGAGAATGAAAAAAGATTGGTTCTTGAGAAAAATATCGCCCAGGTTCAGGAAGAAAAGAAAGTTTTAGGGCGGGAATTAAACCAGAAAGAACAGAGCATTACTCAGTTAGAACAATCCATGAAAGATATGCGGGTTGAATTTAACTTGCAATTGGAACAAAAGGATACCAAATTGACCAATTTAACCATGGAATTAAAGGAGGCTAATGAAGAAAAGGGCATCCTCAAAGTTGATTTCTCAAAAGTAAAAAATTTGCGGGTTAAGCTGGAGAAAAAGATTAACAAAATTAAAGCGGAAAAAGAACAACTGCAGACACGCCTGACGGAACTTGAGCAAAAGAATGAATCGCTGCTGGCCAGGATTAAAAATTTAGGAGTCAGCGAGGCGGAATTGACCCTGGAAAAAATTATCGTCCGGGAAGGCCCACAGTGGCAGGGAGAGGTGCTGGCGGTTGATAACGGATACGGCTATGCGGTAATCGGCCTGGGAATAAAAAAAGGTTTGCCGCAGGATATAATTCTGGGGTTCTTCCGGGGAGAAGAAAATATCGGCCGGGCAAAAGTGGTGCAATTATACGAGAATACGTCGGTGGTGAAAATAATTAAGCAGGACCGGGAAATTTTAGAAACCGATATTGTCAGAAATATCGAATAAGGAAAA
>JAYEMH010000019.1:4773-14464 GCA_034717985.1 Candidatus Ratteibacteria bacterium
GGGAGAAGAAAATATCGGCCGGGCAAAAGTGGTGCAATTATACGAGAATACGTCGGTGGTGAAAATAATTAAGCAGGACCGGGAAATTTTAGAAACCGATATTGTCAGAAATATCGAATAAGGAAAATTTCATTATGATTTTTGATTATTTATTAGGTTTATTTTCCAGAGACATGGGTGTTGACCTTGGCACCGCCAATACCCTGGTTTACGTCAAAGGGCAGGGAATCGTTCTCTGCGAGCCTTCGGTAGTGGCCATCCAAAAAGGAACAGAGACACCTCTGGCAGTGGGGAACGAAGCCAAAAGAATGCTGGGAAGAACCCCGGGCAGTGTGGTAGCAATTAGACCTCTTCACGACGGCGTAATTGCCGATTTTGAAATAACGGAAAGCATGCTGAGATATTTCATCACCAAGGTTCACAATCGCCGGACACTGGTCAGACCCCGGGTGGTGGTGGCCATCCCTTCGGGAATAACCGAGGTAGAAAAAAGGGCGGTTAAAGATTCCGCCGAACATGCCGGCGCCCGCGAGGTATATTTAATCGAAGAACCGATGGCGGCAGCCATTGGCGTGGGGCTGCCGGTAGAGGAACCGGCAGGCAACATCATTATAGACATCGGCGGCGGCACCACGGAAGTTGCCGTTATTTCCCTGGCGGGGATTGTTTGCAGCAAAAGTATCCGTGTCGGCGGCGATGAAATGGATGATGCCATTATTCAATATTTAAAACGCGCCTATAACCTGATGGTCGGAGAGAGAACCTCTGAGGATGTTAAAATTAAAATCGGTTCAGCCTATCCTTTAACCGAAGAGATGACCATGGAAATAAAAGGACGGGATTTGGTGGCCGGACTGCCCAAAACGATAACCATTACTTCCGAAGAAATACGCGAATCTTTAAACGAACCTATCGCCAGTATCATCGAGGCGGTAAAAGTTACCCTGGAACAAACTCCCCCGGAACTTTCTTCGGATATCGTGGACAGAGGACTGCTCATGGCCGGCGGAGGAGCGCTTCTTAGAGGAATTGATAAACTCATTGCCGAGGAAACAAATCTTCCTGTCCATATTGCCGAAGACCCCTTAACGGCGGTGGTCATCGGAGCAGGCAAAGTTTTAGACGAAATAGGCCTCCTGAAGAAGCTTAAAACACACATTAAAGAAGAACGCTATACCTAAGGTTGATTTTCCTTGTTGTTTTTTCCTTCACACCTGTTTAAAATAAGAAAATTATTAGTTCTGCTTCTTTATATTTTCCTTTCGCTTTACTTTCTTTCATTAAATTCCGACCTTCAGGGTTCAATAAAAAATAAAGTGATTTTTCTCCTTTCTCCCTTCCAGCGCACCTCGGCAAAAATCGACAAGAATCTCGCCGCCTTCAAAAAGGAAGATTTTAATTTAGAAATGCTCAGGGAACAAAATCAGCGGCTTTCCGGAAAATTATCCGAATTAGAGGCGGAAAGGCATATCTGGCAGGAGGTGGTTCAGGAAAACAGGCGTCTGCGAAAGTTAGTCAATTTCGAAAAAACAGGGGCGCTAAAATTAATTTCCGCTCAGGTTATCGGCCGGGATGCGACGAACTGGAATAAAATCATATTTATAAACAAGGGCAGCGCCGACGGCCTCAGCCGGAATCTTCCGGTAATTAGTCCGAAAGGGCTGGTCGGCCAAATAATAGAGCTGACACCCCGCCAGTCGAAAATAATCACGATTCTGGACAGTAACAGCCGGGTGGCGGCTCTGGTTGAACGAAACCGGGCGCAGGGAGTTGTCTGCGGCACGAACGAGTTTTGGTGCCAATTCAATTATATTTCCTTAAGAGAAGAAATAACCAAGGGGGACGGCATTATTTCCTCCGGACAGGGCGGAATTTTCCCCAAAGGTTTAATTATCGGTAAAGTCGAATCGGCAAAAAAAATAGAAACAGAACTCTTTCAGCGGATAAAAATACATCCGGCGGTGAATTTTTCGCAGCTGGAAGAAGTGATGGTAATAACCGGAAAAAAATGAAAAAATTATCCGTTTTCCTGATGCTTTTTATCGGACTGTTCCTTCAGGTAACGATTTTTTCCCGCCTTAAAGTTTTAGGGATGAAGCCTGACCTGATTTTAGTAATAGTGCTCGGCATTGCTTTTTTTCAGGGAAGTTACCGGGGGATGGCGGTTGGCTTTCTGGGCGGATTATTGGAGGATGTTTTTTCCGGAGCCAATTTGGGAACCAACGCCCTTTCTAAGGTTCTCTGCGGATTTCTGGCAAGTATCGTCGGGAAAAGAGTATATGAGAACATCGGCACTCAGGCGGTGCTTATCCTTGTCTTCAGTCTGCTTGATAGAATTTTTAACCAGGTGATTCTTTTTTTCTCCCCGGCGGCGGTTTCAATCTCTTTCTCGTTTATCCCCCAAACAATCGTTTATATGTTTTATAATCTCGCCGTCGGAATTTTAATCTTTCCGCTGATAAGAAAAATTACGGGAAAAAATGAACGAATTAATCACGCCTAAAAAAGCAAGATTCATGTTTTGTTTTATCCTGACCGCTTTTTCAATCCTGCTGCTTTTTCTTTTTTTTCTGCAGGTTGTCTGCGGCGGGAAATATAGCGAACTCGCCAGTTACAATAGTATCCGCCGGATTCCGCTTAAGGCAAAAAGGGGACTCATTTGTGACCGCCGGGGAGAAATTATGGCCGACAGCATCCCGGCGGTATATGCCGCTTTTATTCCGGAAGAGCTGAAAGATAAGAAAGACACTTTAGCTCTTTTGGGCCGGTTGCTATCCTTGAAAGAAGAAGAAATAGCCAAACAGATTAATTTAGCTAAACGGCATTTCTTTGAGCCGGTTAAAGTAAAAGAATTGGATAATCGCGATCTGGCAGTCTTATCCGAGCATTTACTGGAGCTGCCCGGGGTTTTTATTGAAGAAGAGCCAAAGCGCTTTTATCCCGCAGGGGATTTAGCCGCCCATCTTTTAGGTTACCTGGGTGAAATCGGTGAAAAGGAATTGAAAAATTCCGATTATTTTGGATATCGCTTAAGCGATTTAATCGGCCGGACCGGAATAGAAAAAAGCCTGGAAAAATATCTGAAAGGAAAAGACGGCGGGAAACAGGTTATGGTTGATGCCCGGGGAAGGTTTGTTAAAACTCTGGGGAGCAAACTTCCTTATCCGGGAAACAGGGTTTACCTGACGATTGATAAGAAAATCCAGGAAATAGCCGAAGAAGCCCTGGGGGAAAAAGCCGGAATTGTAATCGTCAGTGATACCAGAACCGGCGAGATTTTAGCCATGGTCAGCCATCCCGCTTTTGACCCCAATGTTTTTGTTAATCCCTTAAGGCCGAAAGATTTGGCCCGTCTTTACCGCCAGTCTAAATCGCCTTTTTTAAACCGGACAATCCAGTGTGTTTATCCACCGGGTTCAATTTTTAAAATTATAACTACCGCCGCCGCTTTAGAAAAAAAATTAATCTCCAGCCGCAAGGAATTAAACTGCTCCGGCACTTATAAGGTAGGCCGGAAAATATTTCGCTGCTGGAAAGAACAAGGACACGGTCCGGTAAGTTTACTGCCGGCAATCGAGCAGTCCTGCAATATCTATTTTTATCAACTGGCAGAAAAAATGGACGTGGATGATCTCTGTTTTTACGGCCGGGATTTCGGCCTGGGGCAGCCAACCGGTATAAACCTGCCTTATGAGCAAAAGGGATTCCTGCCATCCCGGCGGTGGAAAAAGGAAAAGCATAATGATAAGTGGTATAAAGGCGAAACATTAAATTTATCTATCGGACAGGGATACATTTCTGTCACCCCCATTCAAATTCTAAACCTGATTTCAATAGTAGCCAATGAGGGAGTGGTTTATCAGCCGCAACTTATAAAAAAAATCAGCACGCCCGAAGGGAAAGTAATAAAAACATCCAAAGCAAAGCGGATTAGGACAGTTAGCCTTCAGCCGCAAACATGGCGGCTGATTAAAGAGGGTCTTCGCCAGGTTGTTAACGGCAAAAAAGGAACCGGTATCTTAGCCCGGCTTGATAATATCCATGTGGCGGGGAAAACCGGAACCGCTCAGGTGATAAAGAAAAAAATTTATGAAGACCGACAAAAAGAGAACATACCTTATCGTTTCCGAAATCACGCATGGTTTGCCGGTTTCGCGCCCTTTTCCGACCCTGAGGTTGCAATTGTTGTCTTTGTTGAGCACGGCGGGCAGGGGGGTGTTGATGCCGCTCCGATTGCCGGAAAGATTCTTGAGCAACTGTTCACCCCGTTAGAGAAAGTTTCTCCTGAAGGTGACCATGTTTAAGAAAACTTTCAAAAATTTTAATTGGCTGCTTTTTTCTGCCGCCCTAATTTTATCCCTTATCGGTATTCTTCTTATCTATAGCTCGACCCATGGAACTATTTTTTCCCACCAGGCAAATTTAGCTTTTAAACAGATGCTCTGGTTAGTCGTGGGATTTACTGCTCTGGCCGCCGCCTACCGCAGTGATTACCATGTTTTGATTTCGCTGGCTTATCCGTTCTACTTAATAACTTCGCTTCTGCTTATATTAGTTTTGCTTTTTGGCCAAACCAGCTGGGGTGCCCAACGCTGGCTTCAAATCGGAGGATTCGCTTTGCAGCCTTCGGAATTTTGCAAAATATCGCTGATATTGGTTTTGGCTTATCAATTAGAACGGCAAAAAGGCAATCTTTTTCGAATCAATTCTTTAGCCCTGCCGACCATGGCCCTTCTTTTACCAATGCTTTTAATTTTTAAACAGCCTGATTTAGGAACAGCGGCAGTTCTTTTCCCCATCTATCTGGGAATGCTATATTTAGCCGGGGTGCGTTCCAGACATCTGGTATGGATAATAACTTCGGTTTTACTTCTTCTGCCAATATTCTGGTTTTTCTTAAAAGATTATCAGCAGGCACGCCTCCTGGTTTTTTTAAAACCTAACTCCGATCCCTTAGGGACCGGATACAGCATTATCCAGTCAAAAATTGCCATCGGCTCCGGGGGCCTGCTGGGACAGGGCTGGCTGGCGGGAACTCAAACCCACTTGCACTTTCTTCCCGAACATCACACCGATTTTATCTTTTCTGTCCTGGGGGAGGAGTGGGGATTTCTGGGCACCAGTTTAATACTCGGATTATATGCTGTTCTGATCGTACAGGGATTAAAAATCTGTTTTAATGCCAGGGATTCCCTGGGAAGCCTGTTAGCCGGAGGTATTGTGGTTTTCTTCATCACTCAAATATTCATTAATGTCGGGGTTACGGTAGGTATTATGCCCGCTACCGGTATTCCTCTGCCTTTTCTCAGTTACGGCGGCTCATCGCTTTTAGCCAGCTTGTTCTGTATCGGGATTTTGCTCAATATTCAATCGAAAGCCTTCCTTTTTTGAATTGATAAAAAATTCTCCCAAGGTCATCATTATATTAGGTCCCAGCGCCGTCGGAAAGTCTGATATTGCTATCGCTTTAGCCGGAGAACTTAAAACGGCTATTGTCTCCGGTGATGCCTTTCAGATTTATCGCGGAATGGATATCGGAACAGGCAAGCCTTCCCGGGAGCGCCAAAAAAAAATCAAACATTATCTCATTGATATTGTCAACCCCGGTGAAAACTTTGATGCTGCCAAGTTTAAAAAGGAAGCCGAAGCGGCCATCGAAGAAATTTTGCAGGCAGGGAAGATTCCTTTAGTGGCCGGCGGAACCGGGCTTTATATCAGAGCTCTCACCCAGGGAATTTGCCGGGCCCCGGAAAAAAATAAACAGCTCCGGGACGATTTAGAAAAATTGGCCCGGGATAAAGGCAGCCATTTTCTTTACCTCCGTCTGGAAAAGGTTGACCCGGAGGCCGCCCGGCGAATTCATCCTCACGACCGGCGGCGAATTATCCGCGCCCTGGAAGTATACACTCAAAGCGGCATACCCATAAGCCGGTTTCAACGGCAAGACCGGCAGATAGAATCAAAATTCAGATATATTAAAATCGGCCTGCTTCGTCCCCGAACAGAATTATATAAGCGGGCGGAAGAACGAATTGAAGAAATGTTCAGGCAGGGCTGGGTAGAGGAAGTAAAAAAGTTGCTTGCGGAAGGATACCAGCCGGAACTGCCGTCAATGCATGGATTGGGCTATCGGGAAATTGCTCATTTTCTCTCGGGCCAAATCAGTTTAACCCGGGCGAAGATGGTGATTAAACGCAATACCCGGCATTTTATAAAGAGACAGCTCACCTGGTTTAAGCGGGAAAAAGATGTACGCTGGATACACATAGCAAAGAACCAAGATGAAAAAGAAATTTTGTTAGAAATAAAAGAGAGATTGCTGGAAAAGTCTTAATAAAACAGCAATCTCTGATTAAAAGATTAGACCTTTCATTAAAGAGGTATTATGAAAGTCTATCCTTTAGGATTAAAAAGCAGATTACACAGATCCAGAAACTTTAAAAAGGATTTCTGCGGTGGCAACTAAAGAGAAAGCGATTTTAGTGGGAATAAAGAGGAGAGAAACAGCCTCATGGGAGATTGACGAGCATTTAGCCGAGTTGAAAGAATTGACCCGCACGGCCGGGGGAGAGGTTATTGAAATTACCACCTCTTCCCGGAATAGTTTTCATCCCGCCTATCTGGTTGGAACAGGAAAAGTTGAATCGCTTAGCCGGCTGGCGGCCGAAGAGGAAGCGGATTTAATCATTTTTGACGAAGAGTTATCTCCGGCCCAACAACGGAATTTAGAAGAAAAAATCGGAGTGAAGATTATCGACCGGACTCAGCTGATTCTGGATATCTTTGCTCAGCACGCCCACAGCCGGGAAGGCAAACTCCATGTAGAACTGGCGCAATTGAATTATCTTCTGCCTCGTTTGGTCGGCAAGGGACTAATTCTTTCCCGGTTAGGCGGCGGAATCGGAACACGAGGGCCGGGGGAAACAAAGTTGGAGGTAGACCGGCGGCGGGTTAGAGAAAAAATCGGGCGATTAAAGAAAGATATCGAAAAAGTGCGGCAAAACCGGACATTACAGCGAAAACAGAGAAAAAAAAGCGCCGTCCCGGTGGTTGTCTTAGTTGGATATACTAACACGGGGAAATCTACCGTGCTGAACAGCCTGACCACAGCCCATTCAACGGTGGAAAATAAACTTTTCTCCACTCTGGACCCAATTAGCCGGCAAATTTCTTTGCCTAACAACCAGCTAATTGTTCTCACCGACACTGTCGGATTCATCCGAAATTTACCTTATCATCTTATTGCCGCTTTTAAGGCTACCCTGGAAGAAATAGTCGAGGCGGACCTTTTACTGCATATCCTGGACGCCAGCCATTCCCAGGTAGTCGAGCAGGAAAGGGTGGTGAGAAAAATATTGGATGAAATCGGAGTGAAGGGGAAAAATATCGTTCCTGTTTTAAATAAAATCGACCGGTTAAACAGCTCCCATATTTTAAGAAGATTTGAAAATACGTTTCCGGATTCGGTGGCTGTCTCGGCTTTAAAAAAGCAAAGGATAGACCGGCTTTTAGAGAAAATCATGACAAGTCTCCGAAGCCGTTATCAGAAAATCAGATTGAGTATTCCTCTGGCGGAGGGAAAACTTATTGCCCGGCTTCACCAGGAAGGAAGAATCCTGAAAGAGAATTATATCGGGGAGACAGCGGATATAACCGCTGAAGTTAAGAAGGAATGGCTCGAGGTCCTAAAACCCTACCGGGCAAAAACTAAAACCGGTAAAAAGTAATCCACTTTTTCTATGATAAAGTAAATATATTGCAAAAATGCGGAAAATATGATATTCTTTTTTCAACAGGGAAAAATCAACCGCGCCATATATTAAGCATTCAACAGGTAAGGAAAAATTATGAGAAATAAAATTGTCTTGATCATTATTGCGATTTTTTCTTTAAACAATGTTACTTTTGCAGATACTGCGACCGAGAATAAATGGATTAAAGCCCACCATGGAATAATTTTTTACCAAGACTATAGAAATGACCGATATGACCTAAATGAGCTTACTCGCATGGCTGAAGAGTTGGGTACAAATGCAGTTAAAACCTGGATTAAAGGACACACGCAAGGCGAAATCCCTGAAAAGGCTGAAAATGATGAATACGAAGCTATATTTGAGTCTTTTGAAGTTATTTGCCTGAATGTTTGCCCAGACTACATATTGGGTAGATGGGATGCGAGAAAAAAATATGATGAGGAAACCAGAGAGGACATCGAAGCAGATTTCTATCAATTAACAGAATCTCTTATCGATGACTATGATGGATATGGAAAAACATTCATCATCAATTATTTCTTTGAAATGAACGTATATATGGGGACACCCTCTTCCGGGCGTCCAAATTTTCCCGTAATAGAATTTATTGCTGATGCTCAGTCTGGAGTAAAAAAAGCTTTAAGAGAAATCAAAACCAAAGATATAAAAATCTTTGATTGTATAGAATCAAACTGCGACCATGATTACTTTGATTTTGTAAAAAATATTTTTCCTAAAGTGAATGTTGACCTATATAGTATTTCCTATTATGGGTACAAATCTCTGAATATGTTAAAACACTGGGCTAAATATGCGCCCGATAACAAACTTTTTGGGGATAAAAATATTATTGTAGGAGAATATGGCATAAAAATGGAAGATCCTAGAGTAAACGGGGATGAAAATGCACAAAGTGCATATCTTAAGTCCATCAGAAAACAAGCAAAAGAACTGAAAGTGCCTTATATTTTCCTTTTTTGGCTGGCAGATCAAGAGTCAAAAATAAAATCAGAAGGACATTTTGGTATTGTCAATCTTGAAGGCGAAAGACGAAAAGCGTGGTCCGACTTATATAACGCTTATCACTTTCGAAAAAAATAATGAAAAAATCAAATCTAATTTTAGTTATTGCCGTAATTACTGTTTGCCTGAGGTTTGAAGCTTCAGCCGTTGAACTTTATCAGAAGCAGCACTCTTTTAAATCAGCGGTCATCCATTATGAAATTAAAGGCAGTGTCCAGAACGGCACCGAAGAGCTGTATATTAAAGGGGATAAAACTTGCAGTTTAAAGCATTTGACCACCAATATCCTTGACCGCACCGAAAAACAGGATATCATGGTTATTGACGACGGTACAAATGTTTATTCGATTGATTTGAATAAAAAGACGGCGATAAAGATGCTCAGTCCCAAAAAGCTCTGGGAGGAGATGACACCGGAAGAGAGAAAAACTTTAGAAGAATCCGGCCAGGCAGTAGTTAAGGGAATAAGCGGGAAACTTGACCATAAGCCCATCGGCGCCGAAAAAATCCTGGGCAAGACCTGTAAAATCTATGAAATCTTCGGTGTAAAAAGCTGGCAATGGGAAGGCATCCCTTTAAAAACCGAGATGCAAATGATGGGGAAGATTCGGCAAAACGCCGTCAGTATTAAACTTAATGGGGCTATTCCGGACAGCCGTTTCCGGGTTCCGGCGGGTATAAAAATCCAAGATATTACCGAACAGCAGAAGAATTTACTAAAAACCAACTTTTTAGAGAATTTAGATAGCGTTAAATAGAAGATGAAATTTCCAATAAATTTAAGCCGGAACTTTAAGATTCTTGTTGTATTTTTAATCGCAGGATTTTTCTTTTGTTGTTTGGGATTAAAATCCGGAGCGAAAGCCGTCGCCTACCGATATTTTGAGCGGAGAGAATATAAAGAGGCGCTTTCT
>JAYEMH010000020.1:0-3767 GCA_034717985.1 Candidatus Ratteibacteria bacterium
CTAAAGAGAAATGTCCTGATTTACCGCCTGAGGCTTTTTTGTTGCCACCGGTTGATTTAGATGCTTTGCTAAACGAAAAGGTTGCTTTTAGTCCTTTAAGGGGGTATGATGTCTATTCCGCTCCCTAAAATACGTCAGGAAAATACGTCAGGAAAAACACGTCAGTCAGCGGCTATTGACACATAACGAAAAATATGGTAAAATTCAGTTGGTGATAAAATGAAGGCAAATAACTCTTTTCCTAAAACACGCAAGGTCAGGATGTACCTCCTGAATAACTGGCTGAAGGTAGCCGTTTTCAGTGTAATCGGCTGTTTATTAATCTGGTTATTACGCGGCCTCTTTACGCTTGATTCCTATGCCCGTAACTACATGCTGGCCTTTATGCCCATTCAAATCTTAATGTCCCTGATTGCCGCCGGGGCATTTGTTTCCATGTACATCCTCTTTCTTCATGGCGGTTTGTCCCGCATTCGGCAAAATAAAATAAAAGGAGAACTGGTCAATATCCACTTTACGGACGTCATTGGGCTTGAAGAAGCCAAAGAAGAAGCCAAAGAACTGGTAGATTTGATCAAGGACCGCACCCGGATTAAGAAAATCGGCGGTAAAATCCTGCGGGGCATATTAATGGTCGGCCCTCCCGGCTGCGGAAAAACGTATCTGGCTAAAGCGATTGCCACCGAATGCGGCATTCCTTTTATTTCTATGGCCGCCAGCGAATTTGTGGAGATGTTTGTCGGTGTCGGGGCCAGCCGGGTCAGGAAACTTTTTAAAAAAGCCCGCCGCTTAGCTTATGGCTATGGTGCCAGCATGATTTTTATTGACGAACTGGATGCTATTGGCCGCCAGCGAAACCTTTTCAGCCAGGGTGGAGGAGGACAGGAAACCAGCTCAACCCAAAATCAGCTTTTGGTAGAAATGGACGGATTAAAACAAAAAGAAGAAAATGTCATCATTATCGGGGCCACTAATGCCCGGGAAGAAAGCTTGGATTCGGCCTTGCTCAGGCCGGGAAGGTTTGACCGAAAAATTTATATTGACCGTCCCAGTTTGGCGGACCGGGAGAAAATTTTTCAATATTACTTAGGCAAAGTTAAATATGCCCCCGAGGTGGAGGTCGGACGCCTGGCCCGCCGCACCGTTTATAAAACACCGGCCGATATCGAAAATATTATCAAAGAAGCGGCTTTAATCGCCACCCGCAACAAAAAAGAAATGATTGGTCTGAAAGAAATAAGCGAGGCCATGGAACGTATTGAAATGGGGGTTAAACACCGCTCTTTAAAAATGACCCCCCAGGAGAAAAAAACAGTTGCTTATCACGAAGCCGGGCATCTCCTGGTTCTTTACATACTCCATCCGACCGACGACGTCTTTAAAGCCTCTATTATCTCCCGGCGCGGCGCCCTGGGAATGGTCCATCATCTCCCCCGGGAAGAAATTTTTACCAGTTCCCGGGAAAGAATTCTGGCCAATATCATGGTTAGTCTGGGCGGATATATCGCCGAAAAAATAAAATTCGGGGTTACCTCCGACGGCGTCAGCAGTGATTTCCGCCGGGCAATGCTCCTGGCGCACAATATGGTCTGGCGGTTCGGCATGGGCGGTAACGGCCTGATGGGAGACTTTACGGCTATCCCGGGAGGCGAAATTTCCGACAAATTGCGAGAACAGCTCAATGAGGAGACCAATCAAATTATTAAACAATGCGCCCACGAGGTGGAAAATCTTTTCCATCGGGAATCAGAGCTTTTCGCGCGCTTCGCCCGGGAATTGCTTGAAAAAGACGAATTGGAATATGACGAAATTGACGCCATTTTTGCCGAATATGGAAAGAGCCATGAACAATTGGCTGCGCAGGGAAAAATTGCCTATAAAACCCCGGATAAAAACAATTCATCCAGCAAAAAATAGATTCCTTTCAACCAAGCTGATAATTTTCCTTATAATTCCCTTTTTAATTTCCGCCTGCGGCCCCACCTATCCCAGGGAAAAAGTTATCGAATCTATTATAAAAATCTCCCGGGAGAAATATGGGGTAGAAGTTAAAGCAAAACAAATCAATAAAACTATCTGTGTGCTGGTACCCGGGGAAGATTTTTTCGGAATTGACGAAGGCGGCCGATTAGCCTTTAATCCGGAAAAGGAAAAAAAATTAAATGAGCTATTATTTTCTATTCCGCGGATTTTATTTAACTCGGATATCGAGGTGGATTTCTACTTAATAAAAGTCTTAGAGGAAAATAAAGGGATAGAGCTGCGTTTTATTGGCTACGTAGATGACATAAAACACGCTATAATCGGTAGTTTCTCTCCCGGAGATCTTCGGATGAGACGGGTTTTGGAGGTAACCCGTTATTCCAAAAGTGACATCACCGAGAGGGAAAAATTTGAGGAAGCCAAATGGGCTGATTTCCTGATTAAACAGATTCAAAACCGGGTAACGGCAAAATTCCCGGGTAAAATAGACCTGGCCGGGAATAAAGAGGGAGAGAAATTTGTCTTTGTTTTGGTCTCAAGGGAGACTACCCAAAAAATAATTGATTATACCTGCCAGACTATCGCCCGGGTGATGGAGGCTTACAAATTTAAAGATTTTGAATCGGTGAGTTTGCTGGAGTTGAATAGCGGAAAAATAATAGTTTTAGATAAGAACAATCTTAAGAAGTACAGGTAAGGGTTATCGTTTAGAGAATTGAAATTTTTTGCGGGCGCCGGGCTGCCCGTATTTTTTTCTTTCTTTCATCCGAGAATCACGGGTCAGGTATCCGGCTTTTTTAAGCGCCGGACGAAAAGATTCGTTGAAAATCATAAGCGCCCGGGCAAGACCATGACGAATGGCACCTGCCTGCCCCGATTTACCACCGCCGTTTACCCGGATCAGCAAATTAACCTTATCGAAGGTTTCGGTCAACTCCAGCGGCTGCTTAATAACAATCCGCTGCGCCTCTTCAGGAAAACATTTTTCCAGGGATAACCTATTAACCGAAATTTTGCCTTCCCCGGCAGACAATCTAACCTGGGCAACCGCTTTTTTCCGTCTTCCAGTGCCCCAAAAATATCCGTTATCTCTTTTTGCCATAAGATGTCCCTACTTTATAAATTGATCAGCCCGGGAACTTGCGCCTGATGGGGATGAGTTGGGCCGCGATAAACCTTTAATTTCTTTATAAGTTGTCTTCCCAATTTGGTATGGGGCAGCATCCCCCGGACCGCTTTCTGAATGATTCTCTCCGGATGTCTTTCCCTTAAAACGGCCAGATTCTGTGACTTTATTCCTCCCGGATATCCTGAATGACGCCAATATTTCTTTTGCTCTTCCTTATTGCCGGTTACTCTTATCTTTTCCGCATTTATCACCACCACAAAATCGCCCGTATCCAGATAAGGGGTAAAGCTGGCCTTGTTCTTGCCGCGCAAAATCCGGGCGGTTTTACTGGCTAAGCGGCCCAAAACGAAATTGTCGGCATCAATCAGATACCAATTTCTCTTAACTTCGCTTTTTTTAGGGAAATAAGTAGTTTTCATCGTTAACCTTGAAGTAGCAGCCGCCACAGTACCAGTATCCATATAGTCAGTTCACGAAAGACAAACTATAGCAAAACACAATCTATTTGTCAAGGTAAAAATAGTGATTTGTTATTTAAAAATTAAAAGTGCACAGTTTTAGAGCGATTTAAGTTTTAAAAGTGCACACCTTATCTGCGCTATAATGGAACCCAAAAGGAGGTTTGATTATGGCGCAATTGCACAGAAAATTCACT
>JAYEMH010000021.1:0-14315 GCA_034717985.1 Candidatus Ratteibacteria bacterium
AAAACACAAATTTTACCACCGAAACACTGAATTTAAGAAGCACAGAATTTTAAAAAAATTTACGTCATAACTCCATGGGTCTATATTTCAAATTCATTTTTCAGTGTCTCCGGACTTCCGTGCTTCAGTGGTAATTCTTTTTATCTCTTCTTTCTCTTTTTTCCAATTTGTTTTCCCTTTTTTCTGTGTTCATCCGTGTTTACCTGTGGTTATTTTGTTAATCCTGTAAATCCTGTCGAAAATAGAAAGACTGAGCCACCTATTTCTAGGCAACTCAGCCATCCCGAAACTTCGGGATCTGTAGTTTTGCTTGCCCCGTACCCTACGTGGTATGGGGCGTGCCTTTTTCTAGAACCGCTTATCTACTTTTAAGCTCTTATAGTAAGTATAGCATATCAATCTTGAAAAAGCAAAAAAATCTTTCCGAATTTCATCCCCAAATCTCATCTCAAATCAAAAGGTTCTTTGAGCATCGCTTCTATCGCCGGGATTACCTCATTTATCCCGACGGTTATCTCTTCTTTATCAGCTCGCCTCTTTAGCCCTGCTTTTCTGTCTTTCAGAAGTTTGGGACTAATCACCAATCTTATCGGGATACCGATTAAGTCGGCATCTTTGAATTTCACCCCGGCTGATTCCTTCCGGTCATATTTCTTGCAATGTGCACATCATTTCATTTTTTCTTCTCTATCCTCTATAAGTTTTCTCCGCGCGTATCCTTATATCTAATATCCAAACGATTTTCTGCTTATCATCTACATTAAACAAAACCCGATAATCCCCAATTCTTAATCTGTATTCTGCTACATGAAAAGAAACAGGCATCGGCGGTTTGATTTCCGTAAACCCCTTCTTGTGGAATGGTCTAGGATTACCTCTGAGGTCATCTACTTCATCTACTATTTTTTTTCTCTGATTTTTATGAGGGATCCTTTTTTGCAGAAATTCGCCAAAATATTTTTTTAGCCTTGGTGTTGGATATCTAATATCGTAGCTCATTCTTTTACCGCTGACCCGCTGAATGATATTTTTTATAGGTTCCCGAAAAAGAAGTGCCTTTAGAACCTCGTTTAATTGCCTCTACGCCTTTATGGATATTCCTCATAGTATCCGGATCTGAAACTTCATCAAAGAATTCTAGTAATTCAACCATCTTTGCGTAAGGCACAATTACCCTTACCGGTTCCCCTCTTTCGGTTACCACTATGGCCGGTTTTTTGTCCTTCATAAATCCACACAAATGGTCTCTTAATTCTCTTACCCCCACATGCTCTGCTTTTATTAAGTCAATTACTGCGCTCATGATAACCTCCTTTTTATAATGTGGTAACAAATGTCGCCACACTTAAAGTATACACCATGCTTTTAGAGTTGTCAAGTGGGAGTGCGATATTTTTTTATGCCGGGGAAAAACACTACGGGGAATTTAGCTGGCTACGGGGCTTTTGGAAACTTATTTTGGATATCGTAATTTGCGACCTCCAATTTTCAAATTCTTCCTTTCTTTTAATTTGAACGTCGCAAAACTTCTACTTTACCACCTTTCCGCCAACGCCTCTGCCGCTTCCTCTAAATCTTCCGGAAACACATCAACGTAATATTTTAAGGTCGTCGCCACATTCAAAAAATCTAACAACTTTTTTTGAATTTCAAAAAGCTGTTTTAAAGATTAAACCGACCATTTAACTGAATTTTTATGCTTTTAAAACTGTTTTATTAGATATTTATTAAACTGCTAATTTCAGATTTTAATTTTGGCAGATTAAACTTTATAGCATCCCAAATTATTCTAGAATCTAAAATATCATATCCGTGAGTAATGACATTTCGAAAACCGATAATTTTATAAGAATCTGTAATTTTAGACAAAAATTTTTCATCAACCCTTTTTATTCTGTAAAGAGCTTCTCCGATTATTTCGAATTGCCTCTCAACTGCAGATTGCAAGAGAGATTCTTTTACAAAGTGTGCATAGGTTTTGTTTTTCAGAAAGGATTCTATTTTTTCAATAGCTTGCTGAATATCGTATAGATATTTTTTTAGCTCATGCAGCATATATGTTTTTCCTCGTTTGCTCTATACTTGCTTTGAGATAAGGATTTTTAATTGATTTCTCAATTATAATATCAATTGGACGATGAAAAATATTTTGCAACTGTTCTTTTAATGCAAAATAGTTATCAAAACGGTTGTAATTGTCATCTTTCTTAAACTCAACGATTACATCAAGGTCACTACCCGGGCCAAATTTCTCAGTCGTAGCAGATCCAAACAAATCCAGCCGTTTAAGATGCAACTGTATACAAATTTTCTCTATTTTTTCTTTATAAGGTCTAATATCCAGCATTATTAATTAACTCCTTCCGAAAAAATTATAGCATATTATTATACCTTTTAAAATATAATTTCCCCAATTTTCCCCAAATCTCATCTCAAATCAAAAGGTTCTTTGAGCATCGCTTCTATCGCCGGGATTACCTCATCTATCCCGAGGGTTATCTCTTCTTTATCAGCTCGCTTCTTTAGCCCTGCTTTTCTCTCTTTCAGAAGTTTGGGACTAATCACCAATCTTATCGGGATACCGATTAAGTCGGCATCTTTGAATTTCACCCCGGCTGATTCCTTCCGGTCATCCCATAAAATTTCCCTGCCCCGGTCAGTCAAGCCGCGGTGAAGCCTTTCCGCCAGATTAATTATTTCCGCATCTTCCCCCAGGCTGAGAATTTCCACCTCATAAGGGGCAAGCGAAATCGGCCAGGTAAGTCCATCGTCATCATGCCAGGTTTCGATTACGGCGGCCAATAAGCGGCTGACTCCGATGCCGTAACAGCCCATCACCATCGGCTTCTGCGTCCCTGACTCATCGCGGTAAAAGGCCTTCATAGATTGACTGTATTTCGTTCCCAATTTGAAGATATGGCCGATTTCAATTTCTTCTCCGGTTTTTGAAAAAGAAACAAATTCCTCGGAAAGCTTGCCGCCGATTAAACCCGAATCAGCCGCCCGTCTCTTTGTTTTCAATCCGCAGCGGGCAAAAATTTTAGCATAAGCCTCGGCCATTTTGTTATAGCTTTTAACGGCGCCGTCTTCATCCAGATCAAAGCTATAGGCATCCTTCATTGAAAATTCGCGGCTGCGCATCACCCCAAAACGAGGCCGGATTTCATCACGGAACTTGGTCTGGATTTGATAGAGGGTCACCGGCAGTTGTTTATAAGAGCGCACCTCACCCCGGACCAGGCTGGTGATAACCTCTTCGTGGGTCGGGCCGAGACCAAACTCTCTCCCGTGGCGGTCTTTAAGACGCATCATCTCTTTTCCATATTCACTCCAGCGCCCGGTTTCCTGCCAGAGGACGGCCGGATGCAAAACCGGAAGGAGAACTTCCTGCGCCCCGGTTTTATTCATTTCTTGACGGATGATTGTCTCAACTTTGCGTAAACTCCGCAGGCCGAGAGGCAGATATGAATAGATGCCGCTGGCTAATTTTCGCAGTAATCCGGCCCGCAGCATCAAACGATGGCTAACCAGGTCTGCTTCCTGCGGATTTTCTTTTAAGGTAACGATAAACGCTTCCCGCCAATGCATATTTTCCTCCCCACTAATGGGACAGTTCTGTCAAATACTTAACCACAGAGCACAGAGAACTTCTTTAACATCGACAAAAATCTTAAAATCCTTTAATTCCAATCTGCTTTAAATCTACACCACAGAGCCGCAAAGACACAGAGCTATAATAAAACCATTTTCTTTTATCTCTCTGTAAACTCTGTGCGCTCTATGGTTCATTTTTTTTATCCTGTAACCCCGTCAGAAACGTTTTGTTTTTATTTTTGTATTTTCTTTTTCTTCTCTGTGGACTCTGTGGTTAAATTCTTTCTCTTTTAATTTTGTTTCTGTGTTCACCTGTGTTTATCTGTGGTTTAATCTCTTTTCCTGCGGTTTGTTTTTTTGTTTTCCCCTCTGCGTCCTCTGTGGTTCCTTTCATTTTCTTTTATTTTTGACACTACCAATGGGGTCAGATTTGTCACTTGAATTTTTTAATTTCTTCTATCAAAACCTCAACCCACTTTTTCTCCGGTATCTTTTTAATCTTCTTGCCTTTTTTGAAAAACCAGCCTTCTTTTCTGCCCGCGGCCAGACCGATATCAGCCTGCCGGGCTTCCTCGGGCCCGTTTACCATACAGCCCATTACCGCCACTTTAATCGCCGGCTTCATCCTGTTCGGCGGGTAAATTCCCTTCAGTGATTCTTCAAGCCGGCTGACTATCTTGATTAAATCCACCTGACAACGTCCGCAAGTCGGACAGGAAACTATCGTCGGTCCGAACCGGCGCAGATTAAGAGCGCTCAGAATTTCGCGGGCAACTTTAACCTCTTCGACCGGATCAGCCGTCAGGGAAACCCGAATGGTATCGCCAATGCCCTGCCTCAGAAGACAGCCGATACCTATCGCCGAACGGATACTTCCGGCAGAAACAGGCCCGGCTTCGGTAATGCCCAGATGAAACGGATAATTGCACTTCTTCGCCAGAAGTTGATATGCCCCGACCGTTTCTTCGATATCAAAGGCCTTTAGAGAAAAAATCAGGTCATAGAATTTTAAATCCTGACAAAGCCGCATTGCTTTAAGAGCGGCCTCAGCCATATCTTTTCTCAGCGATTTGGACCTCCGCCCGGGAAGAGAGCCGGCGTTAATTCCGATTCTAACCGGAATTTTTTTCGATTGAGCCGCTTTGAAAATTTTTACCAGGGCGGCTCGATTAGAAATTGTCCCGGGGTTAATCCGCAATCCATCAATCCCCTGACTAATTGCCTCCAGGGCTAACTCCGGAAGGAAATGGATATCCGCCACCAAAGGAATATTGATGCCCTTTTTTATCCTGGACAGGCTTTTTGCCGACTGCCAGTCCGGAACGGCCACCCGGATAATTTCGCATCCCGCTTCTTCCAGACGATGAATTTGGCGGACGGTCCCCTCCCAATCAGCGGTATTCGTTTTCGTCATTGACTGGATAGAAATCGGGGAATTTCGGCCGATTTTTACTTTTCCTAATTTAACCGGCCGCGTTTTTCTTCGCTTTACCATCAGGGTATCTCTAAATTTTAGTCGGGTACTCTCAAAAATTAACCACAGAGAACACGGAGAACTTCTTTAACATAGATAAAAATCTTTTAATCCCAATTTGCTTTAATATACCACAGAGTCACAAAGGCACAGAGCTATAATAGAACCATTTTCTTTTATCTCTCTGTAAACTCTGTGCGCTCTATGGTTTATTTTTTTTATCCTGTAATCCCGTCAGAAACGTTTTGTTTTTATTTTTGTATTTTCTTTTTCTACTCTGTGAGCTCTGTGGTTAATCTTTCTCTTTTGATTTTGTTTCTGTGTTCACCTGTGTTTATCTGTGGTTTGTTTTTTTGTTTTCCCCTCTGTGAACTCTGTGGTTCATTCTTTCATGTTCTTTCATGTTTTATTTGACACTATCTTTAGTCGGGGATATCCGCAGATTTCCGGCCGTTCAAAATCGATTTTTCTCTCTTTTCAACTGCCCTTTGCAATCTGGTCCTTTGAATATCGTTATAAGTAGCCAGAAGCATAATGCCGATAAGCACAAACAAACCGATGCTCTGGGCAATTTCCTGAGTTTTCAAAGATACCGGACGCCGCTTTATCTTCTCCGCCACTAAAAAAAGCAAATGCCCCCCATCAAGAATCGGAATCGGCAGGAGATTTATCACCGCCAGATTTACGCTGATGAGGGCTAAAAATGTCATCAAGGGACCGAAACCAAATTTAACCTGTTGAGCGGTTAACTGGGCAATTAGAATTGGACCGCCCAGGTGGCGGGGGGAAATCTGTCCGGTGGCCATTTTCCAGATACCGGCATAAATCATCCGGGTAATGGTGATAGTCTGCCGGGTGCCTTTCAAAAGAGCCTGCGGAAGGGTCTCCTTGAAATAATAAAGCTGGCTGGGATCCGGAGAAACACCAATAAATCCTTTGGTAACCTTTTCGTTTAAAGGATTAAGCTCTTCGCTAACCCGGGGAGTAACGGCCAACTTTATAATTTCTCCGCCTCGCTCAACCTTCAAATTCAACCGCCGGCCCGGGTTATGAAAAATAACGGAAGCCATTTCTCCCCAATTCCCAACCGGTTCATTATCAACAGAAAGAACTTTATCACCGGCATTTAATCCGGCCGCCGCTGCCGGCTCGCCGGGTTTCACCTCTCCGATAACCGCTTTAACAACCGGAGCCCCCAGATAAAGAATCGAACTGAAAATCACCCAGGCTAAAACAAAATTCATAAATGGTCCGGCCAGCAGGATAACCGCCCGGCGCCAGACTGCCTGCCCGAAAAATTCCCACTTTTGGGCCGGCTTTTCCTCATCCAGTCGCTCTCCGGCCATTTTGACATATCCTCCTAACGGCACCAGAGAAATCCGGTATTCGGTATCGCCAACTGTTTTGGAAAGAAGTTTACGGCCAAACCCAAGGGAAACCTTCTCGATCTTCACCCCCATAATTTTCGCCGCCATAAAATGGCCCAATTCATGAACCATAATTAAAACAGCCAGGACAAAAATAATTACTAAAATTACCGTTAGCATTTTAAAAGATTCCTTTCTATTAGTTTCAAACTTTCCTGACGAGCCCAGCCGTCGGCATTGAGAATTTCTTCCAATTCCGGATTAGCCGCCGGAGAGTGGCGGCTCATCACCTTTTTTATAAGTTCGGGAATTGCCAAAAAATTAATTTCTCCCTGGAGAAAATATTCTACCGCGGTCTCATTGGCCGCGTTAAAAACCGCCGGCATAGTTCCCCCTGTTCGGGCAGATTGCAAAGCTAACCTTAATCCGGAGAAACGGCGGTAATCGGGCTTAGAAAACTCTAATTTAGACATCCCGGCCAGTTTTAAGGGACTCAAGGTAGATTTTCTCCGCCGGGGAAAGGTAAGCGCATGCTGGATGGGCAGGCGCATATCCGGTTTGGATAAGAAGGCTAAAATACCTCCGTCAATTAACTCCACCAGACCGTGAACCAAACCCTGAGGATGAATAAGCACTTCTATCTGGGAGAGTTTCAAATTAAAAAGAGACTGCGCTTCCATAACCTCCAGTCCTTTATTAATCAAAGTCGCCGAATCCACCGTAATCTTTTTGCCCATTTTCCAGAGCGGATGCGCTAAAGCCTCTTCGGGACTGACTTTCTTTAAAGAAGCAAGTCCCTTTTGGTAAAAAGGCCCGCCCGAGGCAGTTAAAATTATTTTCTTTATTTCACCGGGTGAACGATTCTCTATACATTGAAAAATAGCATTATGCTCGCTGTCCATCGGAATAATCTGGGCTTTTTTCTTACGGGCCAGCTTCTTTATTAAATCCCCGGCAACGACCAAGGCTTCTTTATTCGCCATGGCCACATTTTTACCGGCTTCAAGAGCCGCCCAGAGCGGCAGTAGTCCGGAAATTCCGGTGGTGGCAATAACAACGAGATCTGCCTGCGGCAGCGCCGCCAGTTTAACCAGACTGTCATTTCCGGAAAAAATTTTTGGTCTATAGCTCAAACTTCGCCGCAAAGCCGGAATTTTTTCCTGCTCTACCAGGCCGATAAAGGGTGGCTTGAATCTATTGGCTTGACGGGCGAGAAGCCTTTCGTTCCCCCTGGCGGTCAAGGCAAGAAGGGTCATCTCCCCTCCTAAATCTTCAATCACTTTAAGCGTATTGCCGCCAACCGAACCCGTTGACCCGAGCAGAGCTATCTTTTTCTTTTTCATCATAGGCCATTATATTTTGTTTGCCGGTTAACTCGCCCTACAAGAAGAACCAGCACAGATAATACATCACCGGTGCGGTAAAAAAGATGCTGTCAAAGCGGTCTAAAATCCCGCCGTGTCCCGGGATAATGGTGGAGGCATCTTTTATCCGGGTGCTTCTTTTCAGTAAACTTTCACTCAAGTCGCCAAAAACAGCGACCACACCGACAATAAAACCGGCAGTTAAATAAAAAAGACGGTGCTCAAGCGGAAGCTTGAATATTTCAAAGAAAAGAAACGCGGCTAAAATACTGCCCAGAACTCCGGCTATGGTTCCTTCGACGGTTTTGTTAGGGCTAATGCTGGCAATAAGCTTATGCCGCCCAAAAAGACTTCCCACAAAGTAGGCCAGGGCATCACCCAGCCAGGTAACGGCAAAAACAAAGAAAACCAGATTATTTCCATCCGGCAAAGATTTCAGGGCTAAAAGATGGGCCGGCATCCAACCCACATAAACGATTCCCAGGAAAGTAGCCGATACGGTTTGGATAACCGCCGGGATATCGCTTTTTATAAAAATCTGGCGGATCAAAACGGCCATGCACATAGCGGTTAGCAGAAGACCGGGATAAATCAACTCTCCCTTCTTAAAAACTAACGGCATCAAGGCCGCCGCCAGATAACCCAGAATGTAGTTACAGCTTATTCCTTTCTGGCGCATCATTTTAAAATATTCCCGCATGCCAAGCAGAACCATCGTGGTAACCAAAACTAAAAACGGCCACTCCCAGCGCCAGTAAATCCACCAGAAAAGAACGGGCAAAAAGAGTAGCGCCGTCAGAAGACGATAACGCAGTTTGGTTCCCGGTTCTTTATAATCCTCCATAACGCCTCTTCCTTTTCTGAAAATCTATTATTGCCTCAAGAAAATCCCGGCGGTTGAAATCCGGCCAGAGCTTATCCGTAAAATAAAGCTCGGCATAGGAAACCTGCCAGAGAAGAAAATTGCTCAGCCTTTTTTCACCGCTGGTCCTGATTAATAAATCCGGATCAGACAGGGTATCCGTTTCTAAAAACCGGCTGAATTTCTCTTCATCAATATCTTTTGAGGCCATTTTTTTGCCGGCAACCAAATTTGACAGCTTCCTGGCCGCTTTGACAATTTCGGCGCGGCTGCCATAATTAAGGGCTAAAACAAGTTTTAAACCGGTATTGCCTTCAAGCTCAGCGATGGCGCTTTTTATTAACTTCTGCGTAGAAGGAGAAAATTTCGTTATATCGCCGATGACCTTTAGAAAAACGTTTTCTTTTTTTAACTTTTTCAAATCGCGGGCGATATATTTTTCCAAAAGCTTCATTAAATATTTAATCTCTCTCATCGGACGAAGCCAATTGTCCACGGAAAAGGCATAAAGGGTAATCACCGGCAGTTTTAATTCGACCGCGGCCTCAATGATTCTTCTAACCGTCTTAATCCCGGCCTGATGCCCGAAATTCCGCGGCAGGCCCCGGCGCTCGGCCCAGCGGCCGTTTCCATCCATAATTATCGCTACGTGCCGTGGAAAATACGAAAAATCAATTTTTTCTAAAAGCCGGCTGCTTTTTAATTTGCCCATTCCCTGCCCTTATAAATAACAGGACGCCACAACAGTGCCGTCCTTGATTACAAAGATTAAAATCTCGATTACACAGATTATACTTCCATAATCTCAGCTTCTTTAGCCGCTACCATTTCATCCAGCTTTTTGGTACCGTCCTTGGTCATTTTCTGAATTTTATCTTGAGCTTTAAAACGGTCATCTTCGGAAAGAAGTTTATCTTTTTCCAATTGTTCCAAATTCGCATTGGCCGCCCGGCGGGTAGTGCGAATAGAAACCTTGCCTTCTTCGGCAATTTTTTCTATTAACTTTGCCAGATCTTTTCTTCTCTCTTCGCTTAAAGGCGGCAGCCCCAGCCGGATGTTTTTTCCGTCATTATTGGGGGTAAGACCCAGACCAGACTTAAGAATTGCCTTTTCGATGTCCGGCAGAACGGTTTTATCCCAGGGCTGAATTAAAATATGGCGCGCATCGGGAATGCTGATAGAGGCTACTTGTTTCAAAGGCATAGTCGTATTGTAACATTCAACAGAAATTTCCTCAACCAGGGTACTTGAAGCGCGGCTGGTGCGGATAGCCAAAAAATCCCGCCGCATCGCTTCGATTGTCTGATGCATCTTTTTTTCCGCTTCCGCAAAAACTTTCTTCTCGGACATATCAATCCCTTCTATTTTTGCACCAAGGTGCCGATTTTTTCGCCATAGATAATTTTCTTTATACTGTTTCTCTTCCAGATATTGAAAACGATAATCGGAAGATGGTTTTCCATGCAGAGAGAAACAGCGGTAGAATCCATCACCTTAAGCCCCATCTTCAACATATCGATATATTTAAGCTGCCGGTATCTTTTCGCCCTGGGATTTCTCTTGGGGTCGGAACAGTACACTCCGTCAACCTTTGTCCCTTTAAGGACAATTTCGGCATTTATCTCTGCCGCCCTCAAAGCGGCGGCCATATCGGTCGAAAAATATGGATTCCCTGTTCCGGCCGCAAATATAATTACTCTCTTTTTTTCCAGATGACGAATAGCCCGGCGCCGAATATAGGGTTCGGCAATCTGGGACATGGAGATAGCCGTTAAAACCCGGGTAACCACACCCAGTTTCTCCAGGGCATCCTGTAAGGCCAGGGCATTGATGACCGTAGCTAACATTCCCATATAATCGCCGGTAGAGCGGTCTATTCCGTTATTTCCTTTACCGGCGGCGCCGCGAAAAATGTTCCCGCCACCCAGCACCACCGCTAACTGAATACCAAGTCTCTGTATTTCCTTCAGCTCTTCGGCAATTGCCTGGCTGGCCGGAAGATCAATTCCATAGTTCCGCTTTCCCTGCAGTATTTCCCCGCCTAACTTCAGTAAAACTCGTTTATACACCGGAGACTCAGTCAATTTCTTCACCTAATTTAAAACGGCTGAAGCGCTTAATCTCTAACTTTTCCCCTATCCGGGCGATGTGCTGATGAAGGTGCTCCTCTACCGTAATTTCCGGGTTTTTGATAAAAGGCTGTTCCAGGAGACAAATTTCCTTGAAATATTTTTCCAGTTTTCCCTGAAGGATTTTTTCCAGGATTTCCTCCGGTTTCTTTGAATCTACCTGAGAAGATAGGATGTCTTTTTCTTTTTCGATAACCTTAAGCGGCACATCTTTCCTTTTGAGGTATGCCGGGTTGGCGGCCACAATCTGCATGGCCATATCTTTAACAAATTTCTGAAAGGTCTCGTTACGCGAGACAAAATCGGTCTCGCAGTTTACTTCAATCAGGGCGCCAACTTTTCCTCCGGTATGGATATAAGCGGAAATAGCCCCGTGTTCCGCTTTTCGGCTGGCTCTTTTCTTTGCTTTGGATAAGCCCTTTTTGCGCAGGTAAACTATGGCCTCTTCTATCTTGCCCTCGGTTTCCTTCAGCGCTTCTTTGCATTCCATAATACCGGCGCCGGTTCTTTGGCGTAATTTTACGATTAAGTCCTTTTTTATCATTTTTGGTTTTCCCTTGTTGTTTCCGTTTCCACCGGAGATTCTTCCTCAACCTTTTTAACTTTTTTTGAAACCGCTTCTTTCCCTTCAAGAACGGCGTCCGCCATTCGGCTTACCAGAAGCTTGATTGCCCTGATGGCATCGTCATTCCCGGCAATACAAAGGTCAAGCAATTCAGGATCACCATTGGTATCAATCAGGCCGATGACAAAAATGCCGACCTTTTTCGCCTCGGTTAAAGCGGTCTTTTCTTTCACCGGATCGACAATAAAAAGCACATCGGGCAGCTGAGTCATACTTTTGAGACCGCCGAAGCCTTTTTCCAATCTAACCTTCTCTTTCATTAGACGCGCCAATTCTTTCTTGGAAATCTCCGACAGCAGTCCTTTTTCTTCCTTTTCTATAATATCGTTCAGGTGTTTTATGCTTTTCTTGACGATGCCAAAATTAGTAAGCGTTCCGCCTATCCAGCGCTTATTTACATAACATATCCCGCAGCGTTCAGCTTCTTCACCAACTATTTCCTGGGCCTGTTTTTTTGTGCCCACAAAAAGGACATTTTTCCCGCTGGCAGCCGCATCTTTAACATGCGAATAGGCTTTTTCAAAATCTGCCATAGTCTTTTGCAGGTCCATGATATAGATACCATGCCTCTTCCCGAAGATATATTTTTTCATCTTCGGATTCCATTTTTTGGTCTGATGGCCAAAATGGACACCAGCTTCTAACAATTCCTTAAGACTGATTACTGACATATACTCTCCTTATAGATAGGCTGAAAAAGTGAACCTAATCATACCACATCAGGCCGTTTTTGGCAAGAAAATTCCAACAGAAAAAATTCCAACGAAAGAAAACCCGCCGCAAAGCGTTGGCGGGCAAGGAAAAAGGCAAAAAAATAAAGGGGAAAGAAAAAAGAAATAAAAATAACCACAGGTGAACACAGGGGAAGAAACAAAATCAAACCGAAATCCTGTAGGGAACGGGTAACTTGTCCTGAGCCTGTCGAAGGATACCCGTCCCTCTAATCAAGCATTGTTTAACAAATATTATTCGGATGCAGCCGTCGCCCGATAATATTCAGCAAAATCCTGGTGCTTTTTTCCTATATTTTTTCTGGGGATATCATAAAAACGTCTACTTTCATTCCAGTAGCTGGCTAAAATTCGTGTTTCCTCAGTATTGAGAATTCTTTCATCAACCAAGAAAGCATTCAATCCTAACCTTAAAGCCAGAGGTTGAGCAACTTTACTTTTTTCTCCAATGTCAGAAACCAGCAGTATACACTCTTTTGTTTCTGCAACACTTTTCTGCTTTTAGGTTTATTCAAAGAGACCCCTGCCAGGCAATCTTGCTGGATAGCAGGGCGAAAATCAAAAATCTGTTTGTTTTAAAATAGTTATGGAATTAAATCTTGACGAGAATAAAAAGCTGTGTTATCCTTTGAAGTGGAGGTGAGTGAATGATACATGAAGGAAGAATTGTTGTTGATCCTGAAATTAGATTTGGTAAACCCTGTATTAAGGGAACTCGTATTGCCGTAAGCGATATTCTCAATCTTATTGCTAGTGGTTATAGCATTGAAGATATTCCTAAACAATATCCCGGAATTACAAAGGAAGACATTATCGCCGCAATTGAGTTTGCTTCTCAATCTATGGAACATCCTGCCCAAATAGTCTCTCAACTTTAAACTGTCCTTATGGTTATCTTTACAGACCAATGTATCAATAGAGATGTCATTTCCGCCCTTGAAAGCAGAAGGTTTAAGGTTATAACTACTTCCACTATTCCCTAATTCATCATCCCCTCGGATGCGCCCGGTCATAAACTTCTTTCAGGCGTTTGGTCGTCAGATGGGTATAAATCTGGGTGGTTGACAGACTCACATGTCCCAGGAGCTCCTGAATGGAACGCAGGTCGGCCCCCCGATTAAGCAGGTGGGTAGCAAAGGAATGCCTCAGGGTATGAGGACTGACATTTCTGTGAAGAGAGATTTTTTTAATATATTTCTTGATAATCCTGCCGACACTTCGGTCTGTAAGGCGGCCGCCGCGAGAATTAAGAAGAAGAAAATTCCTTCCATTCTCTTTCACCCGGCCGTTTCTTTTCTTTAGATATGCCTCCAGCGCTTCGATTGCCTTTTCGCCAATCGGGCAAATTCTCTCCTTCCTTCTTTTCCCCATCACCTTAACCATCCCGCCCAGAAAATCAATATTCTCTATATTCAAAGCCACCAATTCGCTCACCCGGATCCCGGTGCTGTAAAGCGTCTCCAGAATCGCCCGGTCCCTTAAACCCATAAGCGTATCCACCGGCGGGGTTTCAATCAGTTTTTCTAATTCGTCCACCTCCAGGATTTCGGGAAGCTTATTTTTATGTTTGAAGGAGGAAAGCAAAACCGCCGGATTTTTCGCCAAAAATTTAAATCGGGTTAGATGTTTAAAAAAAGAACGCAAAGCGGCTATTTTCCTTGCCAGTGTCCTGGACTGGTAATTATTTCCCTCCAGAGCAATCAAAAATTTCCGCAAATCCAGATGGCTTACTTTGCCCAGCGTAAGATTCCCTTTGTTCAGGAATTCCTCAAACTGGATTAAATCTGTTTTGTAACTTCTTAAAGTCCGGGGAGAATAAAATCTTTCATCTTTTAAATAATCGATATATCGCTCGATGTATTTTTTCGCCGATAATTCAACCGCCATTTTCTTCCTTAACCTCTTCCCAGTACGAACAATCTTTGCCGATGCATTTGTAATAATGGCTGTTTCTATCTCTTTTTTCAATTAGAAATACCGCCCCGCATTGAGGACAAACCTTTTTAATCGGTTTTTGTCTCATGGCAAATTTACATTTGGGATATTCACTGCACCCGTAAAAAACCTGGCCCTTTTTGCTTCGTCTTTCCACCAGCTCCCCCAGGCAATCGGCTTCGGGACAGGGAATGCCTAAAGTAACGGAGCGGCTGTTCTTACAGGAAGGAAAGC
>JAYEMH010000022.1:0-3848 GCA_034717985.1 Candidatus Ratteibacteria bacterium
TGGCTAATTTCTCGTCAGGCAGGTTAGCCCACGAAAATTTAAGCAGTTCCTCTTCAAACTCTACCAGCTCCTTCATTTCCTTAATAAACCAGCGGCCGATATGAGTCAGCCGGTAAAGCTCCTCTATATCCATTCCTTTACGCAGGGCTTCATAGAGCGAAAATATCCGCTCACTCGAAGGCTGGGCTAATTGTTCTTTCAGTCTTTCAAGTGACAGGGTTTTAAAATCCTTAGCCCCGCCCAGACCATATCTTTTTATCTCCAGGGAGCGAATAGATTTCTGAAAGGCCTCCTTGAAGGTTTTGCCGATGCTCATCACCTCACCCACCGCTTTCATCTGGGTCCCGAGAATATCCCTGGCTTGAGGAAATTTTTCAAAGGCCCAGCGGGCAAATTTAATGACCACATATTCTCCCCATGGCTCATATTTTTCCAGTGTTCCTTTTCTCCAGTATGGAATTTCATCCAGGGTAAGTCCAACCGCCAGCTTAGCGGAAATGCGGGCAATGGGGAAACCGGTCGCTTTAGACGCCAGGGCCGAAGAACGCGAGGTTCGGGGATTAATCTCTATCACCACCAGGCGGTCATCTTTCAGATTATGGGCAAACTGAATGTTTGTCCCGCCGAGGACACCAATGGCATCAACAATTTTATAAGAAATATCCTGCATCCGCTTTTGCAGGACTTGAGGAACGGTAAGCATCGGCGCCGAGCAAAAACTATCTCCGGTGTGAATACCCATAGCGTCAATGTTTTCAATAAAGCAGACGGTGATTTTTTGATTCTTTTTATCCCTGACCACCTCAAGCTCCAGTTCCTCCCATCCTAAGACCGACTCTTCCACCAGAACCTGATGAATAAGACTGGCCGCCAGGGCGCGAGTTACAATAATTCTCAGTTCTTCTATGTTATAGGCAATGCCGCCGCCTGTCCCGCCTAAAGTGTAAGCCGGCCGGAGAACAACCGGATATTTAAGTGTATCGGCGATTTTTTCGGCTTCTTCCACAGAATAGCTGGGCTCAGAGCGGGGCATGGAAATACCGAGTTTATTCATCGTTTCTTTAAAGATAATTCGGTCTTCGCCCCGTTCAATCGCCCCGGCCTTAACGCCAATAATCTCAACCCGGTATTTCTTTAAAACGCCGGATTTGTATAAACTGCAGGCGAGATTAAGTCCGGTCTGTCCGCCTAAGTTGGGAAGAAGAGCATCCGGCCTTTCCTTTTCGATAACCTTCTCCAGAGTCTCTGCGGTAAGCGGTTCAATATATGTTTTATCCGCCGTGGCGGGGTCGGTCATAATTGTGGCCGGATTGGAATTGACCAGAATCACCTCGTATCCTTCCTCTTTCAAGGCCTTGCAGGCCTGGGTGCCGGAGTAGTCAAATTCGCAAGCCTGACCGATAATTATCGGACCCGAACCGATAATTAAAACTTTCCGTATATCTGTTCTTTTAGGCATTTATCGTTTTTATACTATCCCTTGCTCTAACATAGCCTCAGCAACTTTCACAAATCCGGCAATATTTGCTCCCTTAACGTAATCAATATAGTCGCCGGCATGGCCATATTCCAGGCACTGTTGGTGAATAGCTATCATAATATCATGTAGTTTTTTATCTACTTCCTGACGGCTCCAGGATAGCCTCTGGCTATTTTGAGACATTTCCAATCCAGAGACAGCCACTCCGCCGGCATTTGCCGCTTTCCCGAGGCCATAGAGAATTTTGGCTTGTTGAAATATCTTGATAGCCTCTGGTTGGCTGGGCATATTAGCCCCTTCCGCAACGCAAATACAGCCGTTTTTAACCAGATTTTTGGCGTCGGTTTCATCTATTTCATTCTGGGTGGCCGAAGGAAAAGCAAGGTCACACTTTACTCCCCAGGGGCGTTGATTTTCAAAATATTTGCAGCCGTATTCCTTCGCATATTCCTTAATGCGGCCGCGTTTAACATTTTTGAGCTCCATCACAAACGACAATTTTTTTTCATCTATCCCTTTTTCGTCGTAAATATAGCCGCCGGAATCAGATAGAGTAACAACTTTAGCCCCTAACTGAACAGCCTTTTCTGTAGTATACTGGGCGACATTTCCGGAACCGGAAACGAGACAAACCTTGTCCTGTATGGAGTCGCCTCTGGTTTTCAACATTTCTTCGGCAAAATAAACGCACCCGTAGCCGGTCGCTTCAGGCCTGATAAGACTCCCGCCCCAATTAAGTCCCTTGCCGGTTAGAACGCCGGTAAACTCATTGCGCAGTCTTTTGTACTGACCGAAGAGATACCCGATTTCCCGGCCCCCTACGCCTATATCTCCGGCCGGCACATCGGTATTAGGGCCAATATGCCTAAACAGCTCGGTCATAAAACTCTGGCAGAATTTCATTATTTCATTATCCGATTTTCCTTTGGGATCAAAATCAGAGCCGCCTTTACCGCCGCCCAGAGGCAGGGTGGTTAAGCTATTCTTAAAAACCTGTTCAAAAGCCAGAAATTTTAAAATTCCTAAATTGACTGTGGGATGAAAACGCAGTCCGCCTTTGTACGGCCCGATGGCACTGTTCATTTCCACCCGGAATCCTCTATTAACCTGAATATCACCGTTATCGTCCAACCAGGGAATGCGGAAAATTATCACTCTCTCCGGCTCAACAATCCTTTCTAAAATTTTAGCTTTCAGATATTTCGGTTTTTTCTCCAAAAAAGGCATTACCGATTCAACTACTTCGCATACTGCCTGATGAAAGTCAGTTTCACCGGGATTTTTTTTCATAACTTTTTTCATGAAATCTTCAACTTTTTTTGGCATCGCTCCTCTCCTTCTGTAAAACAGCTCTGTTTCCTTTTTCGCTTTTCAAACCGCTTCCACTTTTTTAACCTGAGGAACTTTGGATTTAATCGCCGCCTCAACCACGCTTACCAGGGTTATCTGAGCCGACGGGCATCCGGCGCAGCCCCCGGTCAGACGCACCTTGACTATACCATCCTCTCCCGTTTCCACCAACTCCACATTCCCGCCGTGCATGGATAACATCGGCCGGACTTCTTCATTCAGAACTTTCTCAACCTCTTCGTGCATTGTCCATCTCCTTCTATCGCTGCCCCTATTTTTAATAATTTTCGCTAAACAGTTCGTAAAATCCCTGCGGATGGGCGCAGGCCGGGCAAATATCAGGGGCCTCTTTCCCCTCATGGACATATCCGCAATTACGGCATTTCCACTTTACCACCGTATCCTTTTTAAATACTTTGCCCTCTTTTATATTCTTCAGCAGTTTTCTGTACCTTTTTTCATGCTCTTCTTCCACTTCGGCTATTTCTTTGAATTGAACGGCTATTTCTTCGAATCCCTCCCGGCGGGCTGTTTCTTCCGCTTCTTTATAAAGTTTTGTCCATTCAAGATTCTCTCCGGCGGCCGAGGCTTCCAGATTCTCTGCCGTATCACCGATTACACCGGCCGGATAGGAAGCTTGAATCTCTACTTCTCCGCCTTCCAAAAGCTTGAAGAATCTTTCGGCGTGCTCTTTTTCATTATCCGCCGTTTCTAAAAATATGGCCGCTATCTGCTGGAATCCGGCTTTTCCGGCCGCCGAGGCAAAATAGGTATAGCGGTTTCTGGCCTGGGATTCCCCGGCAAAAGAGGCCAGCAGGTTCTTTTCTGTTTTTGTTCCTTTCAAACTTTTCATCTTTCCCTCCTGTGTATTGTTAAAAACTAACCACAGAGTTCACAGAGAACTCTTTTGTTTTTTTTGACCCTTTTATTTTTTTATCTATAACGGACAGGTCATGACCTGTCCCTACACATTTTTTTGTTATTTTTCCTCTGTGTCCTCTCTGGTCAATCTTTCTCT
>JAYEMH010000022.1:3948-14231 GCA_034717985.1 Candidatus Ratteibacteria bacterium
TTCACAGAGAACTCTTTTGTTTTTTTTGACCCTTTTATTTTTTTATCTATAACGGACAGGTCATGACCTGTCCCTACACATTTTTTTGTTATTTTTCCTCTGTGTCCTCTCTGGTCAATCTTTCTCTGTATTTGTGATATTTTGCCTGCCCCGTACCTAAGCCAAAGGCGAATGGTATCGGGGTTTGTTCTGTGTTCACCTGTGTTTATCTGTGGTTCCTTTCATTTTCTTTTATCTCTTTGTGTCTCTGTGTGCTCTATGGTTATTTTTTATCCTGTAAATCCTGTCAGAAACGTTTTGTTTTTATTTTTGTATTTTCTTTTTCTTCTCTGTGGACTCTGTGGTTAATTCTTTCATGTTTTTTCATGTTACTTTTGACACTACTACCTATAATCCTTCTCCAACGGGGTAAGTGGCTACCGCCTTATCCACCTCTTTTTGCAGAACTTCGGGCAAACCCATAATGGAGGTATCCAAAAATCCTCTGACAATAGCCGCCTGAGCTTCATCCTGACTGAGACCCCTGGCCATAAGATATTCTATTTCATCCCGGGCAATTTTCCCGACGGCCGCCTCGTGAGACATCTCCACTCCTTTGACATTTCCTTCCAGCTCAGGAATAGCATCTATCAGACCTTTCTCAGCCAGCATAAGTCCCCGGCATTCAAGGTGGGCTTTTATTCCCTTTGCCTCCCCGATGAGATGACCCCGGGCAATAATATGCCCGCCGGCGGAAACGGCCCGGGATATTACCTCGGCTCTTGAAGCTTCGGCCTTCAATATTACCCGGGAGCCCACGTCAAGATGCGTCCCCGAAGAGGCAAAAAGAATGGAGTTATACCGCGCCAAAGCACCGCCTCCGACCAATTCCGCCTTAGGACACATCTGTAAGGTTTTTACCGGCTTGAGGCAGATATAATTTGACAAAAAGGCGCCGCCTTCTTCAACCAGGGTCGCCGTCCTGGGACGGACAGCTACATCTTCGGCCCAGTTATGAATCATGGTAAAGGTTAATTTTGCCCCTTTTTTGACATAAAATTCCGAGATGCCGATGTGGAGGCCCCGCCGAACATCACCGGCGGCAGCACAGCCGGTAATCACCTCAAGGTCTGAACCCTCCTCGGCAATTATAATATTATGAACGTTCTGAATTATATTATTTTCGTTAATAAACAAACAGGCCTGTAAAGGGTAAACTGTTTTTACACCGGGAAGAGCCCGCAGGAAATAACCCTGATGCGGCTGTCTCTGTGCCTGTTTGGTAAAATCATCCGCTTCAATTGAAATCACCTTCCAGAAATAATTGTTAAGCCACTCATGTTTTTTCAAGGCCTGGCTAATACTCATTACCTCAAGCCCGGGATAAAGACTTTTTGAATGCACAACGCTGTGGTCCATTTGTAGATAAGTGCCGGAACGCCCTTTTTGTGAGGGGTCTATGCCGGCAGATAACATATTTTCTTTCTGGCCGGAACCAAGCTTTTGCAGGTTTTCCAGGTATCCCCAGGACTTAACCTTAGCTTTGTATGATTCAATATTTATTTTACCCGGAGAGGGGGTTCTTGTTTTGGTTTT
Organism: Candidatus Ratteibacteria bacterium; assembly: GCA_034717985.1. Lineage (GTDB taxonomy): Bacteria > CAZDME01 > JAYEMH01 > JAYEMH01 > JAYEMH01 > JAYEMH01. The sequence continues at coordinate 5,524 of JAYEMH010000022.1, forward strand.
TTGCTTTTGCATATCACGCACCATTCATATCCGTGTTTTTTTACCGTTTCCAATATTGTCATAGGGTCGCCAACACAGTGAAGCCGGCCTCCGACGATAACACAGCCTGAGTCTGCCTTCACATAGTCCAGGATATAGCCGGTATGGGTAATAATTAACCCGGCATTATCCTTGTGCTTATTAAGTATCCGATTCATAATCCTGCCTACCAATATGATATTTTCCAAATCAACCCCGGATTCCGGTTCATCAAAAAAACTAAGCTCCGGGGAACCGGCCAGAAGCTGCAGTAATTCAGAACGCTTTATCTCTCCGCCGGAGAATCCTAAATTTATATCTCTATCCAGGAACGCTCTTAAATTAAGCTCTCCGGCCTCTTGGTCGGTATCAAAGCCGTCTCTCTTTATTAAATCTATCATCTGCCTCGTTTTCACCCCTCTGATGGTAGGCGGCCGCTGGAACATAATTCCCAGACCTAAGCGGACCCGTTCATCGACAGATAAATCGTTTATTCTTTTGCCTTTGAATATAATGTTCCCCCGGATAATTTTATAATTGGAAAAACCCATAATAGCCATGAGGAGAGATGTTTTTCCCGAACCATTGGGCCCTAAAAGAGCCATCCTCTGGCCATTCTTAATCTCTAAATTGATGTCGGTTAAAACTTCCCGGCCGGATATTTCAACAGTTAGGTTTTCTATTCTTAACATCTTATCGGCGGGCTTCCTGATATTAACCCCGTTCATTATTTCCTTCATTTCCTTCAATGCTTTTCCTGTTATTATAACCTTAACCGGATAACAATCAAGGCTTTTTTCTTTCTATAGAGGACAAGGCATGCCTTGTCCCTACAGGTTAAAATAATGAAATACATAAATAAAATTATAACAAACCAATCCAGGTAATTTTTCCCCGCGGCTAACGCCGCTCCGTAAAACCGGTTATTTCAAGCGTTAGACAAAACAAATAAAAATAAATGCCAAAATCATATACCCGTCGAAACACTAATCGAATCCCTCGGCATAATTATTCAACGCCAGGGCAATATTTCATAACGATTTGCACAGAAAATCGGCAACAGAATATGTAATAATGCCCAATCATATTCATGGAATAATCAATATTGCTGTAGGGGCGGCTCTATGTAGCCGCCCGTTAATAAATCCGTATATCGGCCCGATACAAAATAACAAAAATAATATCATCGGCAACAAAAATCGTATTAATGCGGGCGAAAACATAGTTTCGCCCCTACAATATGACGGTTTAGGACAATATATATCGTGGTTTAAACGAATGGCAACAAATAAATATATTCGAAATGTAAAAAATAACAATTGGCGCCCATTCAACAAACGTCTCTGGCAGCGCAATTACCACGACCACATCATACGGAATGACAAATCATTAAATAATATTCGTAATTACATAATTACCAACCCGGCAACCTGGAATATGGACGAAAATAATATTAAAAATTATTCTTCAGAGGGCAAGGCATGCCTTGCCCCTACTGCCTAACCAGGCAACTCAGCGGATCCCGAAGCGTCGGGGCCGCTGAATTTTGTGTTGGATGTAAAAAATAAGGAGGACGGTGCAAGATTTATTTTTATTTTAGGTGTTTGAACAATTCCCCTTTATTGTCCAGCCGGGTTAATTCTTTGATCATGCTTCTGGCCAGATTAAAGGTTCTTCGTTTGGGGAAGCCGGGGAAAACATTAACATCTACGATATAAACATCTTTAAGATGGCGGTCAAGCACAATGTCTATACCGGCCAATTTTAAATCCAGAGCCCGGGCTGCTTTCAGGGCTGTCTTTTCCGCTTTGGCCAATAACTTTTTGGGTATGAATTGTAAAAAACCGGGCTCGCCCTTCCCCCCTTGAGAAATATTGGTGGTGATTTCCTGCGGCTGATTTGTCTTTGGGTAAATATATAGACATTTTTGAAAAAACGTATAAATCCTTAAATCAAACTTCTTTCGCTTGACGATGAGAGAATCAACTGCTTCCTCAATCAGAATATCTTTTTTAATCAGCTCTCTTAAAAAAGTCCTGTTTCCGGTAATATCCCTGAAATGCCAACCGTGGTCAGACCGGCGGCTGATAATTCTATCGTCGTGGAATTGAAAATTCGTCTGCCAGTTTGACCAGCTAAGATAGGTGATTCCCTTGCCCATAGAGCCATATCTCGGTTTTAAAAAAAGCGAGTCCCCTTTAGAGAGAAATTTATAAATATCCCTGGTATGGGCAGCCAGATGCCGCCTGGGAACGGGAATTTTGGCCAGGGAAAGCCTGAGCTCAATGAGCCGCTTATCCCGGTACCGCCCGGATAAAAGCGGCTCATTTATAACCAGGACTTCCTGCCCGGAGAAATTCTTTTTTATGATCTTGTCTATTCTCTTCCAGAAAGACATAAATTTCCGGTAAAAAACACGGTTGCCGTACATTCCCCGGTAGGATTTGTGTTCAATATTTTTATTCCAATAATTAAACGGAAAGAATAAAAATATGATGACTTTTTTTGTCCTTATTCTGGGTAGTTTCTCTTGAAGAACCCTGGTATAATTTGCCGTGGCATAATTAAAGCCTTGTCTCTGCAGTAAATGTTTCTCCTTATTGAATTTTTTATATTCATCATAATCAAGCCTGTCCCCGAAACTTAAAACAGTAATATTTCTTTTTATCTTTTTCATGTGGCTGTTTTTCTCTTCTGTGTGTACTCTGCGGTTGATTTTATACTAAACCAACTCTCTCTTTAAATAGCTAAATCCTGAAGTTAATCCGCCGCCTTGAGTTATAACCGCCTGACGGATTTCTTTAGGTAGAACCGCATCCTTAGTAATATCCTTTGCGCCCCGGGCGGCAATTTGGTAAACATAATCACCTATCAGCCCGCCGAACTCCCTGGAGGAATCCCCGGGCAATTCAGCCGGCAGATTATCTATGGCCAGAATAGTAATGCCATCCTCTTTATACCCGTCAACAAATTTCTTTTTCCCGGGGTTATAGGTAAAAACCGGATTTTCCGGCACGGCCGCCTTATAGGTTAGTTCTATGCCTCCGTTAAGGTCACAGGATATATCGCCGATGAATTTCAGCCGAAAGCGCTTCTCGCCGGACAATCTATTTATCATCGTTTTGGTAACCAAACGAGGATAACGGCTGTCCCAGTAACTGGCCTGAATAAGCAGATTAAGATAAGGCAGGTAAATATCCATATTGGATTCGAATTTTTTCGGCTCCCGGAGGTATCTTTCGGAAGAAAATTCTCTTCCATCTTTATAGCGGTATCTTTTCCCCCGGGGGAAAACAACCTTATAAATGTTTTTATCTACTGTTTTTGCCGGCCGGGCAACCAGATATTCTATCTCTCCGGGACGAATTTCCACCGGATTAAGAAACTTAAGGATTTTCTGTATACCTCCGGAAACATTTCCATGACCGGTTATACCGATAATAAAAGGCGAGATTTTCCGGTCAAACCCCTGGCGCTTAATTTTCTTACTAATCCGGGGCATTAACCGGATGATCTCTTTTAATGAGCCATAGTGATAAGCCGGCCTGAGGGATTGAAATGGGTTTCTAATCCCCTGCCACTGCAATTTCCTGCCCAGGTAATACAAACTATCGATTAAGCCGCAAATCCCGGCAAACTTACCAAAATAAACCAGTCGCCGGTCATCGGAATCAGTAATTTTTTCATAATCAATTAAGGTTACACCCTTTTCTATAAATTCCTTAAGCAGCAGCATATTTCCCGGCTGGCCCTTGATAGTGTGTGAAAAAACCATATAGATTTTATCTTTGTAAACGGTGCCAAGTTTTGGCTCTTTGATGCCTAATAAAAGAACCGCTCTTTTAAATTTATCTAAAACCGCCGCCCCGGTTTTCTTATATTCCCCATCACTAAATACTCTCGTTTCGCTTGATTCGACTTCTACTTCAATGCCTTTTTTTACCAGCCGGCGGACATCCAAAGGGGTAAGCGGAGCCCTCTTTTCTCCTTTTTCGCTCCTTTCTTTTAAGATGCCAACTACAAGATTTTCTCTCATCCAAGCGCTATTATTGCTTCCCCTTTAGTTGCTTTTCCTTCAACTCTTATTCAAACTCAAATCTTTTCTTGGCAAAAAGCTTCAGGCAGGCATCTACTACCCGGGTATCATAAAGAATACCCCTGTTTTTGGAGATTTCCGCCAGGGCCCCGTCTATGCCGAGAGCATTCCGGTAAGGCCGATGAAAAGCCATCGCTTCAACAACATCAGCTACCCCTAAGATTCTTGCTTCCAGAAGAATGCCCTCATCGGAGAGCCCTAAAGGGTAGCCGGAACCGTTCATTCTTTCATGATGCTGAAGCACCATTTTGGCAATCGGCCAGTGAAATTCTATCGTTTTCAATATGTCATAACCGCGCTGGGAATGAGTCCTAATTATCTCAAATTCGATTTTACTTAAGCGGTCGGGCTTACTGAGAATTTCGGAAGGCACATAAATTTTGCCGATATCATGAAGAATTCCCGCCAGGCGTATTCCGCTAATCTGATCCTCCGAAAGACCCATCTCCCTGGCAATAGCACAGGCCAGATTCGCTACACGCCGCTGGTGCCCGGCCGTATAGGGGTCTCTGGTCTCAATTATCTCGGTCATCGCCTGAACGGTTTCTTCAAATACTCTCTGTAAGGTATCGAAACTTTGTTGAATTCTTGCCTCGGCCTTCTTACGTTCGGTGATATCCTGCCAAGTTTCTATCGCCCCGGTTAGTTTTCCCTCAATGTCTCGCAACGGCGCAGCGGTAGAAAACAGCCACCTGTCTCCCACGTAAGGGAAGAAATCTTCCGCTTCGTAAGCCCCTTTAATAACGGTGGATTTTCGATATCTATCATCATAATATCTTCTCATCTTTTTCTCTGAAACCTTATCTACGATAAGATCAGCCATAATCGGCCTTTGTTCAGGATAAAAAGCGCTCCACTGTTTTTTTGTGCCAATCATTTTCCGGGCAGGAATCCCGGTCAGGTTCTCACAGGCCGTGTTCCAGTGGGTAATAAGATGGTTCCGGTCAATAACAGCGGTGGGGATGGAATTACCCTGAATGATTTGTGAAAGCCGTTTCTCACTCTCCTCAAGCGCCGCCTCGGTCTTCTTGCAGTCGGTGATTTCTATATCTACCCCTCTATATCCCAGAAATTTTCCTTTCTCATCGATTATCGGCACACCGCTGGTTGAAAGCCAGACTATCCGGCCATTTTTACATATGTTTCGGTTAATAAATTTGCGGAAAGGACCTCTTTGGGCAAACATTTCAAAAGCCTTCTTCTTCACTTCCTCCCGGTCCTCAGGATGACAGAGGTCATAAAAATGCTTTTTCAGCACTTCCTCTGGTTTATACCCTAAAATCTTCTCCACCGCCGGGCCGGAATAGGTATATTTTCCTTTAGGGTCAACCTCCCAAATCCAGCCAAAGGCAGTCTCGCTTATATCTTTAAACCTTTCCCCGTTCTCTTTTAACAGTTTTTCTACCTCTTGTTGTCCTCCAGATAAATTCTTTGATTCGCCTTTTCCCATTACTCCTCCGTTTGCCTTAAACGATACTGTCAAAAATTAACCACAGAGAACACAGAGAACTTCTTTTCTTTTTTTTGACCCTTTTATTTTTTTATCTATAACGGACAGGTCATGACCTGTCCCTACACATTTTTTATTATTTTTCCTCTGTGGACTCCGTGGTTACATTCTTTCTCTGTATTTGTGATATTTTGCCTGCCCCGCACCTAAGCCAAAGGCGAATGGTATCAGGGTTTGTCCTGTGTTCACCTGTGTTTATCTGTGGTTTGTTTTTTTTGTTTTCTTCTCTGTGAACTCTGTGGTTCATTCTTTCATGTTCTTTCATGTTTTATTTGACACTACCCCTTAAACTTCTTTAGGGCATATATATCACTGAATACACCTTAGGCTATTATCTCCGATTCAAAGACCAAACTTTAGACATCAGACTTTAGACATCAGACATCAGACTTTAGACTTCAGACATCAGACATCAGACTTTAGACTTCAGACATCAAACCTTGTCTATTGTTTTTCGTCTTTCGTCTTTTGTCTGTTGGACCTGCGTCCTTTATATCTACCAGATATCCTTAAAGCGCCGGTTATACTTTCAATTTCCCTTTTTAAATTGCTGGTTTTAATCACAAACCCGGAGGCTTTTAAATGCTTGGCTAACTTAAATCGCTCTTCATTAGAAAATGCGGTAATTATAAATACAGGCAAATCCTTAGCCTTCCTCCTTATCTTTTTTAAAGTCTCAAGTCCGTCAAGCTCAGGCATTAATATATCAAGAAAAACCGCATCCGGTTTGTCTTTCTTTATTTTATCTAAAGCTTCTTTACCGCTGGCGGCGGTAATCACCTCATAATGACTGGTTTCAAGTCTTTTTCTTATTATCTTTAAGAAATCCGGTTCATCGTCAACTACCAGCACCTTTTTTCGCTTTTTCATTTTTACCCCCGTGTTTACTTTTTTTCCTGCCGGGCGAGATTTTCCTTTTGGACTTGGTATCGCGTTTGCCCTTTTTCTCCCCCGCAATTATCGTTTTCACTTCCCATAATAGATCTATGATGTTAAAAGGCTTGCTTATAAAACAACTCGCCCCCTTCTCCAGCCCCTTGGATAAATCAGCCTCGCCGGCTAACACCGTTAACATAATCACCGGTATATCTTTAGTCTTATCGCTTTCTTTTAAAAGTTTGCATACTTCAAAACCGTTAATTCCCGGCATCATAACATCCAGAATAATTAACCCGGGGGCCTCTTCTTTAGCTTTGCTAAGACAACTTTCTCCGTCCGAGGCGCCAATAACATCATATCCGGCATTTTTCAATCTAAACTCCAGCACTCTACGAACATCCAACTCATCGTCAACCACCAAGATTTTCCCTGCCATATTAACCTCTCTGTTCTTTAATAGGTAAAACAAAATGAAATGTCGTTCCTTTACCGATTTTTGATTTGGCCCAAATTTTCCCGCGGTGTTTTTCGACAATCTCTTTAGAAATTGCCAGGCCCAGGCCTGTGCCTCCCATTTTTCCTCCCTTGGGCGCGGCTAATTGCTCAAATCTATGGAATAGCCTTGGTAAATCCTTCTTTTTAATTCCGGGGCCGGTATCCCGGACCGAAACCTGAACCATATTCTTCCCCCGGCCGGTCGTAATTACCACCTGCCCTTTGTCTGTAAATTTAACGGCATTATTAACGATATTGACTAAGACCTGGGTGATTTTATCCTTATCAAACCTTATCCGGGGCAATTTATCTTTCAATCTAATAGAAAAATCCAATCCTTCTTCCCCGGCTAAAGAAGACATAGTACGCCAAATATCTTTAACCACCTCGTTTATGTCATTTTTCTGTATATTAAACTCCATCTTGCCTCTTTCCAATTTTTGAAAATCTAAAGCATTATGGATTAACCTGGCCAGTCTATCTACATTTCGTTTGGCCATATCCAAAAAATCTTTTTGTTCGCCATTTATTTCTCCGGCAGAGCCGTCGAGCACTATGGCTATTGCTTCTTTTATCGCTGTCAGCGGGGTTCTTAATTCATGAGAAACCATAGAAATAAACTGCGATTTTACCTCCATCGCTTCCTTTAAGCTCTTTTCAACCCGTTTGCGCTCGGTAATATCCTGCAGGGTCTCTATCGCGCCAATTATTCTTCCCTCAAGGTCTCGCAGCGGCGCTGCGGTAAAAAAAAGGTATTTCCCCCCTTTACCTACACGAAGAAAAAAATCTTCAGCTTCGTATGCTCCCTTTATCACCGCGGACTTGCGGTACTTATCAGCGTAATATCCGGCTATTTCTTTTTCTGAGGCTTCACCCACGATAAGGTCAGTCATCAGCGGCCTCTTTTTAGAATAAAAAGCGCTCCACTGTTTCCGGGTCCCAATCATTTTCTTGGCAGAGATGCCCGTCAAACTTTCGCAGGCCTTGTTCCAGTGAGTAACCAGGCGGCGGTTATCAATAACAAAGGTGGGGATAGAACTGCCCTGGATAATTTGTGAAAGCCGTTTTTCGCTCTCCCGGAGGGCCTCCTCGGCCCGCCTGTGTTCGGGCAGGATATTTGAAATGAATTTATTCGCATCATATTTATCAAACGTAAACAGCTTCACCCCTGTTTCAAATGCACCCTTGCCTTTTTTTGACTGAAGAGGACGAGACCACCTTACCTCTCCTTCTAAATGCAGCGGTTTTGGCTCAGAGGGGAAAAAAATCTCCAATTCAAGCCTGCTTCCAAACTCTAACTTCTTCTTTGAGATAAAACAAATCCCTTCTACGCTTATATTTCTGCTTATTCCGGAAATCTTTCCCGAAAGGGTGCTCTCCTTTCTTTTTTCTTGAATTTGGAAATTAATCTTGATTTCCGTGTCAAATCTTATGTATTTCCTTCTATCCACCGGCTTTTGTTTCTCAAGCACCTTTATTACTCCTTATTCAGACTGCTTATTTGTCTGTCTTCATTTATACTTATTATGCTATATTATACCCGCAATTCTATCCGTAGTCAAAATAAAAATTTAAAAACTTGATTTTTGTCTGCCCATCGGTTAATATAAACAGACCACAGACAATAGACATTAGACAAGAGACAACAGACAATAGGCAAAAGACAGCAGACCACAGACAATAGACAAGAGACAAAAACCAAAAACAAAA
>JAYEMH010000023.1:0-13921 GCA_034717985.1 Candidatus Ratteibacteria bacterium
AATAGTCATGTCTTGATTTATGGTCTCCGGAATGCTCTCCCTTTCTTGCCATGTCAGCCTCAACAAGCTGCTCAACTACCTTTGTGGCAAGATCACCAACAACGGTATTATCCTTCTTTGCAAAAGATTCTTTTGTGACTCTTAGCTTTTCCCTGGCAATATTTAGGGCTTACTGAAAAATGCAGAAAAATGAAAAACGTCGACGGAATAAACATGCAAACAGGCACAAAAAACATAGCTAAAACTGCACGGAATTTACGGGAAACCGCCCAAAAACCTTGCACTTTTGATTACTTATAAATTTTTCAGTAAACCCCGATTACACAGATATTAGAAAGATTACACCGATTTTCTCCTCTTAATTTAATCTGCGTAATCTATTTTTTAATCTTTGAAATCAGGGGCTGCTGGTTTTTTCAGCAGACCCTATTTATGTGTTTTTCAAAATTCCCCATTTTTTCACCTTTCTTTATGATATGGAAAACTGCCTTAAAATGCCCTTTTTTCCTTACAATAAGGAAGAGTATATATAAAGCTTTCGTTCATGTCAAGGCATTTCCAGGAGCGGTGTTGTATTATTTTTTACTCCTCTTCTCCCAATACTTGGCATAACTAAAAAACTGATAAAGAGAATCGGCCGAAGCAATAATTATCCCCATAAAGCCGTCTCTATATCCTTTTTTGAAAAGAAAGCGGCGGAGAAACCGGTCAATCATCTTGCGGCAAAGAGTGAAAAAAGTAATTTTCCTTTTCTCCCGGAACCACTTCTCCGCCTCCTTGGTTGTTTGGGCATTTAGGCTGGCAAAAAAATGCTCCAGGCTGCGATAACCGTAATGTATAATATCGCTATTTAGGAGGCGTGATTTTCCTTCCATGAATATCCGGGGATGAACTTCAGATTCTTCGTAGCGAAATTCGCCTCTTTTAAAAAGACGCAGCTTTCCGGCCGGATACCAACCGCCGTATTTTATCCAGCGTTTTCCGATATAGGTGCGAATCGGAATGGCGTAGCCGGTATATTCCTCTTCCTTTTCCAACACCGTTCTTATTTCTTCCGCCAGCGCCGGACTAACCCTTTCATCGGCATCCAGGCTTAAAATCCAACCGCCTGCCGCCTGTTGATAAGCCCAGTTACGATGCCGTCCTTCATTTTCCATCCGGCGGATAAAAACCTTATCGGTAAATTGGCGGGTAATTTCTACCGTTCTATCCACACTCTGGTCATCGACAACAATGAGTTCATCTGCCCATCGGGCGCTCTTCAGACACTCGGCGATATTTGCCTCTTCGTTTCTGGTAATCACTACTACGGAAATCTTATTCATTTTTTCTCTCCATTATTTTTTTTGCCGCCTGAAAAACTTCCTCGGCACTAACTGCTTTAAGACATTGAAAATCCTTGCGGCAGTTATGCGCTAAGCATTCTTGACAGCCAGCATCTTTGTGCAGAATAATATGCTCTTCCCCCCAGGGACGCCAGCGCCGGGGAGAAAGACCCGGTTGTTTCCTTCCAAAAATTACAAGGCAGGGCGTTTTCATCGCCGAGGCAATATGGACCGGCCCTGTGTCGTTAGAGATAAAAAGACGTGAGTGTTTCAAAATTGAAGCCAGGTGCCCCATCACCAGTCCTTTAGCGGTAATAACCTTACCTCCGAGTAATTTTTTTAAGCTTTCAAGCAATGAGCTTTCCTTATTACTGCCGATTATAACAAAATTTACCGGGCCGGATTCTCTTAGTCTCTTCCCTGCTTCAGCAAATCTCTCCACTTCCCACCTTTTAGAAGGACAGCTGGCTCCGGGCTGCATCGCCACCAGGGGAACATCCTTATTTAATTCATTATTTCTTAAAAACCTCGTTCCAAAATCCTCTTCCTCCCGGCTCAGGCACATTTCCACCTCTTTATTAGCGGCGGGAATTTCCCGGGCGGCAATTACATCAAGATTATATTCTATTTCGTGTTTTTCTCCTTTGAATTTTTCCTCGGGCAGTTTTTTACTGAGCAAAAATCCGCATTTTTTATTATACCCGATCCGCTCCGGGATGCCGGCTAAGAAAGTGAGGATATTTACCCGATTGGTCGGGTGGAAGATAAAAGCTAAATCAAATTTTTCCCGGGCAAGAGCCCTAATAAATTTAAAACTCCCCCGGAGACTTTTATCTTTCCCCTTTTTATCATAGATAATTACTTCGTTCAGATGAGGATTATTTTTTACCACCCCGGAGGTGTAGGGCTGGACCATCATCGCCAGGAAGCTTTCAGGAAAACTATGGCGAACGGCCCGAATGACCGGCGTCGTCAAAACCACATCCCCAATGCGGTCAGTTCGCACCAATAGAATCTTTTTGGGATTTTCTTTGTTCTTCATTTAATATTTCCTTAAAGGCTGAAAAAACCTCATCCACGGAAAGCAGTTTCATGCACTGGTGTTTCCCGCCGGGACATTGAGCTAATTCACAGGGAGAACAGGATAAATCTTTTCTTACCACCCGGTTAAGCGGACTTAAGGGGCCGTATTTTAAGGGATCGGTCGGCCCAAAAATAGCCAGGGTCGGCACGCCAATTGCACTGGCTAAATGAAGGGGCCCGCTATCATTGGTGATAAAAACTTTTGCCCTCTCTAAAAGAGCCGCTAATTCATGAAAGCTCAATTTCCCTCCCAGGTTGAAACTGCCTTCAATTTCCCCGGAGATTTTACGGCATTTTTTCCTATCCTCCCGGCCGCCTACGATAACAAGGGGAAAGGAGAATATTTCCTTAATCCGGTGAGCCAATAATATAAATCTTTCATCCCCCCAGCATTTGAGATGACTGGCGGCGGTCGGATTGATGACTACCAATCCACCCTCTATTTTCCCGCCGAGTATTCTCTTAATACTCTCTCTGGCGGCCTCCGAAACATAAAAAGGAAATCGGATTTTGTCTGTTTTAAAACCAAATCTTTCTAAACTGCGCAGATGTTTTTTTACCCGGTGTTCAGCCGGCCCTGCTTTTTTGAAAAAAAGAGGACTGCGATTTTTTGCCCCCAGGAATAACGGAAACAAACTATGGCGCAGGTCAACAATCAGATCGTAATGCCTCTTTCTCAGGTGCTTTATAAATAGCCATTTCTCCTTCAAAGTCTTACTTTTATCATAAATAATGACTTCGGAGAATTCCGGATTATCTTTAACCGCTCCGTAAGCCCGCCTCCCGACCAGAATGGAGATATTCCCCCCGGGAAATTCCTCCCGCAGGACTGCCACAACCGGAAGGGTCAAAATAACGTCGCCAATATTACTTAAACTGATAACAAGAATATTATGTATGTCTCGCATTTTCTCAACTTTTTCAAACGGCAAAATTCTTAAATGTCTAATGACGAATGAATCACTACTTCAACTCTTCATCATCTTCCCTGCCGCCTCAATCACTTCTTCCACCGTAATCTTTTCCATACAAATATTTCTCTTCCAGCGGCACCTTTGCGGACAAGGACTGCAATCCAAAGCTTTGTAAATAATCCGGGTAGTCTTGCTTCGCGGGGCCCATCGGCGCGGATCCTGGGGGCCAAACATAATCAAAGAGGAAAGACCAACAGCCGAAGCAAGGTGCATCGCCCCGGTATCGGTGCCGATAAAAAGCCTTGCCTCTTTATATAAACAAGCCAATTCCCTTACGGTAAATTCTCCCGCCGCCACAATTGGTTTTTCTCTCATTAAACCGACGATTTCTTCTATTTCTTTTTTTTCGGCAGAGGCCCCGGTAAAGATAATTTCTAAGGGAAAATTCTCTATCAGGTAATCCGAAAGCCGGGCATAATTCTCTCCAGACCATTTCCTCCCCCACCAGCCGCCCGCCGGATGAATGACAATAAAATTTGAAATATCCCTTTCCTTTAACCAGCTTTTCACTTTTTCTTTCTCATCAGCTTCAAACCATGCCTCTAAATCCGGATTTCCGGTCTTTACACCCATGGGTTTAATTACTTCTAAAAGATTTTCTGTCTCGTGCCGAAAAGGGTCGGCGAAATAAACATTATTCAGAAAGGAATGCCAGCCTTTGGTATTATAGCCTAATCGAATCTTTGCCCCAGCCAGCCAGGAAAGCAGGGCATAACGGCGGGAATGGTGAAGAATAATTACGGCATCAAACTGTTCTTTTCTCCAGCTTTTCAAAAGTCTTAAGCTTTCGGATAAATTTAGCCTCTTTGGTTTCTTATCAAAAACAATTATCTTGTTAAAATATGGATTGCCTTTTAAAATTTCAAGCTGCCCCGGCTGATTCCGTAAGGTTAAACATAACTTAGCCTTTGGAAAATTTTCTTTAAGCGTCCGAAAAACCGGAACGGCTACCAGCAAATCTCCAATGCCGGGAAAACCTAAAACAATCAAAATGTTTTTTATCTCTATATGTTTCATTTAATAAAAAATAGGGCGCTATTACAAACTATGAGCCAAGAGCTATTCTGGTCCATTGCATTAATCTAAAGCAACTGCTCCCACATTTTCCTTGAAGAAGGAAGGTCTATTTTCATAAATTGCGAGAAGCCGGTTACATTGTAATATTTCCCGAATTGCTTTCTTTTTAATTCATCCCAAACTACTAAATTTACATTGTGTTTCTTCATCTCGTCAATTTTAGACGGAGAAATGTTCGTATCCGCAGTCATTATATAAATTCTACCCGCATTGGTTGAAACCAACTCTCCAACAACTTGCTTCCATCTCTCACGCAATGTCCGCTTAATGGAAATAACTACGCAAGCAGTTCTATTCTTCCTAAACGCTTTTTCGCTTGGAATAACATAGTCAACCTTTCCGTTAAGCATAGTCTGGGTATTAAAAGGATATTTAAGAGACTCAAAAAGATATCGGACATGATTTTCAAAACTACCGCCGGCTCTACTCATTCGCGATTGAGAAATGCTCCTAAAAAAACCTCTAATATTTTGATAATTATGTTTGAAAGAACTGGCAAGAGAGGAAGTTTTCTTTAGAAGCTTTAATCTTTCCGCCTCTCTAATAATTTTTTCCGAACACTCCTTTTCTTTTTGTTCATAAAGTTTGAATTCTGTTTCTAATAGTGCTTTTAGACAATTGTTGAAATCAGACTCTATTTGCGAAGATTTAAAACCGCATTTTTGCTGTGCCGTCTTGGCTAATTTGTCGCCTGACGGCATAAGTTTAACCCTTATTTTTTTCTGAAACTCAAAAAAACTCAATTTTCTACCTCCTTTTCATCGCATACCAGTATAATCAAATTAATCAATTTACCCCGTTAGAAAAAGCCACCAATTTTAATCCTAAAGGATAGACCTTCCTATTCCTCTTTATGGAAGGGTGTAATCGGAGGTCATCATCATTTGAAGCTAACGGTGGTTTAAAGCCACCGTCAACGCAGGACGTTAGAGAACTTTGTTCTCTAACGGGGTTTACATCTTTTGTAATATAACTATACTTTCTTTTTGGATAGTTTCGGCAAGTTCTCCGGCTTTATTGGTAGGAGAATTTCGCAGTGGCATGCGTTTATTGGGTATATTCCTTACTATGATATCCACAGTGTGAAACCCTAAGTTCTCTCCCAATTCAGAGACAATAAAATCAGTAGGCAATTTTACTTTTTTCACCGTTCTATTTCCAATAACAACACAAAAATATTTGTATCTTTTTAATATTCTATAGGCCTGAGCCGTTGCTTTATTCAAATCTAAATAAAAAGCAAGTACCTCTTTTGCCCTTGTAGAATCTTGTTCGGCAATTAAACTCAAAATTTTGGCTAAAGACCTTGAATTTAAATTATTTTCAATCTTTGAATTTACTACCCCCCCCATAAGCTGACGGTCAATCTGCAAATCATCATCGCTTATCATATCAAGCCATTGAAGAGAAAGCCTGGAAAACTGCCCATAAGCAACTGTTGTTCTGCTGTCGCCATAAGGAGGTGAAGTGATTATGCAGTCAATAGATTCATTATTTATATCATATCTTTCAGTTGAGTCGGCCTGAAGAATCTTAACCCAAGTTGAATTATCAAGGTCATTATAAAATCCCTTCATTCCTTTGATATTCTTCTCCACACACCTGTTAAATATAGAGATCACATTAGGATTATAGTCGTTTAATTTCTCTTTCGGCATTCTAAATAACTTGAATTCGCCATTTCTTGTGTTGGAAGCAAATTTAACCGTTTCACTGAAGGTAACAAGAAAAAAATCTTTTATGTCTTTATTTTTAATTTTATCAATACATTTTTTTATCTTGGTTAATTCATAAATCACATTTTCTTTGAACCAGAAATTAATGTTAAAAAATTGAGGGAATTCTCCCTTTTTTGGTTTATAATCAAGAATGTCAGAAAGTAAAGAAAGATATGTTTTTTGTAATGCTTCCGGTTTTAAAGGGGTAGTTTTAACTTTTGCCAGAAATACACCAAGCGGGTTTAATTCGATACCATAAGCATTTCTACCCAAGAGTCTGCTTTCCACCAAAGCTGTTCCACTCCCGCAAAAAATATCGCAAATCGTATCACCTATTTGACTACAATTTAATATAATTCTTCTAGCTACTTGCGGTATAAACATTGCCGGATAATTATGAAGTCCATGTGTATATGACTTTGTATTTTCTCCTCTAAAGTCCCAAGAACAATCAATTCTCCTTTTTTTGCTTTTATAACTTTTCTCTATTTCCCCTTTACCATTATTCAGGTTTCTAATAATGCTGATAACTTTTCCTCTTATCACCAATTCTTTTGTTGCTATTGGCGGCACATAAGGGTTTGCCGATTTCAACATAAATAAATCATCATTAATATAAAATTTTTTGAGCGTTGCTTCATTATTGTTTATTACTGCTACGATAGTATCACCTTGCTCGGCCGTGGGCTGCTCGCGAATAATTACAAAATCGCCGTCAAAAATGCCTTCATTAATCATACTCTCACCTTTTACTTTTAGCACATAGTGTCTGCCGGACCTTGAAATCAAGGATCTTGATACGGTTACCGGCTCTGCATTCTCTACAATTTCAATCGGCCTGCCAGCCGCAATAATCCCTAAAAGAGGCAGGGTTATTCGTTCTGTCACGTCTTCTTTGCCATAGACATTTATTGAGCGCGGCTGGTTTTCTTCAGCAGTAAGATAATTCTTAGCTTTCAAAGCGGCAATATGCTGATGAACCGTAGAGACAGAGGAAAGTTTAAAATGGCGGGCAATTTCTTCTAAGGACGGCGAAAAATCATTATCTGTTATGAATTTATGTATATAATCTAATATCTCTTTTTGTCTTTTAGTCAACATACCGTTACTATAACCGAAAATAAACCGAAAGTCAAGATTTTTCTTGATTTCCTTGATTTTTCAGCAATTCTTCATAAAGCGTTTCCATTTCCCGGGCCATTCGCTTAACATCGAATTTTTCTTCTACTTTCCGGCGGGCCGCATCCCCCAGATCTTTTCTTAAGTTCTTATCCCGAATCAACCTCTGAATAGCCCCGGCTAAATCTTTAGCCTCTCCGGGAGAAACCAGAAGACCGTCTCTTCCATCATCAATTACCGAAGGAATTCCCCCCACCCGGCTGGCCACTACCGCCTTACCGCTGGCCATCGCCTCCAAAAGGGAAATTCCCAGTCCTTCCTGAAGCGAAGGTTGCACAAATATATCGATAAGTTTTAAGGCCCTGACACTGTCTAAATAATCTATCCGGATAATTCTTTTATCATTCGAAAAGGGTAAAATAGATTTATCATCTTTTTTGCCGCTGCCGACAAGGATAAATTTTACAGCCGGTTCGTTCAACGAAGATATCGCTTCCAAAAAAAAGCGGTGGCCTTTTTCCGGCGAAATTCTCCCGATCATTCCAACCGTAAGAACATTATCCAGGCTAAACTTCCGGCGTAAAATTTTATCTTCTTCATTTACCCCGGGAGAAAATTTTTCTAAATCTACGCCGGTAAATACCACCTTCACTTTTTTCTCCTGTAATTTAAAATCATTTACCAAATGCTCTTTAACCGCCGGACTGATAGCCACCGTTTTCTCTCCCCATGCCGGAAAAATTTTCCTTCCCCACCGCACTTTATAATACCCATGAGCCGTGACGAGGTGATGAACTCCGGTTTTCCGGGAAAGCTGCCAGCCGACACAGTGGGTTACCCGGGTGTGGGTGTGAATAATTTGAATTTTTTCCTGAGCGATAATTTTTTTAAGCCGGGCGGCGCTCCGCCAGAGTTTAGGACTCAACTCTGATTTGGTGTTTATCGGAAGGGGAATATGTTTTATGCCCGCTTTTTCAAATTCAGAAACCAGACTGCCGCCGCTGGAGGCAGCCAAAACCAGATGGCCTCTCTCCAATAAAGCCCGGGATAAATTGTACAGATAGCTGGTAATCCCGCCGCGATTCAAGTGAGTGGTAAACTGCAGTATCTTCATTTACTCTTATTAGTTCATAGCTCTTTGCTCTTTGCTCTTTGCTCTTAGCTCATAGTCGTACTTCTATCTTTTTACTATGAGCCATCAGCTATGAGCTTAAGTTATACCTCGTTGGGTTATTCGTTTTCATAATCTGCTTGATTTTATCCAGCACCTCTTCCACCCGAATAAGCTTCATACACTGATGAGCAGAACACCTCCGCCGGTAACAGGGCTGACAGGAGAGATTCTTTTTAATGATATATAAATTAGATGAAGGAATAGTGTGCCGCATGGGATCAGTCGGGCCAAAAAGAGCTAACGTCGGCACACCTAAAGCCTGGGCTAAATGCATCGGGCCTGTATCGTGGGTAATAAACAAAGAACTTCCTTTTATAACCCCCGCCAGTTGAATTAGTTTTGTCTGCCCCGACATATCTTGCCCTTTTTCCCTCATTGCTTTTTTGATTCGTTCAATCTTATTTTTTTCTCTTTTTTCTCCGAGGAAAACTGCTGAATATTTGAGTTTGTTTATTATACTATCAGCCATGCGGGCAAAACAAAGTTCGCTCCAGCATTTACTCTGCCAGCCTTCTCCGGATCCCGGAAGGATAGAAATATAAGGTTTAGGAAACGGCAAAGAAACAATGGAGGGTATTTTACATTCTAATTCAAAATTATCTAAATTAATTCCAATCTTTGACAAAAGGCGGGCCTGATGCTCTACTGGATTTTCTATTTTTTTTGGCTGGGCAGCGGCGACATTCAATAATAATCTTCCGCCTTTTCTCCCGTAACCGACTCTGCGCTTCACCCCGACCAAAAAAGATAAGAGGTGACTGCGCCAGGTATTCTGGAAATCAATACTCAGGTCAAACTTTTCTTTTTTTAGTTCAGGGATCAAGTCCCTCCAGTTTGATTTTTTAAAATCTATAAAATTGTCAATATAGGAAAGAGAATTTAAAAGTTCCTGATATTCTTTTTTTATCAAAAGGTGAATTTTTGCCTGGGGAAAATGCGCCCGGATAGCCCGGAAAGACGGTACTGCCAGGATTATATCCCCCATGGCGCTCCATTTGAATATAAGGATTTTCCTTATTTCTCCCTTAAGCACTCTCGATAAACCTTAATTGTTTCCCGGTACATCTTATCCAGATTAAACTCGTTTAAAACCTTCTGCCGGCCTCTTTGAGCCAAATTATATGATTCTTCCTTATGCTCAAGCATCCAGCTTATGGCTTGAGCTAAACTTAAAGCATCTCCCGGGGGAACCAATTTTCCGGTAATATTATCCTCTATGATATCTTTTACCCCTCCGAGGTCAGTGGCTATCACCGGTTTTCCCAAAAATAAGGCTTCAACCACTACCCGGCCAAAAGATTCCGGCTCGACCGAAGGAAAAACCAGTAAATCCAGGGCAGAAATAATCTGCGGAATATCATCCCGTCTCCCGGTGAAAATTACCTCCCCTTCAAGATTTTCCTTTCTCACTTTTTCCTTAAGTCTTTTTAAGAAATCTTCTTTAGCGGCCTTTCCCACAATCAAAGCCCGAAAAGAATAATCTTCTCTTTTTAGATATGCCAGGGCTTCCAGAAAAAAAAGAGTTCCCTTGCGCGGTGTCAAACGGCCGATCATACCAATAAGATTTTCCGCCTGGCCGGCTAATTGCCTTCGCAATCGCCCGGAATTTTCTAAACCGGGGATTGATTTGAATTTCTCCAGGTCAATCCCCCGGTGGACTAAACGCAATTTCTCTTCGGTCAGGCGGAAATTTCTTTTCATATATTCCTTCAAAGGAATGCTGACCACAATTACCCGCTTTCCGAAAGCCATCACCCGGCTGGCCGGATGCCTGCGGTAAAATCCATGGGCGGTGGTAACAAAAGGAACCTTTTCTTGTTTTGAAGCCAGATAGCCAATCCAGGCTGGAACACGGGAGCGGGCATGAACCAAATCAATTTGTTCATCCCTTATAATTTTTCTCACCGGAGCAATGAGGGAAAGAATAGAAAAAACGGATTTGCGATGAACAGGGAGGGAATAATGTTTAATATCCGTCTCTTTTAACTCCTCAAGGAGCGCCCCGCCGTTAGATATGACAATAGCGCCATGACCGTCCTTGACTAAAGTCATGGCTAAATCAATTGTCCCTCTCTCTACTCCGCCCAACTCCAAATTAGGAACCATCTGCAATATCTTCATAAAGCCACCAGCAAGTCTTTGACTCTTTCAATTGCCTTTTCTGTATCGTTGAGCGCTTTAGGAGTAAATCTCTCGGTAATAATCTGGCTGACTACCTGACCAAGATTATCGGCTTCAGCCAAGCGCAGGTAACCCTTTTGGGCTAATTTCTGAATTGTCTCTAAATGCCGGGGTGTTTTCTTTCGGGATTTTCTGTCAATTTGCAAAACAACAACTTTCTTGCCTGAACCGGCCGCTTCGGCAATCATAGAAATGCTATCTTCAGTTACAATAACTACCTCGCTTAACCCCAGAATTCCTCCGGTCGGGTTAAAACTTTCTTCCCGGGGAGAAATGAATAATTGTAAGTTTGAGAAATCTTTTAGATTACTTTTAAGCTGTTGTTCAATGTGAATCGGGGTGCGGCGAGAAGTAGTAAGCAGAAGCATAAATCCATGAGCCTGACAGATTTTCTTTATTTCTTCAATCATTTTCCTTAAGGTATTCTCTGATATGAAAAAGTGAGGGTTTTCTCCCCCGAGAAGCAGGCCCAAAAATTTATCTCCTTTTAGAGAAAATTTACTTTCAAGGATTTGGGAAAGCCGCTTGAAATCTTCACCTCTCAAGGGCTGGGGAGAAGCAAGGGTGTTTAAAACATTTTTTACTATTGGAAGATGGTCGTGCTGAGGAGCAATAACCAGGTCAAAAAGCTTCACATCCAGTATTCCCGGTCTCATACAGACAATTGTCTTAGCCCCGGTTTGTTTTCCGAATAAAAGATTACAGACGGCTAAGGAGCTGCCGGCGGAAATAATCACCTGGGGAAAAAATGAATTTAATTTTCCGAAAGAATCCCGGCGCAAAGCTTTTTTCAGCAAATATTTAATTAAGTTTAACCGTTTCAGCGCCGGCGCTAATAAAGGCATAAAAATCTTCCAGAATTTATTTCGAAAATCTATTTTCACCTCTAATACTTCTGCCGCCGGAAAGCCCCGGACAATACCTCTGGACTGACTCAGGTGTCCGGCTTTTCCGTCGCTGAGAATCATTATCCTGATTTTCCTGGCGGCAAAATCTCTCTCCTTGACAGGCTGGGTTTTCCACCTCCGGTGAAGCCATAGCCATTGTTCCGGATGAAGCCAAATATAAGATTCCAGTATCCGGCTAAACTCCTGAAGGCCTCCTTTTACTATCTCCTGAGCACTGCTGCCGCCTGCCTGCCTGGATTCTAAACGGAGAGGCGGACTGATATAGATTTTATGCTTGAAGCCGGAACGAACGATAAAACAGGGAATGACCGGGGCACCCGTTCTTAAGGCAAGCAGAATTGGACCGGGATGGGTTGAAGCCGGACGGCGAAAGAAATTTATAAATATTCCGCGCCGGCCGGCATCCTGATCTCCTAAAACACCCACGAATTCATTTCTGCGAATAGCGCCCATTAAATCGCGAATAGCCATTCCTTTAGCATAAACCTTGATTCCAGAACCGGCTCGATATTGATTAAGAAGAGCGTTTAGCCGGCTTTGTCTCTGCTCACGGGCAAGCACCCTTAAAGGATAACCTTTAAGACCTGCCCAGACGGCAGAGAGTTCCCAGTTGCCAAAATGCGCCGTAAGTAAAATCCCTCCCCGACCCTGAGCACAGGCATCATCCAAATGTTTTCTCCCTTCAACGGTAATAAACCGGTCAATCAATTCAACATTTAACCTGGGAAAAAGCAAAACTTCAAAGAAAGTCTGGCATAAATTCATATAAGAGCACCGGGCAATTTTTTTAAGCTCCAGCATATTTTTTGCCGAACCGAAGGCCGCCTTGAGATTGCGAAGGCTGATATTGCGGTGTTTCCGGTCAAGGTAATAAATGACGCTGCCGATTATCCCGCCCAAATAAATTACCGCTTTTTGCGGAAGGTTCCTAAGCAGACAGCCCAAAAATTTAACCGTTAAATATTCAAGATAGCCAAGCATCTAAAACTTCCTCACCGTGTACTACCTTCAATTTGACTTTGAGGATTAATATGGGAAATTTTACCAAAACCTTTGGTAATTTCACCTCATCTTTTTCGGTGGTGACAATAAATTCAGCTTTTTTGAGTCTGGCTGAATTTATTACCGCACTTAAATCTCCTGGACGGTAATAATAATGATCCGGATAAACCGCCTCGCCGACTAAATCTCCTCCAAGCTGGAGGAGCGAATACCGAAAGGATGAGGGAGAGTTAATCCCGGCCAGCATAAAAATCGCTTTTTCCCGGATGAATTCTTTCGCCTTTGTCTCTCCCCCTGGCCAGAGGTGAAATTCAACCGGCTCAAAGACAGTTTCTACTATCGGGGCATGGGCATTAAATCTTCTTATTTCCTTTTTTAAACCGGTAATTTGATTTTTATCTTCATTAACCTTAGAAAGAAAAATTATTTGAGCCCGTTTTAATTGACCAAGCGGTTCTCTCAAGCTTCCGGCCGGAATTAACCAGCGGTTACCAAAAGGATTGGTGCTGTCAATCACCACTAAATCTATGTTCCTTTTTAACGAACGGTGCTGAAATCCATCGTCAAGAATTATAGTCCCTGGCTGAAACCTGTTAATTGCCCATTTCCCGCTGTTAAAACGATTACTCCCGACAACCACCGGTCTTCCGGGTAGTTTTTTAGCCAATAGATAAGGTTCATCCCCGGCCTCCCTGGCCCCGGCTAAAATCCTGCTTTCATCTGAAACCAGAGTAATTTTTTCGTTTTGCCCCCGGCGGCCATAACCCCGGCTTAGAACAACCGCTTTTTTTGAGCTCAGTCTCCGGACGACAAACTCCACCAGCGGTGTCTTGCCTGTTCCGCCCCAGGTGAGATTACCGATGCTGATAACCTGACAGGGCAGCGATTGGCTTTTTTTAATTCCTGATTTGTAAAGAAATCCCCGAAAAACAAGGTAGAGATAATAAACAAATGACAAAGGCCAGAAGAATAGAATAGACACTTTATTTTTAACTAACCGTTGATATGTAGTATAGACCGATTTCTTCAATTAATCCCTCTTTACCGCGGTAAGCACCGCTTGATTAATTCAAAATTTTTGAAACTGGCCCCGCGGTGGCGAGCAACAATAAGATCCGCCTTATCTTCTATATCTCCCCTCAGCTTTTCATCCTTTAAGAACGAAAGCATTTTCTGATAAAACTCATCTTCACTTTGAATTCGAAAACCAATCCCTGAATTTAAAAGAAGCTCGGAATTTTCTTTAAATTTATTTATATAGGGGCCTAAAACGACCGGTTTGCCAAAGTTAATCGGCTCGAGAATATTCTGTCCCCCTTTAGGGATTAAGCTGCCTCCGACAAAAACAACCGTCGCCAGG
>JAYEMH010000024.1:0-13650 GCA_034717985.1 Candidatus Ratteibacteria bacterium
GGCTGAAAGGGATGATTTCATCATCCCGGCTATGAATAATCAGTTTGGGAATGGTTAAATCCTTTATTTTAGAGAGCGAATCATATCTCTGGGTAACAATCAACTTTATCGGAAGATGAGGATAAAGTTCTCTTCCCATATCGCATAGAGAGGTAAAAGCCCCAAAGGCAATTAAAGCCGAAGCCTTAATCTTTTTCGCCAAATCAATGGCTACTGCCCCGCCCAAAGATTCGCCGTAGAGAATAATTTTATCTTTATCAATATCGGCGCGCCCCAAGAGGTAATCGTAGGCTCCTTTAGCGTCCAGATAAATCCCTTTTTCTGAAGGCCTCCCCGGGCTTTTTCCATATCCGCGATAATCAAAGATGAAAACATTGAGTTTTAATTTATTAAAAATTTCAAAAAAATCTATCCGGTGGCCGATGTTTCCGCCGTTCCCGTGGCAAAAAAGTATTGTCCCCCGGGCCTCTTCCGCCGGAATAAACCAGCCGTTAATCTTTTTGCCGTCCGAAGTCCGATAAAATATTTCTTCAAAAGATAATCCTTTGTCCGCGGGGGTAAATTCGATAATCGCTGAAGGGAAATAGATGTTTTTATGTTCGAAATTTCTGACATAAGCCCAGCCAGCTATTAAAATTAAAGAGGCAATAATCGGGTATACTAACATCTTCATTATTTAAGAATTATATATCACATTAGTGAGAACGTGAAGTGATTTATTAATTATGAGTTGGCCCCGCTGGTCATTCGGGGAACTTTGATTTTTCTATAATTCCTCCTCCGAGAACCATGTCGCCGTCGTAGAAAACAACCGCCTGCCCGGGTGTTATCGCCCTTTGCGCTTCTTTAAATTTCACTAAAATTCTATTCCCCTTCCGGGGAAACAACCTTGCTTTGGCTCCCTGATGAAGATATCTTATCTTTGCTTTTACCATAAAGCCTTCCGGAATATTTTCCTCACATATACAGCTAACCGCCCGGGCGATTAATTCATCCTGATAAAGATTCTTTTCAGGAGCGACAAAAACCGTGTTACTTTTGGGCTCAAGAGCCTTTACATATAAGGGTTCTTTATTAGAAATTCCCAATCCCTTTCGCTGGCCGATGGTATAGAAAGCGAGACCCGAATGTCTCCCTAAAATCTCTCCTTTAGTATTTAATATTGGACCGGGGCAGTCAACCTCTGGGATCCAATCTTTCAGGAACTTCCGGTAATCATTCCCGGGAATAAAACAAATTTCCTGACTCTCTTTCTCTAATTCTACCGAAAGGGCCAGCTCTCTGGCTCTGTTTTTTACCTCTTCTTTGGTATAATCGCCCAACGGCAGCAAAATTTGTTTCAATTGATTCTGTCTTAAAGGATAGAGTACATAGGATTGATCCTTCTTTAAATCAACCGCCTTTTTAAGTAAATATTTTTCCCTGTTTTTATCATATTCAATTCTTGCGTAATGTCCTGTGGCTGCGAATTCTATTCCCAAATCTTTAGCCTTCTTAAGCAGATATTCGAATTTTATATACTGATTACATCTTATGCAGGGATTGGGGGTTCTGCCTTGCCGATATTCTTTACAGAAACTGTCAATTATTTTTTCCTTAAAAACATCTTCTACATCAAATAGATAATGCGGAATATCCAGTTTCTCCGCTACCTTCTTTGCTTTAACCGCCTTGTTAGAAACAAACTGCCGGAGTTGTAAAGTCGCGCCAATAACTTTAAATCCTTTCTCCTTAAGAAGAAAGGCGGCAACCGAAGAATCAACCCCGCCGCTCATCGCGACGAGAACTTTTTTACTTTTCATCATGATTAAATAATCCGCTTTAACTCCTTATCTTATATGTGCTATAATGCCTTGTCCAGCAAAAAAAGGAGGTAACCGGCCGACTGATGAAAAAAGCTAAAGCTTTCATCGGCACCAGCGGCTATAATTATAAACATTGGGGAGGAGGTGTTTTCTACCCGAATGGCCTGCCTTCCAGCCGGTGGCTGGAACACTATACCCGGCATTTTAAGACGGTGGAGCTTAATGTTACCTTTTATCGCCTCCCCGGCCGCAAAACCTTTGCCGGCTGGTATCGGCGCACCCCCGGAGGTTTCAGTTTTGCCATAAAAGGAAACCGTTTTATTACCCACCTGAAGAAATTAAAAGACTCTAAAGATTCCCTTCAGCTCTTTTTCAGAAATGCCTCCGCCCTAAAAGAAAAATTGAGTGTCGTCCTCTGGCAGTTACCGGCCAATTTTCACTTGAATTTAGAAAGACTTGACGAATTTTCCACCCTGCTTACAAAAAATCCACTGGGTAAAAAAGTGCGTCAGGCCTTTGAATTTCGCCATCTCTCCTGGTTCTGCCCGGAGGTATATTCTATCCTGCGAAAACATAACTTTTCCCTCTGTCTTGCTCATTCCTCTCGCTGGCCAATGGTTGAAATTGCTGCGGCTGATTTTGTCTATCTGCGATTCCATGGCGGCACCGTTCTCTACGGCTCAAATTATTCGGAAAAGGAATTAAAGGAATGGGCCGTTAAAGCAAAAGGCTTCCTTGAAGAAGGAAAGGACATTTATATCTACTTCAATAATGACGCCTCCGGCTATGCGGTAAAAAATGCCAAACGTTTTAGAGAGCTTTTAGAAAATTGAAGCAGGTTAATACACCTGCTCAAATACCAGCGTTGTCTCAATAGCTTTATCAAAACACATATTTCAAACTCAGACGGCAGGTGGTATATTCTACGTCTGCTTTTTGGACATAATCCTTAAAAACCTGCCTCAGGCGCAGATTCAGAATGACTGCCTGATTGCAGAATTTCTTCTCCAGATTGACCAGGGCGGCGCAGATATCCTTATTCTTACCCTTTTTGTTTAAGAAATTATAACGGCTTAAATCCAACCGGCACTTTATTCCCCAGGTTTTCTTCCGGCGCCAGCTCAGTCCGATTGAACCCCGATTACGGTTAAAAGTCAGACTGGGGGCATCAGGATAATCCATCTCCTTGCGGGAAAGACCTAAATTGAGAGCCACAACTCTGATTTTATCTTTAATTAAATCAAACCGCCAATTATTTTCCACCAAACTGCCCCGATAATCGTGGTTATAGGTTAAATAGTCTTTTTTTAAGTCTTCGTAGCGCAAACTTAAATTTATCCAGCCGCTCAGTTTAAATTTATTTAAAACATACCAGCGGCGGTAATCATAATCATGCGAGTCTTCCCTTTCCTCAATATCAATGGTATTACCGGCTCCATTCTCTATCTGGAAGCGGATAAGCTTGATGAAATCTAAATCCGGTTTCAAATCAAATCCGCCTTTTATTACATCTTCCTCCCGGTCCGCCCGGCTGGTTCTTTCCCGATGCCGCAATTTATAGCCGGCTTTAGCGGTTAAAAATTTATCCAGAAAATATTTCTGCCCCTTTATCCGGATATAACTTTCCAACTCATCCTTGTTATTTCCTTGAAGATAATCGTAATCATTAAGCCCGCCCTCAAAACTCATCTGCCAGCAATCTTTATCCTTCAGGGTCAAATTAAGCCTGCTTTTAATCTGGTTATATTCATTTTGAGGGCTATGTTCATAACGCCTTTCTCTATAATCATTTTTTAACCTCCACCTTATAGAAGTCGGCTCTTTGAGCCAGAACCAGTCAGCGGTCCAAAAAAATGTTTTCAACTGATTATCCCGGCTTTCATCTATTTCATAATCCTTATCGGAAACCTTACAGCCTAATTTATAGCCGAAATGCTTATCCAACTCCTTCCTGAAATTGAAATATCCTTTAGCGTAGCGATAATCTAAATCCAGATCCTCCTCTTCAATCAAACTGGCCGTGCTTCGCCGGCCGTACTCCGAGGAGATTTCAATCTTTTCGTTTTCCGCCCAGGCTAAACTTGAAAAAAGGAATATACCTGCCAGGATAAAGGTTAGCTTAGTCAAAATTAAAGCCTATTCTTCCTCTATTATTTCTGAGACGGTAACAAATTCATAACCTCTTTCCCTTAAAGCGTCAATCACTCTGGGAAGACTTCCAATGGTTGAGCGGCACTGCTCATGGCAGACAATAATGGAGCCGCTATAAGCCGTACCCAGAATTATTTCTTCAATTTGTTTTTCGTTTATGCCGGACCAATCTTTAGAATCAACCGTCCAGAGAATCATCTTTAAACCGAATCGGGGTATAATTACTAAATCTTCTAACATCATTGTCCCGTAAGGCGGCCGAAAAAGAGTGGGAACATCCCCGGTAATCTCTTCTAAAATCCTTTGTGTTTTTTTAACTTCCTGAATAACTTTTAGCGGCTCCGACCGGCCCATATTCGGGTGAGAATAAGAATGGTTGCCAATCTCGTGCCCCCGCTTCTTTATTTCCTTGACCAGCTCCGGATAAACTTCAGCATTTTGGCCAATCAGAAAAAAGGTTGCCACGACCTCTTTCCCCTCTAATGTTTCAAGGAGTAAAAGAGTCGTTTTGGGATTGGGACCGTCATCAAAGGTTAAGGCTACCTTTCGGGACTTTTCCGGACCCGACCAGAAAACTGAGGTTTGAATGCCTTTATGCTTCTTGAGATTTCTAAACTGCCGCCGCTCTTTAAAATTATAAAAACTCTTTTTGATTTTCTCTGGTACCATCTCCTGCTCGGCAAAAACCAGCGGCGATAAATTAAAAAACCATGCCAGAATAAATATAAAAATAAACAATTTCTTCATCTTATGTTTTTTCAAAAAACCTCCCGGATTTTACCTCCGCGGTTAGCATATCAAACAAATCGTATCTCTCTTCAATCCTGGCTAAAAACTTCAGGTTGAAGGTTTGAAAAAATACCGGGAGCGGAAGAAACAGGCAGTTAAAACAAAATCCGGCAGCCAAAAGAAGAGAGAGGCCGATAACAACCAACAAGCCGATATAGGCGGGGTGTAAAAAATCCGGCATAATTTTATATCCGAGAAATGCCATACCGGCCATTGCCCCGGCCGGCAGTATCAAACCTATAGAAATTACCATTCCTGCCAGCCCGGCCAAAAATGCCGCCGCAATAAACAATCCGACCCTTATTAATAAATATAATGAAACAGAACCCTTATGTTTTTTAACCATTGATAATACCGGCGGCCAGGCTTTGAGTATTCCCACCTTATCTTTATACATAACCGGCAGGATAAAATTGCGCACCACAAAGTTTAAGAGGACAGATATTATAACGAAAACGATAAATGTTAATAAAACCGGTAAAATAGCCAGAATAATCCGTCCGGCGCATGGTTTTATTCCCTGGTTAAAAATACCTATCCTGGATAATGACAAATACCCCGCCAAACCCAGCAAACCCACAAAGGCAGAACCGATTAAAGCTATTATGACATTCCAGAGAAAATAAGAATTGCCTGCCGATTTATTTTCACGGAATGGCATCTTTACCGAAGCGTCATTTCTGACTATTGCCTCCAGGAATATAAAGGAAAACCTGGAATAGAGCCAGGTGAAAACTAAAAATAAAAAAGAGAAAATAAAAAAGAGAAAAACAATAATGAAAATAATAACTGCCTTATTGGTCTCTTTGAGAGTGGTAAAAAACTTTCCACGGGGGGGCGGAATACCGCCTTTCGCCGGAGCCGCTCTATCAGCCCCGGCCGTTTCTTCTATGGCCGGCTGAGCGGAATCCTGTCTCGGGAGGTTGATATTGCCCCGGGAATTAGAGCCATAAGTAAACTGTCCGGCCAATAAAGCGATAAATCCCAGGATAAGCCATTTTTTTATCTGGAAAGGACGGAAAAGGACAGTCATGGTCCATTCCCATGAAACGGCAATTATTTCAGGAAAATTTCCTCTCACTTTCCCTCTATCTTCTATATATCTCCATTATTTCCTTGAGCAGGGCCAGGGCTTCTTTTTTCGGGCGCTGGAAGGAATTGCGGCCAATGATGGAACCAAAACCGCCGCCGGCTTGAATCCCTTTGATTTCTTCCAGAACAGCCCCTTTATCTTTGGCGGCACCACCGGAGAAAATAACTATCCGCCTGCCGTTAAAAGCACTCTGGATAACATGTTTCACTCTCTCGGGCAAGGTTTTGATGGGTATTTTTTCTTTTTCATAGACCTTTTTAGCTGCTTCTAATTCAATGTGTTCGGTTGGTGGTTTAACTTTAACGATATGGGCTCCAAGCTGGACACCAATTTGGGCCGCATAAGCGCATACATCAATGGCTGTCTCCCCTTCTTTGGATAAGCCGCTTCCCCGGGGATAAGACCAGATGACCACTACCAGGCCATTAGCTTTCGCCTCTTCACCCAGGGCTCGAATTTCTTCATACATTTCCTTGCGGTAAATCGAACCCGGATAAATAGTAAAACCAATCGCCGCACAACCCAAACGCAGGGCATCTTGCACCGAAGCGGTCACCGCCGGAATAGGGTCTTGACTTGCATAAAGCGTATCACTGCTATTGGCTTTAAGGATTAAGGGAAGTTCTCCGGCATAATCTCTTACCGCTGCCTCAATAAAACCAAGAGGGGCCGCATAAGCGCTGCAACCTGCCTCCAGGGCCAACTCAAAATGATAACGCGGGTCATAACCGGCCGGATTGGGAGCAAAGGTTCTGGCTGGTCCATGCTCAAAACCCTGGTCAACAGG
This sequence comes from Candidatus Ratteibacteria bacterium, assembly GCA_034717985.1. GTDB lineage: Bacteria > CAZDME01 > JAYEMH01 > JAYEMH01 > JAYEMH01 > JAYEMH01. The sequence goes on from JAYEMH010000024.1 coordinate 6,626, forward strand.
CAAAATAACCATTTTTCCCGAGCCGCCCATACTGCCTTGATTAAGCATCCGGGCTAAATTACTCAGGGTTCCCGGATTATCCGAACCGTACCAACTCAAAATTTCTTTTACTTTTGGGGTCATTTTGTCCTCCTTTTTTGCTGTGTGTTTTGAATTTTTATTCATATCCGCTAAAATTCTCCGTCTTAATCTTTTGAACAGCTAATTTAAGCTCACCAAAGAGAATCTCTTTCATCGCTTCAACCATACCCGGCGGACCGGAGATATAAAAAAGACGTTTGTCATAATCAGGAATTTCCTCTTTTATCATCGCCTCATCAATCCGGCCGGTTCTCCCCGGCCGACTCCGGGAATCATTCGGTAAAGTAATGGTATAAATCACCTTTAAATTTTTATTGGCTGTCTGCATTTCGGCAAAATCTTCTTTAAAAACTACATCTTCAGGAGTATTACTGCTATAAAGCAAGACAATATCAACCGGACTCCGGCGGTCAGTTACAAATTTACAGATACTTCTTATTGGAGTTATACCGATTCCGCCAGAAAGAAAAGCAATCTTTGGATATTTGCTCTGTGGGTCCTGCCCCGTTAGATATTTATTATCTAACGGGGTAAACCGTCCATAAGCCAGGCGGATTCTCGCCCAATCGCCTGTTTTTAACTTATCCAGGGCCTTGGAATATTCGCTTCCGGTAAGTTTTTTGGTAAATTCTATATAGCCCCTCTCGGTCGGAGAATTGGAAAAGGAAAAAGGCTTGGTTTCATCCATAGACGAAGCTATCCCGTTAGCGGCACCCTCTATCTTTATGGAAACAAAGAAAAATTGTCCGGGAAGAAAATTAACTTCTTCCTTGACGAGAAAACGAAAGCTTTTGACATTATGGGCGCGTTTAATTACCTCTTGCACTTCCGTCTCAAATTCCGCCATTTTCTTATTCCCTTTTCTTTATATGCAGTTCGACAATATCCTTGTCCTTAAGAACATAGTCATAGGGCACCGCCTGACCGTTAAAACGGGCCGAACCCCAGAGACGCGCCTTCTCTAATCCGCTGGTAAAATCCTTATGAATGGCTTTGGCTAAATCGGTCACACTGCTTCCCAAAGGCAAAGTAAAAGGTTTATCTAAATCCGGCGGCTTCCCGGGAGGCTTGGAATAGACGCGGATAATCTTAAGCATTGAAAAAATATTTTTTTTTAGCTTCTCCAGTTTGTGGTCATCAAGAATTGAGAGCGGCATAATCCTGAATTTATCGCCGAAGAATTCTTCAAGCACCGAAAGATTATCTAAAGCTAACTGGCTATCCATTTTATTGGCAATAAGAAGCGTTTCTTTATAAACAGTCCCCACCGGAGCGCCCTTTTCGCCGCCCTTTTTCACTAATTTTACCCGCCTTGACTTCAATTGCTCAATGACTTCTTCCGTTTCACTTAAAACATCGGCATCTTCGGTATCAACAACAAAAAGCAGAGCATTACAGTTGCGAATGGTATTGAAATGCCAGCCTTCAAGCCCGGCGTCAGTTATCGGCGGAAGGTCAACCAGCTGAATTTGAATATCTTCATACTCCATAATACCGGGAAAGGGCAAAGTTGTGGTAAAAGGATAAGGCCCTACTTTCGGTTTAGCCTTGGTTAACGCCGCCAGCAGGCTTGATTTGCCCGAATTAGGGGGCCCAACTAAGGCTAATTGACCTGCCCCTTCGCGTTCGATAAGAAGAGCTTCGCTGGCCTTGGCAGCCTTTTTATCCTCGGTCTTTTTAAGTTTGGAAATGCGCTGTTTAATTTGCGCCTTGAGTTTGTCCGTCCCTTTATGCTTGGGCAGAAGCGCATACATCTCCTCTAAAGCGACAAGCTTCTCTTCTTTTGTCTTGGCTTCCCGAAAATACTTCTCGGCTTCTAAATATTGCGGGGTTAAATTAGCTGGCAAGTTTCACCTCACGAAAAAATTCGACTTTATTCTAACATATAGATTTTTAAAATTCAAGACGAATTACGAATTACGAAAACTTAAATATTCCGGAAATAAAAAATGGGGCAAAAAATATTTTGCCCCATCTTTTATTCTATCCGCTTCCCTCAGCAACAGTTACTTCAGCTCCACTCCCGCTCCAGCCGCAGTCAGCTTTTCTTTAATTTTATTCGCTTCTTCCTCGGTAACATCCTCTTTAACTGCTTTTGGCGCACCATCAACCAGAGCCTTGGCTTCTTTTAACCCCAAGCCGGTAATCTCTCTTACCTCTTTGATAACCTGGATTTTTTTATCTCCAATACTAACCAGTTGAACAGTAAAGGAAGTCTTCTCTTCTGCGGCTGCTCCTTCGCCTCCGGAGGCACCCCCCCCCGCCGCGGCTGCGCCAGCCACCATCGGTAAAGCGGCAGTAACCCCAAACTTATCCTCTAAAGCTTTAACTAATTCGGAAAGTTCCAGCACAGTCATTTTTTCGACCGTATCAAGAATATCTTGAAGCTTTTTAGGAACCTCTTTCTTTTCCGCCTTGGCTCCTTTTTCCGCTTCCGGCTGAGGTTTTACTTCAGCTTTCGCCTCCACTTTTTCTTCCACCTTTTTCTCTTCTACCATTTTATTCCTCCTTTTATTCCGTATCTCGTTGTTCGCAATTCGTATCTCGTTAAAACTGACTGGCCATATTAAGAAGATTTTGTTAGCGATATACTATTATATGCTCTGTTTACACTTTTTGTCTTTCTATATTTTTTAAAACTCCGATTAAACCCTGCATTAAACCTTTCAGGCCAAAAACCAAACTACTTAGAGGAGCTAAAAATCCATTTTTCACTTGAGCCAGAAGTATTTCACGGCCGGGAAGTCTGGCTAAATTGCCTATCTCCTGAGCGTCGAAAATGCTTTCGTTTAACATTCCGCCTTTAATCGTCAAAAATGGATGCGCTCTAGCAAAACTGAGCAGGAGTTTCGTCAGGCTGATATTCTCCTTATCAGTGGAGATAATCGCTACCGGACCGTCTAAAAAGGGCAGAATTTTCCCGCGTTTAGCTTTTTTCGCTCCGAGTTTTGCCAGGGTGTTTTTGACCACCCGTAACCTTGAATTGGCCTTATCCAATTTTTTGCGCAGTTCGGTTAATTCCTCTGCCTTGAGCCCCTTATACCCCGTAAAAATTAAAAAATCCGGGCTCTTAAAATTTTTCTCCAAATGCTTTACTACCCACTCTTTTTCTACAGTTGCCATTCTCGCTTCTCCTATAATTAAAATTCCCTTTGCCTAGACCAATTGAAAGACAAAGGGAGTGCCTCTCCTTATTTAGTCTCGGCAGGCAAATCTTTTAAACCCGCTCCGGATAGAAATTGACCCGCCTTGGCGGCAAACTGCTAACAGAGCAAAGGTACCTACGGTCTTCGACCTTAAAATTACACTGCTAATTTGATGCCCGGCCCCATCGTAGTGGATAAAACGGCTTTTTTGATATACTTTCCTTTCACCACTGGCGGACGAGCTTGGATAATGGCGGAAATAATTTCTCTAAGATTAGCCGTTAATTTTTCTGCGGCAAAGGATTTTTTTCCGGCGATAAGATGCAACCCCCCGCTTTTATCTACCCGATATTCAATCCGTCCTTTTTTTATTTCCTTTATCGCCTGAGCTAAATTGGGAGTAACCGTACCTTTCTTGGGACTAGGCATCAATCCTTTGCTTCCAAGAATCTTACCCAGCCTTGCTACTTCTTTCATCATATCCGGGGTAATCAGTAAAACATCAAAGTCAAGCCAGCCACCCGTTATTTTATCAATATATTCTTTACCTCCGACCAAATCCGCTCCGGCTTCTTCAGCTTTCCTGAGGTTGTCCCCCTGGCTGATGACTAAAACTCTAACTGTCTTGCCCGTACCGTATGGAAGAAGCACCGTCCCTCTCACCTGCTGATCAGAATGTTTAGGGTCCACACCGAGTAAAAAAACCAACTCAACCGTCTCGTCAAATTTTACCTGGGGCTGATCTTTAAGTAATTTAACCGCGTCTTCCAGTTTATATAATTTATGTGTATCGATTCTTTTCAGAGATTCCTTAAATCGTTTTCCCATCTTCCTCTGTTTTTTCCCTTTCGATTTTATCGACAATTTCAATCCCCATGCTCATGGCTGTCCCTTCAATAATTTTAACCGCTTGTTCAATCCTGGTAGCATTTAAATCCTGCATTTTCGCCCGAGCAATTTCTTCAACTTTTTCCCGCGTAACCTTGCCTATTTTCATCTTGTTTGGTTCGGCTGAAGCTTTGGCTAAACCCGCTTCTCGTTTCAAAAGCACTGAAGCCGGTGGGGATTTTGTAATAAAAGAAAAACTCCGGTCATGGTAGATACTAATGACTACCGGAATAATTAAACCTTCCCGACCCTTGGTCTTCTCATTAAATTGTCTGCAGAATTCCATAATATTAACCCCGTGCTGACCTAAAGCCGGACCAACCGGAGGCGCCGGGTTTGCCTGTCCCGCCGCAATTTGAAGTTTTACTTGAGCGTTAATTTTCTTTGCCATTTTAAATACGTTCCACCTGCCAGTATTCTAATTCTACCGGGGTAGCCCGGCCGAATACGGTGACGGTAAGCTTAAGTTTGCCTTTTTCAGGAAAAATTTCATCAACCACGCCGGTAAAATTCGTAAACGGGCCTTTAATAATCTTAACATTTTCTCCAACTTCAAATAGCACCTTGGGTTTAGGAACCTGCTCTTCTTCTTCCATTTGCTTAATAATAGTTTTAATCTCACTCTCATCCAGCGGGGTCGGTTTCCGCCGCGCACCGACAAATCCAGTTATCCCCGGGGTATTGCGAATGAGATACCAGCTTTTTTCAGTCATCTCCATCTCGACGAGAACATAGCCCGGGAAAAATTTTCGATTGGTAATTTTTTTTTCACCATCTTTAATTTCAGAGACCTTCTCTGTCGGGATAAGAATCTGGGAGATAATCCCGCCCATGCCTTGCAACTCGGCGCGATTCATCAAAGCCTCTTTAACTTTATTTTCGTATCCGGAGTGTGTATGAATTATATACCACTTTTTAGTCATAAAAATCTACACTCTCAATAAAATACTCATAAGTCGAGAAAGGGAAAAATCAAAAATACCGAGAAGAAAAGCTATTATAAAAATAGCAATGATAACCACCACGGTTGAGGCAATCAGCTCTTTTCTTGCCGGCCAGGTTATTTTTTTAAACTCTGATTTGACCTCTTTAAGATATTTTATAATCCCGGCTAAATTCATTTTGATGTTTCCTTCTCATTAAAAGTGGCAGGAGCGACAGGGATCGAACCTGCAGTCCCGGTTTTGGAGACCGGTGGTTTACCATTAACCGACGCTCCTACTGCGGTTCGGCCGGGGCTTCTTTCAATTCTACTTAACTTCCTTATGAAGCACCCTCTTCCGGCAGAAATTGCAAAATTTCTTTATTTCTAATTTTGCCGGATGCGTCCTTTTATTTCTTGTCTGCGTATAGTTGCGGCGCTTACACTGACTACAAGCTAAAACAATAATCTCGCGCATAATTATTTTATAATCTCGCTAATTACACCCGCTCCCACGGTATGCCCGCCTTCTCGAATAGCAAAACGAAGTTCTTTCTCCATAGCGATAGGGGTAATCAATTCAATATCTATGTTAACATTATCCCCTGGCATAACCATTTCCACCCCCTGGGGCAGTGTAACTACGCCGGTAACATCAGTAGTGCGAAAATAAAATTGGGGGCGATAGCCGTTAAAGAAAGGTGTGTGCCGGCCGCCTTCCTCTTTAGCCAGAATATAAACCTGTCCCTTGAATTTAGTGTGCGGGGTAATTGTTCCCGGTTTAGCAATAACCTGACCTCTTTCAATGTCATCCTTTTCCACACCCCGGAGAAGCAGACCAACGTTATCGCCAGCTTCGGCCTCGTCTAAAAGCTTGCGAAACATCTCCACCCCAGTAACCACTGTCTTTTTGGTCGGCTTAATCCCAACAATCTCTACTTCTTCGCCTACCTTTACTTTTCCTCTTTCCACTCTTCCGGTAGCAACGGTTCCCCGGCCGGTAATGCTGAAAATATCTTCCACGCTCATCAAAAACGGCTTATCTACCTCACGCTTTGGATCGGGAATATAGCTGTCAATTGTATCCAGAAGTTCTATCACCGGACCGCACTTCGGACACTCTTTTTTACCACAACCACAACTTAAAGCCTCGGTGGCTGAACCTTTGACAATCGGGGTTTTATCACCTGGAAATTCATATTTATTTAGCAATTCTCTCACTTCCAGTTCGACCAAATCTAAAAGTTCCTTATCATCCACCATATCAACTTTATTCATGAAGACAGCAATATAAGGAACACCCACCTGACGGGCCAGAAGGATATGCTCACGGGTCTGGGGCATCGGACCATCAGCCGCACTAACTACCAAAATCGTCCCATCCATCTGGGCCGCTCCGGTAATCATATTCTTAACATAATCAGCATGTCCGGGGCAATCTATGTGGGCGTAATGCCGTTTTTCCGTTTCATATTCAACGTGGGCAATAGCAATTGTTAAACCCCGCGCCTTCTCTTCAGGAGCATTATCAATTTCATCAACCTTTCTTGCCTCGGCTTTCCCCTGTTTCGATAAAATGTTGGTGATAGCCGCGGTCAAGGTAGTTTTTCCATGGTCAACATGCCCGATTGTACCAATGTTTACATGCGGCTTGGTACGCACAAACTTTTCTTTTGCCATTTTTTCCCTCCTTTTTTAACTTGACCTTTTTATTATCTGGAGCCCTCGATCGGGATTGAACCGATGACCTCATCCTTACCAAGGATGTGCTCTTCCAACTGAGCTACAAGGGCAACTTGCTCTTCACGGAAACCATATATTTACCAAATTATATGGCACTTGTCAAGGAAATTCTACATCACTGTTATTTAAAAATTAAAAGTGCACAGTTTTAGAGCGATTTAAGTTTTAAAAGTGCACACCTTATCTGCGCTATAATGGAACCCAAAAGGAGGTTTGATTATGGCGCAATTGCACAGAAAATTCAC
>JAYEMH010000025.1:0-13639 GCA_034717985.1 Candidatus Ratteibacteria bacterium
TTTTTCCGTGTTCTCCGTGGTTATTTTGTTTTTTTCTTTTTCTCTTTGTCTTTTCTGTGGTTAATTTCTGCTTTCTTTCTATTCGTTTGGCATCTCCCCAGAGCTTTTCCAACCGATAAAATTCCCTGGCTTCATCGCGGAAAATGTGAACGATTACATCCCCGTAATCAAGGAGAATCCAATTTAAAAATTTAGACCCTTCGATTCCCAGGGGCTTTTCCTTGTTTTTCGCCAGACCTTCTATGACACCGTCAGCTACCGCCTCAAGATGAACGGAAGATGTGCCGCTGCAGATAACAAAATAATCAGTTATGGACATAAGCTTTTTCATCTCTAAGATAACAATACGTTTGGCCTTTTTATCCGCGGCAAAATTCCCGGCTAAAAGAGCTTTTTGTTTGGATTTCAAATGAATGATTTAAACCTCCTATCGGTAAAGTTTTTAGGTTGTCACGAAACTCGTTCCAGCCTATGATTACACAGATTTTTGCAAAGATTACACAGATGTTCTCGATGGTGTTTTTAATCTGTGTAATCTAAATTTTAATCGGCGTAATCAAGGGCGGCACTTTTATGACGCCCTATAAAGCTTTCTTTTTTGAATAAAACGCTCGACAGTAGCCGGTACAAATCGAGAAATACTCCGGCCATTTTTTATCATTTTTCTAATTTCGGTGGAGGAAATTTTCTGCGGCAGCATCGGGATAATTTCCAATTTATCTTTTAGATGCTTCATGGGAGACTTTATCGGAAAATTCGGCCTCCGGAAAACAATGAATTTACATAAGCGAAGCAGCCGGTCAATTTTTCGCCAGGTAAACAGTTCCGTTAAAGAATCCGAACCGATGATAAAAAAAATTTCGGCTCCCGGCCCGAATTTTCCTTTAAAACTCTCAACAGTCTTAACCGAATAAGATTTCCCGGGTTGTTTCAGTTCTTCATCTGAGACACAGAATCCAGCCCAGGGTATTACGGCCAGGCAGGTCATTCGATAACGCTCCTCCGGGGTAACTTTTTCTTCGATTTTTTTATGAGGCGGGCGGGCCGCCGGAACGAAAATAACCTTTTTTAAGTCCAGCTTTTTTTTGGCTAATTTCGCCATTTCAAGGTGCACATTGTGAATCGGATTAAACGTCCCGCCGAATATACCGATGGCGCATTTCTTTTTCATTGCCGAATTTGCAATTATTCTCTGATTTGCCCGCTGCCCCGGATAAGATACTTATAGCTGGTTAATTCTTCCAGAGCCATTGGCCCGCGGGCATGAATCTTACTGGTGCTAATCCCGATTTCCGCCCCCATCCCGAATTGATTGCCGTCGGTGAAACGGGTGGAGGCATTAACATAAAGACAAGCAGCATCGATTCCGTCCAAAAAGAGTTGAGCTGTTTTTCTATTCTCCGTAATAATCGCCTCAGAATGTTTTGAGCCGTATTTATTAATGTGGGCAACTGCTTCCTTGAGGCCGCCGACAACTTTTACAGCCAGGATTAAATCCAGGTATTCAGCCGACCAATCCTCTTCCGAAGCTTTTTGCGCGGCGGGGAAAATATTTTGAGTCTCGACACAGCCTCTTATTTTCACCCTGGCCTCTTTAAAACGCTTAAGCATCCGGGGAAGAAAAACCCCGGCTATGTCCCGATGCACCAATAATGTTTCCATGGCGTTACAGGTTCCCGGACGATTCATTTTTGCGTTATAAGAGATTGTCTCAGCTTGATTAAGGTCGGCTTCTCTGTCAACATAGGTATGACAGACACCTTTGTCATGTTTAATTACGGGGATACGGGAATTTTCCGTAACCGTCCGGATTAACTGCTCCCCGCCCCGGGGAATGATTAAATCAATAAATTTATCCATCTTTAGCAAAGTTTTCACCGCCTCATGCCGGGTGAATCCGATAAAGCCCAGGATAGCCTCGGGTAACTTAACTTCGCTGAGAGCCTGGCTTAAAATATTAACAATTGCCTGATTGGAATGTATCGCTTCCGAACCTCCCCGAAGAATTACTCCGTTGCCTGATTTTAAGCAGAGACCGGCTACATCAGCGGTAACATTGGGGCGGGATTCATAAATTATACCGATGACCCCGATAGGCACTCTGATTTTAGTAATCTCCAGGCCATTGGGTCTCTTCCATTTTTTTATTATTTCACCCACCGGATCCTTTAAAGCGGCCACTTCGTTCAAACCACCGGCCATCGCCTTAATTCGTTTATCATTTAAAGCCAGACGGTCAATTAAAGCCGGCGGCAGCTTTTTCGCTTTAGCATAGCGGATATCTTTTTGATTAGCGGCAATTATCAGCTTGGCATTGCGTTCCAAAAGCGCAGCCATCCTGCGCAGGGCTTTATTTTTAAGCTCGGTGGCGGTTTGACTGAGGATATAACTTGCCCTTTTAGTCCCCTCGGCAATTCCTTTAATTGTTTTTTCCATTCGGACCCCGTTAAAGTATCACCATATTATTTCGATGAACTATCTCGTCATAATATTTGTAGCCTAAAATCTTTTCAATCTCCTGAGTCTTTTTGCCTTTAATCTTTTCCAGTTCGTCATGAGAATAATTAATCATACCTCGCGCAATTTCTCTTCCTTTATCGTCCTGAATGCTCACCACGTCTCCGGGCTGGAATTTCCCTTTACAGCCAAAAATCCCCGAAGGGAGCAAACTTTTCCCTCTGGAAACAAGCGCTTCCCTGGCTCCTTTATCCAGTAAAATCACTCCTTTAACACTCAAGCGAAAAGCAATCCAGCGCTTCCGGCTGGCCATTTTATCCTGCATTTCCGTAAGAAATAACGTTCCTGTTTTTTCCCCGGCAAAAAGTTTGGAAAGAATATTATGTTTAGTCCCATTGGCAATAATCATTGCCTCTCCGGCTCTGGTTACCATTTTGGCAGCTTGAATTTTCGTCTGCATTCCTCCGGCAGCTGTTTCCGTGGTTGTTCCGGAAGCCATAGATTCGACTTGTGCGGTAATCTTTTCCACCTCAAGAATCAACCTGGCCTTTTTGTCTTTTTTGGGATCCCCGGTATAAAACCCGTCAATATCAGAAAGTATAATCAGTAAATCCGCCTCGACCAGATTAGCAACTAAAGCGGATAGAATATCGTTATCACCAACCTTAATTTCATCAACAGCGACGGTATCATTCTCATTAATGACGGGAAGAACATTTAAAGAAATTAAAGTCATTAAGGTATTCCGGGCATTGAGATACCGCTTTCGATCCGTCAAAGCTTCCTGAGTCAGGAGAACCTGTCCGACCACCTGTCTGTAGCGGCGAAATAACTTGTCATAGACAAACATAAGCTGGCTCTGGCCGACTGCCGCGGCCGCCTGTTGTAACGGAATAATCTGGGGCCTTCTTTTTAGATGAAGCCGGCCCATACCCGCTCCAATGGCCCCGGAACTGACTAAAAAAACCTCTTTTCCTTTTTTCCTCAAGAGCGCAATATCCTTAACCATATTTTCGACACGTTTTAAATTCAAGGCATTATTTTTTTTAGTCAGGACATTGGTCCCTACTTTTATAACGATTCTTTTAGCCTGGTTAAAAATTTCCCCTCGTTTCATCTTATTTTTCCTTATTTGTTCTTTCTAAGACCTTCCCTATCGCTTTAATAAATCCGCTCAGGCCTTCGCCGGTCAAAGCCGAAACAGGAAATACTTTCTCCCTGACTTTCTCTCTAAAACGCCCCAGGTTTTTCTTTGCCCGGTCTAAATCAATCTTATTTAATCCGATGAAAAACGGCTTTTTTGTTAGATCCGTTTTGTAAGATTTTAACTCTGTCCGTAAAGCTAAAAAATCCTCAACCGGATCACGGCCGTCTACCCCGGCCAGGTCAATTAAGTAAACGAGAACTTTCGTTCTTTCAATATGACGAAGAAACTCATCCCCCAACCCAATTCCGCGATGGGCCCCTTTTAACAATCCGGGAATATCGGCTATGATAAAATTGGCTGACGGGATAATTTTTGCCAGTCCGAGAAAGGGCCTTAAAGTGGTAAAGGGGTATGAAGCGATTTTCGATTTAGCTCCGGATACCTTGTTTAAAAATGTTGACTTCCCTGAATTCGGGCAGCCGACCAGGCCAACATCGGCAATTAACTTGAGTTCTAATTCAATAGTTTTCGCTTTGCCCTGCCCGCCTTTCTCGGCAACCCGCGGCGCCCGCTGGGTTGATGTAACAAAAGCGGCATTTCCTCTGCCGCCTTTCCCTCCATGAGCAATGACGATTTTTTCTTTATCCTGAACTAAATCGTAAATTTTTCCTTTTTCGTCCTTAACTAAAGTCCCGACCGGTATCTTAATAATCAAGGATTTTCCTTTTTTGCCGGACTTCCTTCCCCCTGATCCTTGTCTGCCGGACTCAGCCCGCCAGCTATGCCGATAATGAAAATCCATCAGGGTGGTTAAATGGCGGCAAGCTTCAATTATTACCTCTCCCCCCATACCACCCGCTCCACCATCAGGTCCACCGCGAGGGATATTTCTTTCCCGGCGGAAACTAACACAGCCATTTCCTCCGTCCCCCGCTTTTACCGCTATTTTCGCTTTATCAATAAACACGCTGAAATAATGCTGCCCTAAACCTTCATCACGCTAACGATATTTTTACCTTTGGTTCTCTTCCTGAAAGAAACTAATCCATTAATTTTGGCAAACAGGGTATCATCCCGGCCAATGCCGACAAAATCGCCCGGTTTGAAACGAGTCCCTCGTTGTCTGACAATAATACTGCCCGCTTTTACCAGTTGACCGCCAAACCTTTTTATCCCTAACCGCTGACCGGCGCTATCCCGGCCGTTAGTGGTGCTTCCCATTCCTTTTTTGTGCGCCATTATTTTTCTCCTGTTTTGATTTCTTTGATTTTCACCTGCATTTCACACTGGCGATGCCCAATCGTCCGGTGGTAATTTTCACGTTTAATATATCGAAATACCTTTATTTTCTTTCCCTTTCCCTGCCTGATTACTTCTCCGACTACCTCTGCCCCTTTTACCAGGGGGCAGCCTACGGTAACATTTTTCTTATCAGCGAGCAATAAAACCTTTTTAAATTCTATTTCTTTTTTCTTACGGTGAGAAAGGTTATTTAAAGTGACTACTTCCCCCGGGACCATCTTATATTGCTTTGATTTTACCTCAACTATGGCATACATTGAAAGCCTCCCTTTCTTGCTGCATTGAGACTATAGCCTAACATGGTTATATGGACGTGTCAACTATAATGTCCCTGCGAAGTGTCCCTGCGAAGTCCCCTGCGCGAACTAATTTGAAACTCTCCTTTGACTGGCGGCGCGGCGGATAGCAGCCTCGCCGAATTTTTCTTTTATTTTATCCACCGCTTGATGAATTCTTTCTTTTTTCTCATCAACTATGTCATTAAAGAGGCTTTCGTTACCATTTCTTGAATCAAGATTAGAAACCTTAATTCCTATCAGGCGAATCTTCCTGCCTTTTAAGTTGAAATTGTTAAAAAGTCTTTTTGCTGTCTGGTAAATCGTATCTACAAAATTGGTAGTCTTCAATAAAGTCTTAGACCGGGTATAAGTATGAAAGCCTTCAAGCCGGATTTTTAAAGTAATGGTTCTGCCTTCAATGTTTTCCCGCCGAAGGCGGCCCGATACTTTCTCACAAAGGCCGATGAGAAAACCTTCTATTTTTTCTCTATCCCGAATGTCTTCAGCAAAGGTAACCTCATTGCTTATGGATTGCCGTTCCTCATCGGTTTCAACTTCTCTTTCATCTATCCCATTGGCCAGCTGCCAGAGGTGCCCGCCATTTTTTCCCAACACATCCACTACTTTTTTCAAATCTGTTCCGGCTAACTCTCCAATAGTTTTAATGCCCATCTTATTTAAAACCACTTTGCTTTTTTTACCCAGGCCCCAAATCTTTTCGATATCAAGCGGCCGGAGAAAATCAAGCAATCCTTGCCGAGTAACCGCAACTAAACCATCAGGCTTCTTTAAATCAGAAGCGATTTTTGCCGCCATTTTTGTCGGCGCCAGTCCAACTGAAGCAGTCAAACCGGTTTCCGTCTTTATCCTGGATTTAAGCAATCTGCAAGTCTCAAGCGGAGTGCCGAAAATATGATAACTGCCGCTTATATCTAAAAAAGCCTCATCAATACTTATCCCTTCGATTTCGGGCGTAAAACTGTAAAATAAATCAAAAATTTTCAAAGAGAGGCGGCTGTATTTTTCCATATCAACCGGCAAAAAGACCGCCCGGGGACACTTTCGGTATGCTATCGATATGGGCATCCCTGAAGAGATTCCGAATTTTCTGGCTTCATAAGAACAGGCGCAGACAACCCCTCTGCCCTTTCCTCCTTTAGGGTCAGCGCCGACAATTACCGGCTTGCCTCGCAGGGCGGGATTATCACGCTGTTCGACCGCGGCAAAAAACGCATCCATATCGATATGGATAATAAATTTTTCCATTTACCTCAAACCCATTCGTTTGTGCAGTTGGGGAATAATTCTTACTTCACTGAGTTTTTTTAAAGCGTATTTTTGAAAATCCAGCAGCTGTTTGCCGGAAACCGGGGCTCTAAAATTATCAACAGCCGTAACCGGCTGAAGAATCAAAGGAATATTCTTATCGATACCGGCGATTATTCCAACTGCTTTCTTTAAATCTTCCCGGGTGGTTTTTCCGGTAATTACCGCTTTGACGAAACAACTTTTCCTCCCGGCTAATTTTAAAAAACGGCGGTGACTTTCCCATAAAGCGTCCCGGCCGGTTGACGAGGGCAGTTTAAAATCGAGACTAACATAATCAATCCGGGAAGAAACTTTTTTGAATTCTTCAGGCAGTGTTCCGTTAGTGTCTAAATATATTTTTATTTTTTTTACCTGAGGGAGAAATTCTTTCAGAAATTCAACCTGAAGCAGCGGTTCGCCTCCGGTTAAACTTAGCGAATGATAAGGACCGGATTTCCTCATCCGTCTTTCCACTTCATCTCTAAGACCGGCAGGGCTAAAAATTCTGGTTTGATAGTTTGTCTCTGCCGGGACATCGCAAAAAAGACAAGCCAGGTTGCATCCGCTAAACCGGATAAAAATTTGCCTGACACCCGGATAAAGTCCTTCACCCTGCCGGCTGGAAAAGATTTCAAGAACTTTGGCCGTAATTTTAGACCGCATTTCTATTGACTAACGGGTCCATAAGCCCGGCTTCGTTAAATCCCCTGGCCCTTAACTGACAGGCATCACACCGGCGGCAGGGATTTTTCCCTCCTTTATAACAAGACCAGGTCAATTCAAACGGCACGCCTAAATTCTCCCCGAGTCTGGCAATCTCGGCTTTGGTCTTATTTAACAAAGGGACCTTTATCTCTATTTTCTTCCCCTGGCGGCCGGCTTTTGTTCCGGCCTTTATCAATTTCTCCCAGGTTTTAAAATAATCCGGGGTACAGTCCGGATACCCGCTCCAATCCAGGGCATTAGCCCCGATAAAAACAGCTTGAGCTTTTACCGATTCGGCATAAGATACGGCAAAGCTTAGAAAAATTGTATTCCGGCCAGTTACATAGGTTGAAGGAATATAAACAGAGGGATTTTTTAACTTTCTTCCGGGAATCGGTTTTTTCTTATTGATTAAGGCATCTTGTGCCCATGGAAGGGTTATTCGAATAACCGTAAAAGGTGAATCGGCCCGGCCGGAAATTTTTCTCGCCCCGGCAATTTCTTTTTTATGTCTTTGTCCATAGTCAAAAATCAGGGATAAACACCGGTAACTGGCTTTCTTAGCCAGATATAAGGTGGTAGCCGAATCTAATCCCCCGGAAAGCAACACCACTGCTTTTTTCATACAAATCTATATCTCACTATAACTGGCAAAAGCTCTTTCTGTCTCCCAGACAGTAACCCTGGCCAGCTTGAATGGCGGACTGACGAAATTTTTCTTTAATTCCTCAAAAATAAAACGCGCCAGATGCTCTGAAGTCGGATTTAACCTGTCAAAAGGCGATATTTCGTTTAGATAATGATGGTCCAGCCTTTGCAAAATATCTTTAAGCCGGGCTTTAACCTCTTTAAAATCAAGAAGCATCCCCAGTTTATCAACTTTCTCGCCCTGAATGCAGGCTTGAACTTTCCAATTATGCCCATGCAGCTCTTCGCATCTTCCCTGATAGCCCCTGAGCCGATGAGCGGCGCTAAAATAATCTTCTACCGTTATTTCAAACATGTTATTTCCCGCTTAAAGGCGGTGGAGTTGAATTTTCCCTAATTTTCTTCCTAAAAATCTTTCGCCGATTTTTCTGAATTTCGGCGGCAAATCGCTTACAAAGAATCTATCCCGTGGCAGCCCTTTTTCTTTTAGCGGTAATCTTTTCGTTTTTAACACCTCATCCAATTCCTTAGCCACCTCCCGGGCAGAATCAATCAATTTAACCTCTCTCCCGATTTCTTTTTGAATTAACGGCTTGAGCAAAGGATAATGAGTACATCCCAAAATCAGGGCATCAATTCCTGTCGCCTTAAGTGCCGATAAATATCTTTTGACAATAAATTTAGTTTCCGGTTTCTTAACCCAGTCTTCTTCAATCAGGGGAACAAACAACGGACAGGCCCGGGTAAATATTTTTGCCGAAGGATTATAACGCCGAAGAGCTTTTTCGTAAGCCCTGCTTTGGATGGTGCTTTCCGTCCCGATAACGCCGATTTTTTTATTCCGGGAGAAAAGAAGAGCCTGCCTTGCTCCCGGCTCAATAACGTTAATTACCGGAATCCTGAATTTTTTCTTGAGATTTAGAAGAACTGCCGAGGCAGTATTGCAGGCAATGACAATTACTTTAACATCGTGATTTTTAAGAAAATTGATATTTTTAAGAGCAAATCGAACAATTGTTTCAGGCGATTTGGTGCCGTAAGGAAGGCGGGCAGTATCGCCAAAATAAACTATATCTTCATAAGGAAACAAGCGGCGAATTTCACGGAAAACCGTTAATCCGCCAACACCAGAATCGAATATACCAATGGGGCCATTCTTCATCTTCCTTTAACAATACCTTCACTGAATCCAAGCGGACGGGTTAAATCGATATGGCCGGCTAAAGTTTGCGCTTCTTCCCCGTTAATCAGGATTTTAACCAGCTTAACTTCAGGAAAATTATCAATTATGGAATTAGTGATAGAATAGATTAAAAGCATTTCGCCGCTGCTACCCCCGGAAGAATATTTGGTAATATTCCCGCTAAAGTCAACATAGGCAATGGCTTCGTTAAAATCAATATAAAGCGAACGAAGTTTTGTCTGGGGGGGGAGGGTTCTGGCTAAATCTTTATTCCGCGGCCCCCGGATTAATTCCTCAACCAGCTCTCTTATTTCTTTTACCTTATTGGGTTGGATGAAAATTTCCCTTTTCTCCCCTACCAATTTCTTCGCCTGGAGATTGGCAAAATACAGAGTAACTTCTCTGGTCATTTTCTCTCCAAGCTCGATTTTCGGCAGTTGTATTTCTTCTCCGGTAGAAAACCTTTTATAAATCCAGAAACTGCCGGCAAACAGAATTAAACCTAAAATAACAATAAAAAAAGGCCAAAAGACATTTACCTTTTTGACCCGCCGGGCTTTTCTTCTTTTCCCTCTTCTGACCATTTTAATTTCCTTCTGCAGAGAGCACAGAGACACTTAAAAATAAAACGCTTTTTGTTTTTCCCCTTTTCCCTTTATTTTTTTCTTCTTTTTTCAGCGTCTCTGCTCTTCAGTGTTTCTGTGGTTTGTCCTTTGTTTCTTTTTTCTCTCTGTGGACTCTGTGGTTTATTTCATATCTTTTCATAACTTATTTGACACGACCCTACCGGGTGAAACCGGCTTTCTTTTCGTAAACCTTTTTATAGCGTAAAATACTGTCCGCCAGAGCTCCAGCAATTTTCTCCCGGTGAGAAGTTTTACGCAGGCGGTTCTCTTCTACCACATTACTGATAAACCCGATTTCCACTAAAAGAGAAGGCATCTGGGCGCCTTTTAAAACATAAAACGGGCCGGGCTTTACTCCTCTATTTTCCCCCCTGACGCTTTTGGTCAGCTCCCGCATAAGTATTTCGCCCCATTCGATACTTTCCACCCGAAATTCAGTATACGCCAAATCCCAGAGGATAGCATGCAGGGTATCGTCTAACTTCTTTCTTGATCTTTTTCTTTCCAGTTCCAATACCGAGTTTTCTATTGCCGCCACCGCCCTGGCATGATCGTCAACGGCCTCAGAAACATAGAAGGTTTCAAGACCGCTGGCCCGACGGCTAAAAGCGGCGTTGGCGTGAATGCTTAAGAATAAATCCGCCCGGTTGCGGTTGGCAATTGCCGTCCGCTCATCCAGGGGGATAAATTTATCTTTGGAACGCGTCAAAATCACCCGGATTCCTTTCTTCTTCAATTTTCTCGCCACCCGGTTAGCAACATCCAGAACCACATCTTTTTCTTTCAGACCCTTTCGCCCGATGGCGCCCGGATCACGACCGCCGTGCCCCGGGTCAAGAACCACTAAATCAATGCGATAAGTTCCTGAAGTAGAAGTTTTGCGTTTTTTTCTCAGATACCGGCCGGTTTTATCCCGGTCCTGCTTTTCTAATTGATGCGACGACAATTCTACCCCGGTATAATCTTCCTCTTCTCCAATGATTACTTTGTCCTTTGTTGTTATTTCTAATCGGCGTTTCGGAATATCCCAGTTTATTCTATAATCTAAAACTTCCGGGAGCAAATCGGTTAAGAACTGCATCGGGATAATTATACCGCCGTTTAAAAGCCGGGGCGGATAAGTTAGATACCTGATTTCTTCATTAACAATAAGGCGGGGATTATTAACCAGGAGTGAAATTTTTCCCCTTTTGGTTTTGAATACGACCCGCTGGGTAACCGCATCCCAGCTGACGGGAATATTCAGAAGGTCTCTTATCTCGGCTAAAGAGACATAATCTTTGTCTTCCAAATTATAAACAAAGAGACCGTCGGCATATTTCTTCCCGTCAAGGAAGGTAGAAATCTTTTCTGCCCGGGCATTATTTACGCAAATACAGGAAACTAATAATAGCACTAAAATTGCCGCTAATTTTTTCATCATAGCCTTATTTATACCAGAAGTTCGCCCGAAAAGCAACAAAATTATACTTATTCAAAAAATGAGGTTTAACCTCAACCAGCCACATCATTCACAGCATTTCGATAACTGCAGAAATCGCAATCCTTGCCGGTGAACGGAATTTGGTCGTTCTTAAGACAAGCATGAATATCTTTAATTGTGCCTTCAACCCAGTTGTCATTGCCTTCATAAGCAATCAAGGTCATGTCAAATTCAAGCTTTCCGTCAAAGGCCTCTAAGTTAGTTTTTCCGTTACAATAAACAAAATATCCGGTATTTGACACTTTATAGTCATTTCGCCGCAACAGCCATTGATAAATTTCCATCTGCCGCTTATAGCTATCCTGCCAATCCTTATTAAGCGCAACTATTTCTTCGTTTTTGCTGGTAGACTTATAATCTACTACGATATATTCGCCGGCCGGATTTTGCCATAAGTCATCTATGGCACCGTGCACAAGCAAATTAGTCGATTCATGCAAGAACTGCACTCCTTTAAAGTTATTCCGCCACTCATCAAGTTGCTTATGTGCTGCAGGCACAGCAGTTACGCCATATTTTTTCATCAATGGATGTGCCTGGCCATTCTTTCGTAAAAGATCAAACTCCTTTTTAAGCAAAGTATCCACTGCAATGTTCAATGTATATGGGTAACTTAGAGGTCGCCCTACACCAAGCCTTCTATCCAAATAAAAACACCTCGGACATTGCAAAAAAAGCTCTATTTTTGAACGACTTAATTTGAACGGAGGGGAACTACCAGGCTTATATACATTATTCAATCTTCTCGGACTATAATATTCAGACATTTTATTTCTCCCCCCAAACTTTTGCAATTCGGTCTTTGATTTTTGAAAGCGATTTTTGTAAGTGTATCAAGTGTGGGATTTTTGTTTAGGCCGGATTCTATTTTGATAAGTGCGCTATATGTAATTCCTGCTTTTTGAGCAAGCTGTTCTAATGAAGTGTGTCCCTCGCCTAAACATTCGAAAAATCTCTTCGATATTTTTTGAAGAGGCTTCGGGATAGTTTTGCTTCGCAAAACTTATGGTGGACCCGGTCACAACCAATTCGAACTACGGCTGAAATCCAAGCCCATATCAAAGTCCTACCTGCAAAGTACCCTCATTTATACCAGAAACTAGCCCAAAAAGCAACTGAATTGCATTTATTAGGTATGTCTTATAATCAAATCGGGAAGGCCTTAGGAATTGACCATAAAACAGCCATCAAGGCTATCCGGTCATGTTCTATTTATTATTCACCCTACGCAATCTACTCTACCCAAAACCCAAATACATCTGGGCCCAAGTCCACATTTTACATGAAACTGAAAAGGCTATCCTTGTTTACAACGGCATGAAAATCTGGATTCCAAAGTCACAAATATATAGGATAAGGCTAAGAAATAATGTTTTTGAGGTTTATGTTAGGAAAAGAATAGTGGGATAAATAAGTATCGTGTCCCCCGAATTAGAATTTGAATGCATCACCGTCCCCTAAGATTTACTCCAGACATTTGTATAAACGCTCTATTTTTTCTCGCAAGGTTGCAAGTATCAGGTCTTTTTTATCGGGATATAAAGATTCTTTATCTATTTCTTTTTCCTTTAAATATTTAAGCGCTTCTTCTCTCTCAGAAACCGGTAAATGGCAACAGGCGATAAACTTTTCCTTATTCTCACCACCTGACTTTGAAGTATTAAACTTAAAAATATCTTGATGATCCCCACATTCATCTGCTGAAATTTCAACCTCAAGACCTTCCTCATCATGAGAATATATATAAACACATTCTTGCGCACGTTGTCGAGGCAGTACAGATTTTGGTTCTTCCACCCAGACTATACGAGGATCTCGAGATGGACATTTTCCCCACGCATCATTATCAATGAGAAATATAGCCACTTCTTTCGATGCTTCACACATACCCTCAAAAGCAAAATATACTGCTTTAAAAGGATTGCACGTCCAGTCTAATAATGGTGTAGGTAATCTTAAATGTTGTAGTATTCCCATGACAACATTTTGATCTTTTTTACTATTTCGATTTACCTGACGTTCAATAAGCGACTCAATCTCTTTTCCACACTCAGCAAAAATAGTGCCTGTTAGCCAATCAATAAATCTTGGATGGCGACCTTTAAGTGTGCTTTTTATATATTCTGATTCTCGATACAAACTCGGGATCAATTTCCAGTTCTCCCAACTATTCCCTTGACCACGAAAAAGAGGCGTTTTTAACACCTTTGTAATTTCTGGAATTATGCAACAAATTTCTCGCCATGTTTTAATTGCAGAAAACTGTTCCATAATATCTGCTGTCATCCGTCTATCTCCAGTATAAAAAGGGACGATTTTATTTTTCACCACGGGTTATTAAGATCGTCCCCTTTTTATTATAAATTTCTTACACATAATGCGGAGCTAAGCGAACTTCGTATAATGAGGGTGATAACGGAGTTATCAGCCCGGGTTATGCGAAGTTTTGCTTCAGCGATTTGTTGGGCGGCGCAGCGCCGAGATGCCCAACTAATTCTAAAC
>JAYEMH010000026.1:0-3106 GCA_034717985.1 Candidatus Ratteibacteria bacterium
TTGGTGCTTGATTATTGATGATTTAATAGATATTTTTGACAGAACAAATAAAGGAGGTGGGTGAAAATTTCGCAGGAACCAAGAATCAATACGGAAATTAGAGCAGTAGAAGTTAGAGTAGTAAATCAAAACGGAGAACAACTCGGTCTAATGCCGACCAAAGAGGCGCTGAGATTAGCTGAGGAAGCAAATTTAGACCTGGTTGAAGTGGCTCCCACGGCTAAACCGCCGGTTTGCCGGATTATTGACTATGGAAAATACCGCTATCAGCAAGCCAAACGAACCAAAGAGATGAAGAAAAAACACAAGGTGGCGGAAACCAAGGAAATAAAAATCCGCCCGAAAATCGACCCGCATGACTACCAGATTAAACTTAACCATGTGGAAGAGTTTCTTCTCGGCGGTCATAAAGTAAAAATCACCCTGATGTTTCGCGGCCGGGAGATGTCTCACCGGGAAATCGGCGAGGCTTTAGTTACTAAACTGATTGAGGAAACAAATAAATTAGCGGTGGTAGAATTCGGCCCTAAGAAAGAAGGAAGAAGTATAATAACCATTTTACGCCCGAAAATATCTAAGCACGGAGAAGAACATGCCAAAGATTAAAACTCATCGCGGAGCAGCAAAACGATTTCGTAAAACGAAAAAAGGAAAAGTTAAAAGAAACAAAGCTTCTAAAAGTCATCTTTTAACCGGCAAGAACAAGAAGCGGAAAAGACGCTTAAGAAAAGCGACTATGACTACTAAAACAGAAGCGAAGATGTTGACAAAACTGATGCCGTACAAATAGCGGTATAACCCGGGGAAACTTCAGCAAGGATAGTATCAAAAAATAAAATGAAAGAAAATTAACCACAGAGCACACGGAGAAAAGATAAAGGCGAGAAACAAAAAAAAGAAACAAAAAGAAAAAACAAAAGCAAACCACAGAGTACGCAGAGAAAAAACTGAAAAATAGTCAAAAAAGAATTTCTGACAGGATTTACAGGATAAAAAAAGATGAACCACAGAGGACACAGAGTTACAGAGAGATAAAAGAAAATGGTGTAGATTTAAAGTGAAGTGGTTAAATATTTGACAGAACTTCAGCAAGGATAAGGAAAAGAAAAATGCGAGTAAGAAATGTTGCGGCGACAAGAAAACGCCGAAAAAAAGTTTTAAAAGCGGCCAAAGGATACTGGGGCGGGAAACACCGGCTTTATAAAACGGCTAATGAAACGGTTAATAAAGGACTGATGTATGCCTCTGTTCACCGGCGGCTCAAAAAAAGAGATATGCGTCGGCTCTGGACGGCCAGGATAAACGCCGCCGTGAATACACTTAATCTTTCTTACAGCCAGTTTATAAACGGGCTTAAAAAAGCTAAGATTAATCTCAACCGGAAGATGCTGGCTGAAATTGCGGCCACGGATCCCAGATCATTCAAACATTTAGTCAAAGCGGCCAAAGATAAATTAAAAAGTAAACCCCGTTAGAGAACTTTGTTCTTTAACGGTTTCCGTTAACAATGGTTTAATGTCAGCGTCATCGGATCTATCTTTTTCACCACCAACTTTGTCACTGGCTTTCTCTAACGGGGTAAATAAATGGCTGAAAAGGGGATTTTAAAGAATCTAAATCCGCCGCAAATTGTTATTTTCAGCTTTTTAACAGCAATTTTTGCCGGCACCATTCTTCTCCAGATGCCCTGGGCGACTAAAGGGGGAATTTCCTTAATAAACGCCCTTTTTACCGCTACCTCGGCAACCTGTGTGACCGGATTAATTGTGGTTGACACCGGGTCATATTTTACCCGCTTCGGCCAGCTGGTGATATTAACCCTCATCCAGATGGGCGGATTGGGAATTATGACTTTTTCCTGCCTGTTCGCTATTCTTTTCGGCCGTAAGATTTCTATTAAAGGCAGGATGATTATGCAAAGCGCCTTGAACCATAACGAAGGCGCCGGAATTTTTTATTTAGTTAAAAATATCGTTTTATACACCCTTGTTTTCGAAGGAGCCGGGGCGCTAATTTTATTTTTCCATTGGAAAAAGGTTTTTCCGGAGAATTTAGCCGAGACTGCTTATCGGGCCGTGTTTCACGCGATTTCCGGATTCTGCAATGCCGGTTTTTCGCTGTTTAAAACCAGCCTGATTCAATTCCGCGGGGATGCCCTGACTAACCTGGTGATGATTACCTTGATTATTGTCGGCGGCTTGGGGTTCTTTGTGCTGATAGACCTTTCAAAACTGCGTTTCAGCCTGAAGAGAGTTGAAGTAGAAAGAAATAAGGTTTCTTTGCAGACCAAGATGGTTATCAGCTCCACGGCCGTCTTAATCGCCCTGGCTTTTATCATTCTTTTTCTACTGGAGAGAAACAACACCTTAGCCGGACTTTCTACCGGCGGAAAAATTCTGGCCTCGTTTTTTCAGGCAGTTACGCCGCGGACGGCCGGGTTTAATACTCTGCCGGTGGCCCAGATGCGGCCGGTCAGCCAGTTTTTTACCCTGATATTAATGTTTATCGGGGCTTCTCCCGGGGGCACCGGCGGCGGAATAAAGACCTGCACTTTTTTAATCCTTCTGGCGATCTGGTGGTCCATGCTTAAAAACAAAGGATATGTTTCATCTTTTAGGCGGACGATACCCCGCTTAATTTTGCGCCGGGCGGTGGTTATTGGTGTCCTGGGTATCTCCTGGGTTTTTCTGGGCGCAACGCTCCTTTTACTCACCGAAGGCAAAGCGGCCAATCAACCCGGGTTTTTGCTTAAAGGGCTGTTTGAAGTTACTTCAGCCTTTGGCACTGTTGGCTTAACCACCGGGATTACCCCCCAGCTAAGCTTTTGGGGGAGAATGCTTATTATCCTGACGATGTTTGTCGGGCGGCTGGGGCCTTTAACCCTGGCGCTGGCCATAACCCGCCCGGAAGAAAGAAAAATTTTTAAATTTCCAGAAGAAAAAGTAATGATCGGGTAGTGTCAAAAATCTTATAAAAACCATAAAGACAGTTACCACGGAAGCACAGAAATACGGAGACACGGGAAAAAAGAATTTAGAATTAAAAAAAAGATAGCAGGGGAATTATTAAATCTCTTCAGTGTTTCTGTGGTAAGTTTTGACAATAC
>JAYEMH010000026.1:3206-10130 GCA_034717985.1 Candidatus Ratteibacteria bacterium
AACGATGAGACAATTTGCGGTAATTGGACTGGGAAGATTTGGCGAGAGTGTTGCCCGGACGCTGAGTCATCATGGGGCGGAGGTGTTGGCAATTGATATAAAAGAGGAAATGGTCCAGGAAGCCAGTGACTACGCTACCCAGGCGGTTCAGCTTGATGCTACCGATGAGAAGGCCCTTCGCTCGGTCAGCATAAAGGAGGTGGATGTGGCCATTGTCAGTATCGGCCAGAATATTGAATCCAGTATTATGGTAACCATGCTGCTTAAAGAAATCGGTGTCAAGGAAGTGATCGCCAAAGCGATAACGGAGATGCACGGAAAGGTTTTGCGGCAGGTAGGGGTTAGCCAGGTGGTTTTTCCGGAAAGAGATATGGGGGCGCGCCTGGCCAGAAGCTTAGCCTCGCCGGATTGCCTGGAACACTTAGAGCTTTTGCCGAATTATTCCATAGTTGAGTTGCTGGCGCCTAAACAGTTTATCGGTAAAACCCTCCGGGCAATTGATGTGCGAAAAAAACTTGACGTAAGTATTATCGCCATAAAGAAAAAAGTTCCGGTGGTTAATGATAACGGAGAAACGGATATCCGGGAAGAGATGAATGTTCTCCCCCACGCGGAAGACACGATTGAAGAAGGGGACACCCTGGTGCTGGTTGGCAGTAATAAAAGCATTCAGGAGTTAAAAAAGTATAAGTAAGCGATGAAAGAAAAATTAGAACAAATCAGAAAAGAAGCTTCGGCCCTTATTGATAAAGCCTCCGTAATGGAAGAGCTTGAGGAAATTCGAATTAAGTATTTGGGCCGGAGGGGCGAGTTAACCCAGCTGCTCCGTAATTTGGGGGGGCTGGAGCCTTCCGAGCGTTCCCAGGCGGGCAGAATGGCCAATAATCTCCGGGAACATATAGAGTCTAACCTCAGCCAGAAATTAAATTTGCTCCGGGAGGCAAAAAGAGAAGTTGAATTGGGGCAAGGGGTGGATATTACCCTGCCCGGACGAAATCCTCAAATAGGCAGAATGCATCCCATCACCCGGCAGTTAAAGGAAATAACCGATATCTTTCTCAAAATGGGATTTATCCTGGCCGAAGGGCCGGAGATTGAAACCGAATATTATAATTTTGCGGCCCTGAATACGCCTTCAGATCATCCGGTGCGGGATACCCAGGATTCGTTTTACCTGGGGAAAAAAATACTGCTGCGAACTCAGACCTCGCCGGTGCAAATAAGAATTATGGAGAAATTCAAGCCGCCGCTCAAGGTTATCTCTGCCGGGCGTTGTTTCCGGCGCGATGCGGCTGATGCTTCGCACACACCGATGTTTCATCAAGTGGAGGTTTTTCAGGTGGATAAAAATATAACCTTTGGCGATTTAAAAGGGATGCTGGAAATTTTTGTCCGCTCTTTATTTGGCCGGAAAACCAAACTGCGCTTTCGTCCGAGTTTTTTCCCTTTTACCGAACCCAGCGCCGAAGTGGATATTAGCTGTGTCATCTGCCGGGGGAAGGGGTGCTCGGTCTGCCGGCGGAAAGGCTGGCTGGAAATTTTAGGGTCAGGAATGATTGACCCGAATGTTTTAAAAACGGTCGGATATAATCCGGAAGAAGTCAGCGGATACGCCTTTGGCATGGGGGTTGAGCGGATTGCGATGCTGAAATACGGGATTAATGATATAAGATTGTTTTTTGAAAACGATTTAAGATTTCTGGAGCAGTTTTGAAACAAAAAGATAAATTAACCACAGAGGACACGGAGAAAAAATAACCACAGAGCACACAGAGAAGAAACACAGATTGCACAGATTAAAGAAAAAAATAGCTACAACACACGGAGAAAAAATAACCACAGAAAAAGAAATTAACCATAGATGGACACAGATTCAAATAGGCGGGAGAAGGAAGACCCCGAAGGACAAGCCTACGGGGCAGGCGCGAAAAGGGGGAGAGGATGAGAATAATCTTCTTTCGTTTACCGTCTACCGTTTACCGTAAAAATAACCACAGAGCACACAGAAAAAATAAAGATGAAGTTTTCCTATGATTGGCTGAAAGAATATATAGATATTAGATTGTCCCCGGAGAAGCTGGCGGAAATCCTGACCATGATCGGGATGGAGGTGGAAAACTACCATAAATCCAGCGACGGTGATTTAATATTCGAATTAGAACTGACTTCCAACCGTCCCGATTGCGCTAATCTTACCGGCATCGCCCGGGAATTAGGGACAGCGCTGAAAAAAAGAGTGAAATATCCCGCTTTCAAAATCCGTGAGGGGAAAGAAAAAATCGGCGGGTTTGTTAAAATAGAGGTAAAAGATACCAAGTTTTGTCCGCG
The DNA here is from genome assembly GCA_034717985.1 of Candidatus Ratteibacteria bacterium. Lineage (GTDB taxonomy): Bacteria > CAZDME01 > JAYEMH01 > JAYEMH01 > JAYEMH01 > JAYEMH01. The sequence continues at coordinate 5,535 of JAYEMH010000026.1, forward strand.
GTATGCGGCGCGGGTAATCAGAAATTTAAAAGTGGGACCGTCACCTGCCTGGCTGAGTTCCCGTTTGGAAAAAGCGGGACTGCGTTCGGTTAATAACGTGGTCGACGCCGCCAATTTTGTCCTGATGGAACTGGGGCATCCACTGCACACCTTTGACCTGGATGCCTTAAGTAAAAGCCGGATAATTGTCCGCCGGGCAAAGAAAGGGGAAAAGATTATCACCATCGATATGGCAGAAAGAAATCTTTCTGACGATATATTGGTAATTGCCGACGCCGAAAAACCCCAGGCAATTGCCGGGATTATAGGCGGAAATCTTTCTGAAGTGAAAGGTTCAACCACCAGCGTTCTTTTAGAAAGCGCTTATTTTGAAAAAGGGGCGATTCGGCGGGCCGGGAAGAAACTAAATATAATAAGCGAGGCCTCTTACCGTTTTGAAAGAGGAACAGATCCTGATGGCCTTATTTTGGCTGTTGATAGAGCGGCGGAATTAATCCGGGAACTGGCCGGCGGAGAAATTGCCAGGGGGCGGATTGATATTTACAAAAAACGCATTCCCCGTCGGAGACTGGAATTGAATTTGGAAAAATTGAATCGTCTTTTAGGCACCGGATTGGGCCCGGAGGAGGTTAAGCGAATTTTTAGAAGGTTAGAATTTAAAATCAACGCCGGCACAAAAAAGAAGATTAAAGTAACGGTGCCCGGTTTCCGGGGCGATATCGAGCGGGAAATTGACTTGATTGAAGAGGCGGCCAGGCATTATGGATATGACAAAATTAAAGCTACACTGCCTCAAGCGGCGATTAGCCCTCCGGATGCCCGCCCGGGCGGTCTTTTAGACCGTACGCTGACCGAAATCACTTTTGAAATTTTTGAGAAATTGGGATTGCAGGAAGTGGTGAATTATAGCTTTATCAACACCGATACGCTGCGGGCGCTTAATTTGAATGAAACAGTTTTAGAAAAAGGATTGATCCGGGTTAATAATCCAATAAGCAATGAGCAGGATATTATGAGGCCGACGCTTCTTGGCGGTTTGCTCGGCAATATTTCCCGGAACTTTAACCGGCAGAGGCAGGAGGTTAAAATTTTTGAAGTCGGCAGGATATTCTATAAGGAAAAAGGGACGGAAAAAATTACCGAAAAGACGGCGGCAGCGGCGGCGATAACCGGAAGCTTTGCCCGAAGCTTCGGGAGAAATGAGACGATAGATTTGTTTGACCTGAAGGGAATGATCGAAGCCTTCTTAAAGAGGTTGGGGATTTCGTCCTTTTCTTTGTTGAAAGGAAGTTTGCCCTGTTTCCACCCGCAGAATTCAGCCCGGATAATAAAAGACGGTAAAAAAGCGGGCTGGTGGGGCGAGATAAATCCGGCAGTTAGCGAAACGCTGGGACTTAAGGGAAAAATCTTTGCCGCCGAGATAATCCTGGATGAACTTTCACCCTGGGTGGATTTGAGCCGGCAGTTTAAGCCCCTGCCGAAATTTCCCTCCATTGAACGGGATTTATCCCTGCTGGTTCCCGAAACGGTAACATCCGAAGAAATTACTGAAATAATTAAAAATGAAGGAGGCTGTCTGGTTGCGCAAATCGAGTTGTTCGATGTTTATCAGGGCAAACAGGTTCCCGAAGGGTTTAAGAGCTTCGGATATAACCTGACCTATCGTTCGCCGTCAAAAACGCTGACCGATGAACAGGTTAATGATTTGCACCGTAAAATTTCCCGATTATTAGAAAACAACCTGAAAATAAAAATAAGAGGAGGATAAAATTTCTACTGCAAGGCAGGCAATTATGCAAGAGAAGCACCCGGCGATAACGATAAAAATTTTTGGAGAGGACTACCGGATTAGAGGAGTGAAGGATCCGGAGTATATAAACCAGCTGGCGGCTTTTCTTGATAAAAAAATGAGGGAAGCAGCGGCTAATACTCAGATAACGTCTTCTAATAAACTTGCCGTTTTGGCCGCTTTGAATATCGCTGACGAACTGCATAAAAGCAAAGAAAAACATAAGGCTGCCGGTCAAGAGATTAGAGAACGAATACGGAATTTAATCCGGCTGATAGAAACGCAGGAATAATGCAAGCAAGAAGAATGCGCTTGATAAAAAGTTTTTTGGTGATATAATAGCAGTAAGAGAATCCCTGCCTTGCACGTGAGAAAAAAGTAATCATTTGAACCAACACTATTAAACAGGGAGCCTGACTTTAGGTAGACAAAATATCTAAGAGGGCACCCACCTGTAAAAATGCAGGTTCAAAGGTATTTTTTTCCACGGTACCGGCGGGGATTTTTATTAAGGGGAGATAAGAGGGAAATTAAAGTATGGCCGGAAGAATCGAAAGAGAAAAAAGAATTAAGCAAATAATGCGCCGTCAGGGGCTGTTAAAGAGAGAAAAACAGACTCCAACGGCTATCCGGCGGAAAAGCCGCCAGATTAAGCAAAAGCTTTTCCGGATGCCGGAGTACCGGCAGGCAAAGACGGTCATGTTTTATGCGGCAAAATTCGGCGAGGTAGAGACCGGAGAGATGATAAAGGAAACTTTGAAGAAAAAAAAGAAAGCAGCCGTTCCGAAGGTGAAAAAAACGGGGTTGATTCCATCCGAACTGCTGGATTGGGCTAAAGATTTAAAGAAAGGAGCTTTTGGTATCAAAGAACCCATGGATGAAGCTTTGCGTCCGCTGGCCCTGGAGAAAATTGATTTGGTGATTGTACCCGGCATTTGTTTTGATATCAAGAAAAACCGCCTGGGTTACGGCTACGGTTATTACGACTGTTTTCTGGCCAGGCTTCCAAAACGGGCCAAACTTTTCGGGTTGGCTTTTGAATTACAGTTGGTCGGAGGCATACCCAGTTTTGCGAACGATAAGAGTTTAGACAAGATTATTACCGAAAAACGAGTCATTGAATAGCAAAATGAAGATTTTAAAACCGCAGCTTGACAGAAAACATACTTGTGTCTATAATTAACGATACCGCGGATAAAGGCACATTTTGGAGGAGGTGGCGAAGTTCTAGTGATTATTCAATTAAGCAATTATGGCAATCTGAGCGCCTGGTTAATCGTCGGTTTGGCGGTTGTTATCGGGGTTTTGTCGGGCTATTTCATCAGGAAATTCCTGGCAGAGAAGACATTGGGCCAGGCGGAAAAATTATCGAAGAAAATAGTTAAAGATGCCGAAAGAGAAGTAGAAGCGAAGCGGCGGGAAGCCAGTCTTGAAGTAAAAGACGAGTTATATCAAGCCAGGGCAGAGTTTGAAAAGCAAAGCCAGGCCCGCCGGAAGGAGCTTCTTCAACTGGAAAAGCGGCTTCTGCAGAGAGAGGAAAATTTAGACCGAAAAGTCGATTTGCTGGAGAAAAAAGAAAAAGAGATAAGTTCCCGTGAGGTTGTTTTAGAAACAACCGAGAAAAAAGTTAAAGAAAGGGAAAAGGAACTGAGCCTGGCGCTGGCTGAAGAAAAAGAAAAATTACAGCGAATATCAGGCTTGCGCGCCGAGGAAGCTAAAAAGCTCCTTCTGCAGCGGTTAGAAGGCGAATTGGGACAGGAAAAAGCCCAACTGGTTAAAAAGGTTGAAGAGGAAACAAAACTTCTGGCGGATAAAAAAGCCAAGGAAATTATCAGTGTGGCCATTCAGCGCTGCGCGGCTGACCACGTCAGCGAAACCACGGTCTCGGTGGTGTCTCTGCCGAATGATGAGATGAAAGGAAGAATAATCGGCCGGGAAGGCAGGAATATCCGGTCCCTGGAAAAAGCAACCGGGATAAATGTTATCATTGATGACACACCGGGGGCAGTAATTATTTCCGGGTTTGACCCCATCCGGCGGGAAATCGGTAAAATCACCTTAGAGCGGCTGGTGGTTGACGGACGCATTCATCCGGCCCGTATTGAAGAGGTGGTGGAGAAAGTCAAGCAGGAAATGGAAGTGAATATCCGAAACGAAGGAGAACAGGCGGCTTTTGAGTTAGGTATCCAGAATTTGCATCCGGAAGAAATCAGGCTTTTGGGCCGTCTTAAATACCGCACCAGTTACGGGCAGAATGTTTTGCACCATTCCAAAGAAGTAGCTTTTTTAGCCGGGGTATTGGCGGCGGAGATTAATGAGGATGTTCCATCGGCCAAAAGAGCCGGGCTGCTTCACGATATTGGTAAAGCCGTTGACCGCGAGGTAGAAGGAACACACGCCCAAATCAGCGCCGACCTGGCGCGTAAATATAATGAATCGCCGAAAATCATCAATGCCATTGCCAGCCATCATGAAGAGGAAGAAGCCAATTCGGTTATGGCTGTCTTGATTCAGGCGGCGGATGCCATTTCTGCCGCTCGCCCGGGGGCGCGGCGGGAAACCCTGGAGGCATATATCAAACGGCTGGAAAAACTGGAGGGTATTGCCAAATCATTCAAGGGCGTGGCGAAAACCTACGCCATTCAGGCCGGGAGAGAAGTTCGGGTTATCGTCGAACCGGAAAAACTTACTGATGCGGAATCAAGCCATCTTTCCCGGGAAATTACCAAAAAGATCGAAGAGAGCCTGGATTATCCCGGGCAGATTAAAGTTACCGTCATCAGAGAAACCAGGGCGATTGAATATGC
>JAYEMH010000026.1:10230-13607 GCA_034717985.1 Candidatus Ratteibacteria bacterium
AAAAACTTACTGATGCGGAATCAAGCCATCTTTCCCGGGAAATTACCAAAAAGATCGAAGAGAGCCTGGATTATCCCGGGCAGATTAAAGTTACCGTCATCAGAGAAACCAGGGCGATTGAATATGCGAAATAAACCACAGATAAACACAGGTGGACACAGATGAAGATTTTATTTATCGGCGATATCGTCGGCAAGCCGGGCAGGCAGGCCGTGCTGAATATTCTTCCTGCCCTGAAAAAAGAGCGTAAGATTGATTTGACGATTGCCAACGGGGAAAATGCCGCCGGCGGATTTGGTTTAACTCTACGAGTTGCCGAAGAGTTATTCTCGATGGGCATTGATGTCCTGACAAGCGGAAATCACATCTGGGATAAAAAAGAGATAATCAAACTGGTGGAGACGGAGAAAAGATTGCTTCGACCGGCTAATTATGCGCCGGGGGTGCCGGGTCTCGGTTCCGGGATATTTACGACCAGAGACGGGGAAAAAGCCGGGGTGATAAATTTGGAAGGCCGGATATTCATGTCCCGGATAGAATGTCCTTTTCGGACCGCCGAGCGGGAAATAGAGAAATTAGAAAAGGCGGCGCCGAATATTATTATTGATATGCACGCCGAAGCCACCTCGGAAAAAATTGCCCTGAGCCGTTTTCTTGACGGGAAAGTGGGAGCGATTATTGGAACGCATACCCACGTCCAGACGGCCGATGAGATGATTTTGCCCGGAGGAACGGCTTATATCTCCGATGTCGGAATGACCGGCCCGAGAGATTCGGTTATCGGTGTAAAGAGCGAGCTGATACTCCAGAGGTTTTTAACCGGGATGCCCACCCGATTTGAAGTGGCGACGGAAGATATCTGGTTTTCCAGTGTAATTGTCGAATTAAAAGAGGGGAAAGCCAGGTCAATCGAGCGGGTTAACATTCCCTGGGAGAAAAACAAAAATGACGGCAAAAATAATTGACGGAAAAGCGATTGCCGCTCAGGTCCGCAGTGAGCTCAAAAAGGAAATAGACCGGCTAAAAGCTAAAGCCGGAATTTCCCCCGGCCTGGCGGTAATTCTGGCGGGTAACAATCCGGCATCGGAAATTTATGTTAAGCATAAGGAAAAGGCCTGTGAAAGCCTGGGGGTGTATTCGGAAATACACCGCCTGGATGTGAATGTCTCAACCGAAAGTATTATAGAAGCGGTGGAGCGGTTAAACGGGGATAAAAAAATTCACGGGATTCTTGTTCAGCTGCCCCTGCCCAAACAGGTTGACCGGGACAGGATATTAAAAGCGGTCAAGCCATCCAAAGATGTTGACGGATTTCACCCTTTTAGTCTGGGTTCTCTTTTGTCGGACAAAGAATGTTTTCTGCCCTGCACACCGCAGGGAATTATTGAATTATTGAACAGAGAGAAGATTGAAATTCGGGGAAAGAAAGCGGTAGTGGTCGGAAGAAGTATTATCGTCGGTAAGCCGGTGGCTCTTCTTTTGCTGCAGAATCACGCTACCGTAACTATCTGCCATTCCAGGACGGCTGATCTGGCGGAAGTAACCCGTCAGGCGGATATCCTGGTGGCGGCTATCGGGCATCCCAAATTTATTACCGGCGCGATGATTAAAAAAGGAGCGGTAGTTATAGATGTCGGTATTAATCGAATAGAAGGAAAACTTTGCGGGGATGTTGATTTTGATTCGGCTAAAGAAACGGCCGGCGCCATTACCCCGGTTCCCGGCGGAGTAGGCCCGATGACCATTGCCATGCTGATGAAAAATACCTTAAAGGCGGCAGTTTTAGCTCATGGCTCATAGTCAAACGAATAAAGCTTTTTTCTGATTATTAGCGATGAACTAAGAACTAACAGCTAAATGGGGTTATGAGCGAAGAGCCAAGAGCTATGAGCTTGGATATGGAAGAAAGAAAGATTTTTAGCGTATCGGAAATTACCTCCCGCATCAAGCAGACGCTTGAGGTTTATTTTACCGGCGTCTGGGTGGAAGGAGAGGTTTCTAATTTGCGCCGGCCTTCCTCCGGGCACCTCTATTTTACCTTGAAAGATGAAAAAGCAGAATTAAAAGCGGTGATGTTCCGTTTCGTAAATAAAAATTTAAAATTTAAGCTGGAAGACGGACTGCAGGTGATTATCTATGGCGGTTTGACCGTCTATGAAAAAAGGGGAGACTATCAGATTTCGGCGGTAGAAATTGAGCCCAAAGGGCTGGGGGCTTTGCAACTGGCTTTTGAACAGCTCAAAAAACGGCTGGAAAAAGAAGGATTATTCGCCCCGATTCATAAAAAACCCATCCCGGTTTTTCCCCGTCGAATCGGAGTAATTACTTCGGCAACCGGGGCGGCTATTCGGGATATTATTCACCTGATTAACCTGAGAGCGGCCAATGTCCGGATTCTTCTAAATCCGGTTCGTGTTCAGGGAGAAGGAGCGGCAGAGGAAATCGCCCGGGCAATCGGCGAGTTAAATGAAATAGGCGGCCTGGATGTTATTATTCTCGGCCGGGGCGGCGGCTCGGTTGAAGACCTCTGGGCGTTTAACGAAGAAATTGTCGCCCGAAGCATTTTTGATTCCAAAATTCCGATTATTTCGGCGGTGGGTCATGAAATTGATTATACCATTTCGGATTTTACCGCCGATTTACGGGCGGCCACCCCATCGCATGCGGCCGAATTGGTTATCGGACGGAGGGAAGAACTGGAAAATTGCCTGGCCCAATTTGTTTTTCGGTTGAAAAGCGCTATCCGGACCAAATTTGATTCATTGAAAAGTCGTCTTCAAATAGCCCGGCAAAGTTACGCTTTTCGTATTCCGCTGGGATTGACCGAACAATACGGACAGAGAGTAGATGATTTTACGGCCAGGATTAAGGTGATTCTCGGACAAAGGCTGGAAATATTAAAGGAAAAACTGGGGGCTTTTTCGGGAAGGCTGGAGGCCTTAAGTCCGCTGGGTGTTCTCAGCCGCGGATATAGCCTGGCTTTAAAACTGCCGGAGAGAACATCCATCCGGGATGCAGGAATGTTAAGGATAAATGATTCGATAGAAGTAATTGTCCATCGGGGGAAATTCACCTCGAAAGTAATTGAAATAGATAAATAGTCCGTAGAGTTTTTTGTTTCTCTATGGACTATGGACTGCGGACTGTGGACTAAACAGCAGGAGACAAAGCTATGGCTGAGATAAAGTTTGAAGAAGCCTTGAAAAAGTTAGAGAAGATTGTTTCGGAACTGGAAAAAGAAAACATTCCTCTGGACAGCGCTTTTAAAAAGTTCGAAGAGGGAATAAAACTTTCGCGCATCTGCACTCAGAGACTTAAACAGGTAGAGAAAAAAATCGAGGTTTTAGTTAAAAATGACGGTGGAGAAATTACCAAAA
>JAYEMH010000027.1:0-3441 GCA_034717985.1 Candidatus Ratteibacteria bacterium
GGAATGTCAAGAGCTTACAAACATTATAAGTTCTATCATAAATAAATTGCGATAAACCTGTACTTTGGGATTTTGAGTTTGGAATTTACTTGGTAGTATTGGTAATATTTGAATTTTGGATTTGCCTATTCACTGATAGTTAGAAGCTGGTTTTTACAAAAAAATGCTTTTACAAATTATTTCCCTCCTCGGACTTTTATCCATCACTTATTTTCCCGCCTATATCTGGATGTATCAGCGCTGGTCATCGGCTGATTCATATTATTCCCATGGTTTCCTGATTCCGCTTGTAGTGGCCTATCTGATTTTTGTCCGGCGGGGAGAAATTAGAAAAGCCGTTGTCTCCTCTGAAATTTCCGGATTAGGAATATTTATTGCCGGGATATTAATTCATCTAATCAGCCGCTGGCTTCAGGTTGGTTTTATTTCCGGGTTTTCGCTCATCCTGGTTATCCTGGGAATTTCCCTTTATCTGTGGGGAAAACCGGTAACCCGGCTGATGCTTTTTCCGTTTCTTTTTACCGGCTTTATGATTCCTCTGCCGCTGGTGGTCATTGCCAATCTTAGCCTGAGATTAAAGCTTTTTGCCACTGAGGCCTCTATCCGGCTGATAAAAAAAGCGGGATTTCAGGCCATTGCCCGGGGAAGCACCGTCATTATGCCTCATTCCAGCCTGACGGTGGGGGATCCTTGCAGCGGCTTGAGGTCATTGATTTCTCTTCTGGCTCTGGGGGCCCTTTTTGCTTATTTCATTAAAACAACACCGCTTAAAAAAACTTTAATTTTTCTCTCCTCGATTCCGATTGCCATTATTTCTAATGTCTTAAGGATCAGCAGTATGTGCGCCGTGGCCGAAATCTACGGCGAGAAGACGGCCCTGGGGATTTATCATGATATCTCCGGGGTTTTACTTTTTGCGGTTGCTTTTATTTTGCTTTTAAGTGTCGGGAGGGTTTTAAGTGGGCGCCGAAAATAAACGGTTTTTAGTGATTACGGCAATTCTTTTATTCAGCGCGGTCATAATTTTCCGGATTGAGTCAGGCCAAAAGAAATTGCAGGTGGTAGAGGAATCAATTGATTTTCCGACGGAGCTGGGGGACTGGGTGGGCGAAGAAATTCCTGTTTCCACCCGAACCTTGGAGCTTCTGGAAACACCTTTGGTAATTCTCCGTAAATTTACCAATTCGCAGGGTGAAGCGGTTTATTTCTCCGGTGTTTTTGCCTCCCGCAGCCGGAAAGCCATCCATCCTCCGGAAATTTGCCTGACCGGCGGCGGCGTAGCCGCGCGTAAGGATATACTTGATTTAGAGATAAACGGGAAAAACTATCCGACTAATAAGCTGGTAATTCTTCCGGGTAAAACCCGCCGGCCCAAAGAAGTTATTTTTTATTGGTACCGGGTCGGGGATTCTCTTTTTTCCAATTTCTATGCCCAGCAGTCACAAATGACATGGATGAGGATTCACCGGAAGCCTTTAAAGAGCAGCGATGTTGCCTTGCTCCGGATTTCTACCCGGCAGAAAAATGAGAAAGAGGGCGAAGCAGAGATGGAGCTAAGGTTGAAAGCCTTTGCGGAGGTTTTGTTTAACTATCTGAAGCTGTAAATGCGGCAAATGCGGCAAATTTTTCTTGACACCGGCTATATAGTATACTAATATAGGGTGCTGAAAAAGACAGCATCCCCTGATTTCAGAGATTAAAAAACAGATTACGCAGATAAAACTAAGGCGAGAAAATCACTGTAATCTGAAGAAATCTTTGTAATCAGGTTCTTTCTATTTTTACATCAAGTTTGGGAAAGAACCCTTTTTTCTGCTTTTAGAAAGAGATAGAAGTGAATTTAGAATTCTTGCGGCATAGCGCCGCTCATATATTAGCCTCGGCGGTTAAAGAATTATATCCGGAGGCGAAGCTGGGAATTGGCCCGGCGATTGCCGATGGTTTCTATTATGATTTTGAATATTCCCGTCCCTTTACTCCTGAAGATTTAGTTAAAATTGAAGCTAAAATGCAGGAGATTGTCAAAGCTGACCTGCCCTTTCTTCACTCCGAAGTTTCAAAAGAAGATGCCCGGGAAATTTTCAAGGAACTGGCAGAGGCATATAAATTGGAACTGCTTGAGGAACTCCCCGGGGATACGGTTGGTATTTACCGCCACGCCAATTTTACCGACTTGTGCAAGGGGCCGCACCTTAAAAAAACCGGAGAGGTAAAGGCGGTTAAGCTGATAAATGCCGCCGGGGCCTACTGGCGGGGGAATGAAAATAATCCGATGCTGCAGCGCATCTACGGCACCGCTTTTCCATCCCAAAAAGAATTGGATGAATATTTAGGGCGGCTGGATGAGGCAAAAAAAAGAGACCATCGCAAGCTCGGCCCGGCGCTGGGTTTATTCAGTTTTCATGAAGAAGCCGGAGCCGGTCTGGTTTTTTATCATCCCAAAGGGGCGCTCATCCGCTATTTTTTAGAGGATTTTATTAAAAAGGAGCACCTGAAGCGCGGCTATCAACTGGTTTCTACCCCCCATATTCTAAAATCGGATATCTGGAAGACCTCCGGGCACTACGAGCATTATCGTAATTTGATGTATTTTGCGGAGGTGGACAAACAGGAATATGCCCTCAAGCCGATGAATTGTCCGGGGCATATCCTGATTTTTAAAACGCATCGGCACAGCTATCGCGAACTTCCTATCCGTTTTTTTGAACTGGGAACGGTTTATCGTTATGAAAAATCAGGGGTTTTGCACGGCTTATTGCGCGTTAGGGGTTTTACCCAGGATGACGCCCACATTTTCTGCACCCCGGAACAGTTCAAGGATGAAGTAAATAATGTTTTAAACTTTGTGGAAGATGTGCTGAAAATCTTTGGTTTTCATTGGGAGATGGAGATTAGCACCCAGCCGCATGAATTTATCGGACGGCCGGAAGACTGGGAGACAGCGACCACTTCCTTAAAAGAGGTTTTAAGTAAACGGGGCGCGCCCTTTCAGATAAGCGAGGGAGAAGGGGCTTTCTACGGGCCGAAGATTGATGTAAAATTAAAGGATTCGCTGGGCCGAACCTGGCAGGGAGCAACCGTTCAGGTGGATTTTGCTCTCCCGGAGCGGTTTGATATTAATTATATCGGGGAGGACGGGAAGAAGCATCGGCCGGTGATGATTCACCGGGTAATCCTGGGAACACTGGAAAGATTCTTAGGGGTTTTAATCGAGCATTTTGGCGGCGCTTTTCCTTTGTGGCTTGCCCCGGTCCAGATTAAGGTGCTTACCGTTACCGATGCCCAGATTCCTTATGCAAAAAAATTGGTGGATTTACTTAGAGAAAAGGAACTGCGGGTAGAGGCCGATTTTCGCAACCAAAAAATCGGTTATAAAATCAGGGGAGGAGAAATAGAAAAAATTCCTTATCTTCTAATTATCGGAAAGAGAGAGGTAGAAAA
>JAYEMH010000028.1:0-3437 GCA_034717985.1 Candidatus Ratteibacteria bacterium
GGTAAACCCCGTTAGAGAACTGTGTTCTCTAACGGCCTGCGCTGACGGTGGCTTTAAACCACCGTCAGCTTCAAGCGATGATGACCACCGATTAAAATCGGTGGCTTTCTCTAACGGGGTAAATGAATTGCCTCGCCGTTCACGTCTTCAGCGGCGCTGCGAATTCCTTCATAAAAAGTAGGATGGGCGTGAATAATGCCGGCTAAATCTTTGGCCGTCAGGCCTGAATGTATCGCCAGAACCGCTTCGCCAATTAAATCGGTCGCTCTTTTTCCTAAAATATGAACCCCGAGAATTCGGCCGTTCTTCTGGTCACTAATAATTTTAAATAATCCCCGGCGTTCGTTAGAAATGACCGCCCTGCTTAAAGCGGCAAAAGGATAACGTCCCACCTTTATTTTTATTCCTCTTTTTAGCGCTTCTTCCTCGGTTAAACCCACCCGGCCAATTTCAGGCAGAGTGTAGATGCCGGAGGGAATAATTTTGCTGTCAACCTGACTGCGGCCGCCAAAAGCATTTTCCGCGGCCGCCAGGCCTTGCTGATAGGCCAGATGGGCTAAAAACGGCCCGCCGAGAACATCCCCGACCGCGTAAACTCCAGCTATGTTTGTTTCCATCCGATTATTTACCGTTATTCCTCCTTGATTTAATTTCAAACCAAGTTCTTTTAATCCTTTTATTCGCGAATTGACGGTGCGGCCCAGCGAAATAAGAACTTTTTCTCCGGAAACGATTTTGCCGTTAGATAATTCAAGATATAGCGTATCATTTTTTCTCTCAATCTTTTCCGTTTTGCTGCGGAGATGGATTTCTATATTTTGCCGGCGGAAAATTGCTTCCAGCCGGCGGGCAATTTCTCTGTCTTCTTGTGGCAGAAGATGATTTTCAATCTCCACCAGAATAACCTCTGTCCCTAAGCCGGCGTAAATACTGGCAAACTCACAACCGATAATTCCACCGCCGATGATAATTATCCGAGGCGGTATTTTTTTTAACCCGATTGCTCCCTCGCTGGTAATAAGATTCTTATCGGCAAAATCAAAGGGGGGGAATATTTTCGGAGAGGAACCGGTGGCAATAATTAATTTTGAAGTCCGGAGACGCTGACTCTTACCGCTTTTAGCCTCCTTTAGCTCAAGAGTATTAGGGTTAACAAGACTTCCTTCAGCTTGATAAATTTCAATCTTGTACGATAAAAGAATTCTCCGGAGACCGTTAACCAAAATTGCCAGTGTTTTATCACGGCGCGCCAGGAATCTTTGAAAATTCGTCGATTTTACTTCCAGATTGATGCCCCAATCATTCGCTTTTTCGATATTTTTCAACGTTTCGACATATTCTAAAAATGTTTTAGTCGGTATGCAGCCTTTGTGGAGGCAAACACCTCCCAGCTCTCCCTTTTCAATAAGGGCTACTTTCTTTCCAAGTTGAGCCGCTCTGATGGCGGCCGCATATCCACCCGGACCGGCTCCTAAAACAGCTAAATCAAAAGTTTGTTTAATCATCGCTACATTTTTTCCGGGGCATCCACCCCTAAAAGACCTAATGCATTCTGGACCGTAATTTGAATGGCTTTTATTAAAGCCAGCCTCGCCAGACTTAAATTTAAATTTTCGGTGATAACCCGATGGATGCTGTAAAAACTGTGAAATGATTGGGCAACTTCCATCAGATAACCCGTTAAACGATGCGCCTCCAGAGAAAGAGCGCTATCTTCGATAACGTCAGGAAATCCGGCTAAAAGTTTAATTAAATGAAGCTCTTCCTTTTCTATGAGTAAATTTAACTCGGCCTGTTTAATTTTTTTTAGGTCAAAACCCTCATTTTTCGCAAACTGGAGAATATTACAAAGTCGGGCATGGGCATATTGAATATAATATACCGGGTTGTCAAGCGACTTTTTTTTGGCCAGCTCCAAGTCAAAGTCAAGTTGAGCGTCGCTTCGCCTGGTCATAAAAATGAACCGGGCAGCATCTTTTCCGACTTCGGAAAGGACTTTCTGTAAAGAGATAAATTCTCCTTTGCGGGTAGACATCGGAACCTGTTTCCCTCCCCGGGAAAGCTTGACCAGCTGCACCAGCACTATTTTTAAATTTTTCGGGTCATAACCGAGGGCTTTTACCGCCGCTTTCATTCGAGGAATATAGCCATGGTGATCCGCTCCCCAGACATTAATCACCTGGTGGAAATGCTTGAATTTGAGCGCATGATAGGCAATGTCCGAAGCTAAATAGGTGGGAACTTTATTTTTCCTGATGACAACTCGATTCTTCGTATCGCCGAATAGAATTGATTTAAACCAAACTGCGCCGTCTTTCTCTTCCAGACAGCCTTTTTTCTGTAATATTTTTTCTATTTTTTCTACTTCTTTTTTTCGGTAAAGTTCGCTTTCTTTAAACCACGAGTCAAACCTTATGCCAAAGAGCTCAAGATCCTCTTTAATCCCTTTAAGTATTTCCTTAATGGCGAAACGGCTAAACGAAGAAAGCCTCTCTTCCTGCCATTTATTCCCGTATTTCTCTTTGATAAGCCGGGCGATTCCCTTTATATATTCGCCCTGATAAGTTTGCGAGCCATTCCATTCCTCAGGAAAATCAATCTTCTCACCTAAAAGCTCCAAATAACGCCATTTAACCGACATCCCCAGGGTATCAATTTGATTTCCAAAATCATTTATATAATATTCGCGGGAAACCTTATAGCCATAAGCCGTTAAAAGATTAGCCAGGCAATCCCCGGCAGCCGCCCCCCGGCCATGTCCCACATGCAAAGGGCCGGTCGGATTGGCGCTGACAAATTCAATCTGCACCTTTTGGTGTTTGTTTTCAAATTTACCGAATTCCTTCCCTTTTTCCAAAACGCGTCTTAAAATTTTACAGAGCTCACCATTGTTTAAAAAGAAGTTAATAAAACCCGGAGGGACAACCTCAACTTTTGAAAATCGCTTCTTATCAATGCGGCGGACAATCTCAGCGGCAATGTTTACCGGCGCATCTTTTATCTCCCGGCTTAAAAGAAGGGCGATATTGGTAGAATAATCACCGAATTTTTCCTCCCTGGTTTTTTCAACGGAGATTTCCGGAAATTTTTTAAATTTATTTTCCAGGCTTTTTCTAACCGCTTTTTCCACTAATTCACTGATTTCCTTTTTAATCTGTTTCACGATTTACCTTCTTTAGACACGGATATACACAGATTTAAAAATACAGATTGTCACAGATTTTCAGGTTTTTTATTTTTTCTGTGTTTATTCGTGTTTATCTGTGGTTATTTTTTGTTTTTTTGTTTCTTCTTTTTTTTAGTGTCTCTATTTTTCCGTGTTCTCCGTGGTTATTTTGTTTTTTTCTTTTTCTCTTTGTCTTTTCTGTGGTTAATTTCTGCTTTCTTTCTATTCGTTTGGCATCTCCCCAGAGCTTTTCCAACCGATAAAATTCCCT
>JAYEMH010000029.1:0-11970 GCA_034717985.1 Candidatus Ratteibacteria bacterium
CCAGGCTAACATCGATTTCCATCCCCCGTCCGCCCTTATACGCCATCTCGGAAGTGGAGCAGACTAATCCGGCCGCGCCCATATCCTGCATCCCTTCTACGTAATTTTTCTCTATCAGTTCCAGGCATGCCTGGCGGAGAATCGTCCCCAATTTGGGATCGCCAATGGCCACCGCCGAAGAATCTATTTTTCGGGTATCATCCATTCCTTCCGAGGCAAATGCCGCCCCGCCAACGCCGTCCCTGCCGGCAGCTCCCCCGATAGTATAAACCGAACTACCGACGGTCGAAGCCCTGGCCCGGACTAAGTTTTTTTTATCCAGAATTCCCACGCACATTGCATTAACCAGGGGATTTTTTTCATAGGATGAATCAAAGAAAATCTCTCCACCCAGAACCGGCATTCCGGCAATATTGGCATAATAGAAAAATCCCCGGCCGACTTCCCGGAGCAGGTATTGAACCTGCTTATTGTCCGCCCGGCCAAAACGTAAGGAATAAAGAAGTCCGACCGGCCTGGCCCCCATGGTAAAAATATCCCGGGTAACCCCCCCCCCTCCGGTCGCCGAGGCTTCAAAGGGCTCGATGGCCGAGGGATGGTTATGCGATTCAACTTTCATCACCACCGCCATCCCGTCGCCGATATCCACTACGCCGGCATTTTCTCCCGGCCCCTGGATAACCTGTTTCCCGGAAACCGGAAAAAGTCTTAAAACCAGCTTGGAATTTTTGTAGGAACAGTGCTCAGACCACATCGCCGAAAAAAGTCCCAACTCAGTATAGTTTGGCTCGCGCCCCAGGCGCTGGCAAATCTTTTGGTATTCCTCTTGAGTTAATCCTTGTTCGGCTACGATTTTCGGCGTTATTTTGATTTCTTCCATTTCTTTTGTGTCCCTTTCCTAAATGGCGGTTAAACGGATGAAAACCTCCCGGTATTTTTCTTGAGTCTTTCTTACGATATCTTCCGGAAGTTCCGGCGCCGGCGGTTTTTTATTCCAGCTGATTTCTTCCAGGTAATTACGAACAAACTGTTTATCAAAACTTTCCTGCGGCTTTCCCTTCCGGTAGTTAACTTTATCCCAGAAACGGGATGAATCCGGGGTTAAGGCTTCATCGATTAAAAAGATTTCTCCCTTTTCATCATCACAGCCGAATTCAAATTTCGTATCGGCAATAATAAAGCCGCGTTCCTCGGCATAAAGACAGGCTTTTTGGTATAAGGCCAGGCTCGTTTCCCTGATAAATTCGGCCTTCTTCTCCCCTATCTTTTTGACCGTTTCGTCAAAGGAGATATTGATGTCGTGGTCTCCCTTATCGGCTTTGGTCGCCGGGGTAAAAATCGGCCGCGGAAGCCTTTCGGCTTCAACTAATCCAGCCGGAAGTTTAATTCCGACAATGCTTTGATTTTCCCGGTATTCCTGCCAGCCCGAGCCGGCCAGGTACCCCCGAACGACACATTCTATATCAATCCTTTTCAGTTTCTTGATTAACATTGAGCGTCCTTCTAACTTTTCCCGGGAAGAGCCGAGTTCATCCGGAAAGTCTTTCCAGTCGATAGAAATCATATGATTAGGAATAACCCCGGCCAGCTTTTTAAACCAGAAGGCCGATATTTGATTTAAAATTTTTCCTTTATTCGGAATAAAGGTCGGTAAAATGAAATCAAAAGCAGAAATCCGATCGGTAGAAATCATCAAAAGCTTATTGCCCAGGTCGTATAAATCCCTGACTTTGCCGCGGTAGAACAGAGGAAATTTTTTAAGGTAAGATTCTTTCAGTGCTGAATTCTCGGTCATTGGTTCGTCGATGCTATTTAATAAAAGGTATGAGATTAAATTTTAAATTTTTTAAAAATGCCGGGTAAATTTCGCAGATAAACATCAAGATTGAAAGAAGTCGTTATTTCCGTTTCGTTCAGGTATTTCCTTATGACTTTATCTTTGAGAAGCAGGGTTTTAAAATCTTCTTCCGTCCTCCCGACCTGCATAGCCACATTCTGCACCAGGCGGTAGGCCTCTTGCCGGGTAAGTCCTTTTTTCGTTAGCTCCAGAAGAATTCTTCCGGAGAAAATCAGACCTCTGGTCGCCTTCAGATTCTCTTCCATCTTCTCCGGATAAACCATCAGGTTTTCCACGATAAACTGAAAGAGCTTCAGCATATAATCAATCAGGATAGTTCCATCCGGAATAATAACCCGTTCCACCGAGGAATGGCTGATATCTCTTTCGTTCCAGAGGGTAATATTTTCAAAAGAGGCCTGGGCGTAACTGCGCAGGAGCCGCGCCAGACCGCAGATTTGCTCACAGCTTACCGGATTGCGTTTATGCGGCATGGCCGAGGAACCCTTCTGCCCCCTGGTGAAAGGCTCTTCCAATTCGTGTATTTCTGTCCGCTGTAAATTGCGTATTTCGGTGGCGAATTTCTCCAGACTCCCCCCTAAAATCGCCAGGACGGCCATAAACTGCGCCTGCCGGTCGCGCTGCAGAATCTGGTTGGAAATCGGAGCCGGTTTTAAATTTAGTTTTCGGCAGACATATTCCTCTATATACGGATTTACCAGAGCGTAGGTGCCGACGGCGCCGGAGAGCTTACCATAGCTGATTACCTCTTTGGCTTCTTCGATTCTCTTCTGACTGCGTTCTAATTCCGCCAGCCAGAGGGTTAATTTAAAACCCAGGGTAATCGGCTCGGCGTGAATGCCATGGGTTCTTCCCACCATGACCGTCTTCTTGTGGGCTTTGGCCTTTTTTCTGACGGCGTTACTCAGCTCCTTAAGGCCGGTTAAGATTATCTCGGCCGCGTCCTTCATTTGCAGGGATAGCGTCGTATCTAAAATGTCGTTGGAAGTCAGCCCGTGATGGATGAATTTTGCCTCCGGGCCGATTTTTTCCGCCAGGTTGGCGAGAAAAGCGAGTAATTCATGCTTGACCTCAACTTCAATTTCATTAATCCGCTTCGGGTCAAACCTGGCTTTACTTTTGATCGTCTTCAGGGCCTCTTTGGGGATTTGCCCCAATTCGGCCATCGCTTCACAAGCCAGCAGTTCAATCTCTAACATCTTTTGGAACCGGTATTCCGGCAACCAAATTTTCGCCATTTCCGGCCGGGTATATCGTTCAATCATAATGCCGCACACCCCATTTTTAACTATCTTGAAGCCGCATTGTAACAATTTTTATTCTATTGGTCAAGCGTTATAATCCCTTTTCAGCCTCTTGTGTACTCTCTTCAATAGCCGGAAGATTGTTTTCATCTTCATCCTCGGCAACCGGTAATCCATGCTCGGTTCTCAAATATTCGATTTTATTCAAGGGTTTTTCGAGTTGTCTCTGCCGGAGATTGGTAAGCTCGCTATATTCCGTCTGGGTATCCTCAATTCGCTTGCCGAGTAGTTTTAATTTTTGCAGGAACATCCCCCATTGTTTCTTGAATGCGCCTAACAGCGATAATATTTCGTTTGAGGTTTGCTCAAGGGTAAAATTATCCACTGCCTGGCGGATAACAGCCAGAACAGCAAAGAGCGTTATCGGGGAACAGAAAACGACTTTGTTTTTGATACCGTCATCAAAAATCGAACTATCCTGTTCATGAATGAATGCATAAATCTGTTCGTTGGGAATAAACAAAAGCACATAATCAACCGTATTCTGTTCGGGATTGATATATTCGCGCGTCGTAACCTCTTTAATCCTGGCTTTGACATCTCTTAGAAAATCCTTGCGGAATTTTTCTTTTTCTATCTTTAAATCCGTTTCCAGGAACTTTACATAGTTATCCGAGGGAAACTTAACATCCATATTCACTTTCCGGCCGCGCGGCAGAAGGAAGGTAAAATCCGGTCGGGTTCCCGCCCCTTCTATAGTTTTTTCTTTTAGGTAATTCACATTTTCAATAAACCCGGCCAGACGCAGAACATCTTCTGCCATCCGCTCTCCCCATTGTCCTCTCAGTTTTGTATTTGCCAGAGCTTCACGAAGCTTATTTGTTGTTTGCGCCAGAGCAATGGTTTGCTCACCGGCGGCTTTCAGTTGGTTAGTCAGCTCTCCGAATTTTTCTGCCCGGTCCTTCTCAAGTTCTCCCATCAGCTTGGAAACATTTTCAAGTTCGGATGACATGTTTTTTAATTCTTGATCTATCAGACTTTTTTTGGCACTTAATTCTCTAATGCCTACCTCCCTTTCGGATTCCAAACGCGCCTTAGCCAATTTTAGAAATTCTTCCGTAGATTTTGATAATGCCTCAAGCGACAAATTTCCAAAACTGGTTTTTAAATTTTCTATCATCGTATCTATAGTTACTTTGCGCTGGTCTTCACTTTCGCGAAATAGTTCATCGGCAAGTTCTTTGGCTGTCTTTGCCTGAATCAGCCGCAGGGCAAAAGCAACAAGCAAACCTAAACAAAATCCGGTAAATAAGGCCACACTAATTGCGAGCCAGTTCATAAGCCGCTCTCCTTTAGGATTGTATACGAATTTAGTTTATGGTAGCGCGTACGGGGTTCGAACCCGTCATTTCCGCCTTGAGAGGGCGGCGTCTTAACCAAATCGACCAACGCGCCATACTATATAAACAATCTTGGCTGCCTGGCTAGGGGTCGAACCTAGACTTTCCTGATCCAGAATCAGGCGTGTTGCCAGTTACACCACCAGGCAAATCTTAAAAAATCAAAAATCAAATTATCTGCTTCTCTAACCTCTTCACACACTTCTCTTTGCCCATTACCGCCATTGTCTCAAACAACCCTGGGCTGACGGCCCGTCCGGTTACGGCCACCCGGGCCGGATGAATTAAATCCCCGCTTTTTACTCCCAGCTCCTTGGCCAATCCGCGGCAGATTTCCTCTATTTCCCCGGCCTCAAAAACCTCAAGTTCCCCCAATCTTTCCCGAAGCTGTTTGAACATTCCCGGGATATAATCCCTTTTTAAGAACTTTTCTTCCGCCCCGGCATCGATTTTTATTTCATCCAGAAACAAAAAATCGGCCTGTTCTTTCAACTGGGCGATATATTTTATCCTGGTCTTAAATAAATTCAAAACTTTTTTCAGCCACTCCGGATTCACCTCATCCTTGATATACCCGATAGATTTTAAATATTGAGCCGCTATCTCGAGCATCTTTTCCGAATTTCCTTCAGCCAGGTAGGTTCCGTTCATCCAGTTTAATTTCTCCGAATCAAAAATAGCTCCTTTTTTTCCGACGCCCTCAAGAGAAAATTTTTCGATTATTTCGCCGACACTTACCTTCTCCCGATTGTCTTTCGGCGACCAGCCAAGAAGGGCTAAATAATTTAGCACCGCCTCGGGCAGGTAACCTTTTTCCTGATAAAAATCAAGCGCCGTCGCTCCGTGACGCTTACTCAGCCGGCTTCCATCGGCCCCGAGAATCAAAGGCAGATGGGCAAACCGGGGCAGGGAAAAATCCAGCGCCTGGTAAAGAGCAATCTGCTTGGGAGTGTTGGAAACGTGATCATCACCCCGGATAACATCAGTGATTGAAAGAAAGGCATCGTCAACCACACAGGCTAAATTATACGTTGGAGTTTGGTCTCCCCGGAGTATAACAAAATTTCCCAGCTCCTGATTATCAATCTTTATTTTCCCATGAACCAAATCATCAAAACGGGTTTCCCCGGGCGGCATAAGAAATTCCACCGCATCCCCGCCTTCTTTGCCGGGTATCCGCCTGGCCTTTCCCTTCTCAACCAGAACCTGGGCAAAATGACGGTGTTTTTCAATGAATTTACTCTGGTAGAACGGCCCCTCATCCCAATCGAGCCCCAGCCATTTAAGGCCGCCGATGATTGAATCTAAAGCCTTGGGTTGAGCTCTTTCCCGGTCGGTATCTTCGATTCTTAAAATAAATTGGCCCTTTTTATGACGGGCAAACAGCCAATTAAATAAAGCGGTTCTTGCGCCGCCGATATGAAGGTAACCGGTTGGACTGGGGGCAAAACGCACCCTTACTTTTTCACTCATAATTTTTCCATGCTTTCTACCCCTTTCCGCAGGGCGGCCAGGTTAATATCCAGAAGTTTAATTTTCTCCCCGGTTAACATCACTTTCAAAGATTTCTCCATTGCCTCCAGGGAAAGAATTTTGCTCTTCATCAAAAATGCCCCCAGGGCAGCCAAATTTGCCACCTTTCCGTCGCCGAGTTTCTGAGCCAGTTCGGTTGCCGGAACCTTAACAATTTTAATCCCCTCCGGTAACGAATAGTCTTTAATCAGGGAAGAATTCAAAACTGCCAGGCCGTCTTTTTTCATCAGCGGCAGAAATTTTTTTGCCGAAGGTTCGTTTAAAAAAATAGCTAAATCCGGATTTTTGAATATCGGCGAGGCTATCTCCTCCGAAGAAATAATAACCAGACAATGGGCCGTTCCGCCGCGCATCTCGGCGCCATAAGAGGGAAAAAAAGTCGTAAATTTACCCTCCTCCATCGCCGCTTGAGCCAGGAGCCTTCCGGCAAACAGAATGCCTTGACCGCCGAAACCGGCCACTACGATGTTGGCCATCAATTCAACCCTCTTTAATTATCCCTAAGGGAAAAGTTTTAATCATTTCTTTTTCCATCCAGGCAATTGATTCCCGGGGAGACAACTTCCAGTTAGTCGGGCAGGACGCCAGTATCTCCACCAGACTAAATCCCTTTTCGTCTATCTGATTTTGGAATGCCTTCTTGAGCGCTTTTTTCGCTTTAATGATATTGGCCGGGCGATGAACCGATTCCCTGCTTAAAAAAACCACCCCATCTAATGTTTTCAGCATTTCTGTTATCTTTAAAGGAAATCCCTCTCTCTTTTTGTCCCGGCCGAACGGGCTGGTGGTAGTTTTTTGTCCCAGGATGGTTGTCGGCGCCATTTGTCCGCCAGTCATTCCGTAAACGGCGTTATTGACGAATATTACGGTAAGATTTTCACCGCGGTTAGCGGTGTGAACAATCTCAGCCGTTCCGATGGCCGCTAAATCCCCGTCTCCCTGATAGGTAAAAACGACCTTGTCCGGAAGAGCGCGCTTGATTCCGGTTGCCACCGCCGGTGTCCGGCCATGAGCGGCTTCGGTAACATCAAAGTTAAAATAATCATAGGCCAGGACGGCACAGCCTACCGGCGCTACCCCGATAACCTTCTCCCGAATTTTCAATTCATCTACCACCTCGGCAATAAGCCGGTGAATTATCCCGTGTCCGCATCCGGGACAATAATGGGTAATCTTTTCGGTTAAACTTTCCGGCCGGCAAAAATCTTTTTTCATCTCTACAATCTCTCAATCAAACGGTAAATTTCATCCGGGGTAAAATACGCCCCGCCTAATTTTCCGGCAAACTCTACCGGGCACTTATCTCCCACCGCCAGGCGGACATCATCCAGCATTTGTCCGGCATTTAATTCCAGGGTCAAAATTTTCTTCAATCCCCGGGCCGCTTTTCTTAACGGTTCTTCCGGAAAGGGCCAAAGACTAATCGGCCGAAAGAGCCCGATTGCTTTTCCCTTCTCCCGGGCATCAATAACCGCTTCTCGGGCCGCCCGGGCGACCGTACCATAGGCAACAACCAGGTATTCGGCTTTTTCGCTTTCTACTTCCTGCCAGCGCAATTCATCCATGGATATCTTTTGATATATTTTCTGCAATTTTAGATTATGTCTTTCCAGATTTCCTTCTCCCAGATACAACGAACAAATATGGCGGGGTTTTCTCCCCCGGCATCCGGTTAAAACCCAATCTTTCTTATTTCTGGTTTCTGGTTTCTGGTTTCTGGTTTTTATACTCACCGGCTCTCTCATCTGCGCCAGGATACCATCGCCTAAGATTACTACCGGGATACGATATTTATCGGCTAAATCAAACGCCTCAACGGTTAAATTAAAAGCTTCCTGAAGAGTTCCCGGCGCTAAAACGATCGTGCGGTAATCACCGTGACCGCCTCCCCGGGTCGCTTGGAAATAATCAGCCTGACTCCCGGATATATTGCCCAATCCCGGTCCTCCCCGCATAATATTGATAATCACCGCCGGCAATTCCGCTCCGGCCATATATGAAATTCCTTCCTGTTTAAGGCTTATCCCCGGGCTGGAAGAAGAGGTCATCGCCCGCCCGCCGGTTAAAGCCGTCCCGAAAACCATATTAATCGCCGCCAATTCACTTTCGGCCTGAATAAATGTTCCGCCTGCCTCAATCATCCGCCTGGCCATATAAGCCGTCAACTCATTCTGCGGCGTTATTGGATAGCCATAATAAAATCGGCAGCCGGCCTGGATAGCCGCTTCGCCAATAGCTTCATTTCCACTCATCAGAATTTTCTTATTCATTAATAGAAAATTTCTATTGCCCCTTCCGGGCAGATTAAGGCGCACTGTTGACAACCGGTGCATTCTTCCGGCTTCTCAATTTTTACAATACAATATCCCTTCCGGTTAAGCTGAACGGTTTCCTTAATTAAATGGCGCGGACAGACATCAATACACAAATTACAGCCTTTACATCGGTCGGTATTAATAATAATCTTAGGCATTACTTGAATCGCCTCGGCTTCCCCAGGAAAGTTTCTCTCTCAGGACCTGATAATAACTGCGCTCGGGAGAAACAACCAGTTTTAACTTGTGGGGTGATTTCTTTATAACTATCGTATCATCAAACAACAGCTTAATCGCCACCTGTCCGTCAATGGTGGCGCAAATATCCCGGGTGCGCGTGGCCGGTTTGGTCTTTATTCGTATCTCCTTATCCGAAGGAATAATCAACGGCCGATTGGTCAATGTATGGGGGCAAATCGGGCAGATAATAACCCCCTCTACAGTCGGTTCCATAATCGCTCCCCCGGCGGAAAGCGAATGTCCGGTCGAACCGGTCGGGGTGGAAACAATTAAACCGTCGCACTGATAGGTGGTTACATAATCCTTGTTGATAAAAATTTCTAACTGCAGCAAACGGGCAATGGTTATTTTGGCTAAAACCAATTCGTTTAGAGCTGTAAATTTTGATTTCTCTTTCCCTTTTTTAAAAATTTCAATTTGAAAACGCATCCTTTCTTCCAATTTAAATTTTCCGGCAAAAACTTTCTGAAGCACCTTGTGAATTTCCGAAAAAGGTATCTCGGTGATAAATCCCAGCCCGCCTAAATTCACGCCAAGAACGGGAATTTTGTCAATGTTCTTAATCCGGGCTGCCCTTAGCAATGTTCCGTCTCCTCCGAGAGAAATCAGCAAATCCACCCGGGAAGCTATTTCATCTAATGATGATGAGCTAAACTTTCCCCGGACGAAACCGGCTGATTCTTTATCAAGGACAACAGTTTTTCCTTTTTTAGCCAGCCACTTTAAAAGCTCTTCAAGCTTGCGGGCGGCATTTTTTTTGTTAAAATTAGTGACAATTCCGATTTTTTTCATCTCTTTTCCCATGTGTTCACTTCGTCTCCTATTTTACCTTGTAAATTCTGTCTCTTTTAATCCTGTAAATCCTGTCGGAAAATTTTTCTCTCTGTGTGCTCTGTGGTTATTTTTTTCTCTTTTGATCCGGAAAGAACCATTCATGATAAATTTGCTTTCCCTGCTTTTTTAACACCTTGCCGAATTCAAAAAAAACCGGCGGCCATTCCTCCCAGCGGTTTTTCCCGGCTTCCTTGAGATAATCCTTTTCTTTATGCCCGACTGTCCCCTCTCTAAAAAAGGTTTTGTCTATCTTTTCTAAGTCCACCCCCTCCGTTGGCGGAGGCGTTTTCATATATAAGCTCTCCAGCCCTTCCTTGGCTTTATTCATCACCGAACAATCCATTTCATAATATTTTTCCTCCGGATAGGGGGTGTCTTTCGGCTGGCCAGCGCCCTCTTCTGCCCGGGTGGGGCTAACCGGCAATAAACACACAACGCTAATTAACAGAAAAAAAAATTTTCTTTTCATTTTTTAGAGGTTCTGATTTTTTCAGCAGACCCTATTTATCGGTTGAGACATTCCTTGAATTTTCGGGCGATTCCCGTCCCGGTTAATCCGTACAGCTCCAGAATCTTTTCCCGTTTCCCCGCTTCGATAAATTTATCCGGCATCGCCAGCCGGCTTACTTTTATCCCTTCTTCATTCTGCCCGCCCAGCAATTCCAATACCGCGCTTCCAAATCCGCCGATAAAACTGTGTTCCTCAACAATTAAAACATTTTTATTCCGTTTTACGGCCTCAACAATCAGCGATTCATCCAGCGGTTTAACAAAACGGGCGTTAATCACTTCCACATTTATTCCCTCCCCGGCCAAATCCTCCGCCGCCTCTAAAGACGGATAGACCATGCTGCCAATCGACAGGATGAGACCGGCCTTGCCTTGGCGTAATATTTCGCCTTTCCCGATTGGAATCGGTTTCATCTCGGCGGACAATTTTCCCTCCGGAATGAAATCCCTGGGATAACGAATGGCCATCGGCCTCTTGCTTGCCAGCGCAGTTTTAAGCATCCCCTTTAATTCCTCACCGTCTTTGGGAGAAGAAACCGCTATACCCGGCAGACTGCGCAGGTAGGCAAAATCAAAAAGGCCATGGTGAGTCGGCCCGTCCTCGCCGACAATGCCCGCCCGGTCAATAGCCAGAATAACCGGCGCCTTCTGCAGGCAGATTTCATGGAAAATCTGGTCATAAGCGCGCTGAAGAAAAGTGGAATAAATCGCTACCACCGGCTGAAATTCTTTAAGGGTAAGCCCGGCGGCAAATCCAACGGCATGCTGTTCGGAAATCCCCGTATCAAAAAAACGCTCCGGGAATTCCGTGGAAAATTTGTCCAGGCCGGTTCCATGCGGCATACCGGCCGATATGGCGATAATCTTCCGGTTCTCCCGGGCTAACTCACAAAGAGTTTCCCCGAAAACACCGGTATAAGTCAGTTTGTCTATCTGAGTGGAATCCCCTGTTTTTATGTTAAAAGGCGGTGTGCTATGAAACTTCCATGGTTTCTTTTCCGCAAATTTATAACCTTTTCCTTTTTTAGTTAAAACGTGAACTAAAATCGGCTTGCCGTTCAGTTTCAAAATCTTTTGAAAGGTATCTATCATTACGGGCAGATTATGCCCGTCAATCGGGCCGATATATCTAAAGCCCAATTCTTCAAAAAGCATCCCGGGCACCAGTAATGATTTCAAACTCTCCTCAATCCTTTTCCCGAGTTGAACCATTTTGCCGCCAATGGCCGGAACCTTCTTTAAAAGAAACTCCACATCTTTTTTGAAGCGGTTATACATCTGAGCAGTAATAATCCGGTTAAGATAGTTCGATAAAGCCCCGACGCTTTTGGAGATGCCCATTTCGTTATCGTTTAAGACGACAATTACATTTTTTTGCAGGTGACCGATATTGTTCAAAGCTTCAAAAGCCATACCGCCCATTAATGAGGCATCGCCGATAACCGCCACCACTTTTTCTTTTGTCTTCATTAAATCCCGGGCGCAAACAATACCCAGAGTCGTCGACGGGGCGGTACTGCTATGGCCGCTGGTCAATAAGTCATAGGGACTTTCTTCCTTTTTGGGAAAGCCGCTCAAGCCCTTATACTGACGCAGGGTTTTGAAAGCTTCCACTCTTCCGGTTAGAAGTTTATGGGTGTAAATTAGGTGGCCGACATCCCAGACAACCTTGTCTTTATCCAGGTCCAGGGCATAGTAGAGGGCGATGGTTAACTCCACCACCCCTAAATTCGAGGCCAGATGGCCCCCGGTTCGAGAGACGGTGGTGATAATTTGCTCGCGGATTTCCCCGGCTAAGGCAGCCAGGTCACCTTTGCCAAGCTTTTTTAAATCATTGGGGTTATTAATCTTTGAAAGCAATTCAGCCATTTTTATTCTTCTTCATTTTTTTCGCCTAAATCAAAAGGCTTTTTGGTAATTTCTCCACCGTCATTTTTAACTAAAACCTCGATTTTTTTCTCTACCTGTTTAAGTCTCTGAGTGCAGATGCGCGAAAGTTTTATTCCCTCTTCGAACTTTTTAAAAGCGCTGTCCAG
>JAYEMH010000030.1:0-21546 GCA_034717985.1 Candidatus Ratteibacteria bacterium
CGATATAAAGGCTGCCGATAAATCGGACAGGGATAAAAAATTCCGGATTCTATTCCTTTTTTCTTCAGGTATTTTATAAAATCTTCCCGCTTTATCCCCCGCTTCAGGCGGACGGTATATTGGTGAAAAATATGTTTATATCCCCGGGGAACCAACGGCAGGATAAGCCAATCTAATTTTTCTAAACCCCGGTTAAAGAGGCCGGCATTCTTAATTCTTTTTTGATTGAATCCGTCTAATTTTTTAAGCTGAGAACGTCCTAAAGCCGCGGCCATATTGGTCAGGCGGTAATTATAACCGAGGTGATGATGGACATTTTTCCGGATAGAACCGTGATTAATATAACGCTCAAGCGCCTCTTTAAATTTCTTTTTATTACAAACCGCCATCCCTCCTTCTCCGGAGGTAATATTTTTGGTGGCATAAAAGCTGAAAGTGCTTATCTCCCCGAAAGCGCCCGCTTTTTTGCCCAAGAATTCAGCTCCAACCGCCTGGGCACAGTCTTCAACCAGAGTTAGATTAAACCGGTTCACGATTTTTTTAATCTCAGCCATATTACAAGGCAAACCAAAAAGATGCACCAGCAGCAAAGTTTTAATTTTCTTATTTTTCTTTAAATTCTCTATTACGCTTTCTAAAGACAGGTTAAAACTTACCGGGTTTATATCGGCAAAAACCGGGATTGCCCCCTGATAAAGAATAGCATTAGCCGTAGCAATAAAACTAAAAGGCGTGGTTAAGACATAAGATCCTTCCCTCACCCCGGCTGTTTTTAAGGCAACATCTAAAGCGGTTGTCCCGGAGGAAACACCTACGCTGAATTTCATCCCCAGATAGCGGGAAAATTCCTCTTCAAATCTTTTGACAAAACTGCCTGAAGAGAGATTCCCCGACCTGAGTACTTTGAGTATCTCCCCTTCTTCAACTTTTCCAATTATCGGTTTTGAAAGTCGTATCATCTTCATCTAAAAAGCCACAATACAAATTCCCCAGCCGTCGGCTAATCTAATAATTTTTTCTTTTTCTAACACAAGCGTCTTTTTCGCCTCAATGGCTAAGATTTTTGCCTTGAGTCGATGGAGCAATCTTATTGTTCTTTCCCCGATAACCGGAAGGTCAAAACGCATATCCTGATTAGGTTTACTTACCTTAACGACTACAATTCCCTCTTTGCCAAATCGCCAGGCTCTCCTGACCGCCTCATCCGTCCCTTCTATCGCCTCAATGGCCAGAATCGTCTTATTCTTCACTATCACTGTCTGGCCGATATCTAATCCGGCTATCTGCTTGGCAATCTTTTTCCCAAACTCGATATCTTCCCATTCTGAGGAGGTGGGACTGATTTGCGTTAGAGCCCCTTTCCCGGGAAGAAAATCATCTAAATATGTAGCTGAATTAATAAGGATGATGTTTCTCGCGGCCAGTCTTTCAGCCACCCTGCCCAATAAAGAATCGGTGGTTTTATTATCCACCTCACGCAAGAGTTCCCTGGCTTCTTCATCTAACTTAACCTTAGAGAAAAGTAAGGATAAATTGACCTGTCCGGCCATAACTGCCCGGGTTACCCCTGCGCCGGTTAAAATATCAACGAGCTTCTTTAATTCCCCAACGCTAATCCAATGGATTTCATCAACATATCTGGAAAGTCCCCTGGAGGTTTCTTCTTTAAAGGCGATGGCAATAATTTTCGTCCCCTTTTTTTTAGCTCCTTGCGTAAAAAAAAGAGGAAATTTGCCATTCCCCGCGATTAAACCGATTTTATCCATATTACCTTATAAAAAAATTGAAACCAGATACCAAAATACAGAAACCAGCTAAAAAGCGCAGTTTTACTCTTTGAAGAAAATCGCTTTTAATAAAATTAAATGAATTCTGGTTACTGGTTACTGGTTTCTGGTTTCTTAGTTTTTACTTGCAGATACCCCGCTTAGAATCTCCAATGAAATCAATAAGATATTCCGCCTCTTTAGAATTGCCAAATTCCTTTTTAATCCTCGTTACTGCTTGAGAGGTATTCAAATTGGAGCGGAAAAGTACCTTGAATATTTTCTTCAGGGTATCAATCCTTTCCTGGGAGAAATTGCTGCGCTGCAGGCCGATATTGTTTATGCCGTAAATCTGCGTGGGATGTCCGTCAGCTCTGGCAAAGGGAACAATATCCTTAACCACTTTGGAACAGCCGCCGATAATAGAAAGTTCCCCTATGGTTACAAATTGGTGAATGGCACTTACTCCACCGATAATCGCCTTGTTTTTTATATTAACATGCCCGGCCAGGGTTACTTCATTGGCTAAAATCGCCCCATTATGTACCCGGCAGTTATGAGCCACATGAGCATAAGCCATAATAAGATTACCATCACCGAGAAAGGTGGTGTTGTCTTCACCGGTGGCTCTGTTTATGGTAACGTATTCGCGAATCATATTTTTATTGCCTACTTTTACAAAACTTTTTTCACCTTTGTATTTCAAATCCTGCGATTGAGAACCGATAACTGCCCCCGTAAAAATTTGGCAGTTTTCTCCGATGGTGGTAAATCCCGTAATAACGGCGTGCGAACCAATCTTGGTTCCCCGGCCTATTTTAATCTCACCTTCTATAACCGCATAAGGGCCAACCTCTACGTTATCTTCTAATTCCACCTTTTTACCAATAATCGCCGTTGGATGGATATTAACCAAAATTTTACCCCTGAACTAATGAAAACATTAACTCCGCCTCGGCTACCATCTTACCGTCAACAAAAGCCTTAGCCCTGATTTTCCCCGTCCTGGTTTTGAGTCTTATAACTTTAACTTCGACCAAAAGCTGGTCGCCCGGTTTTACCGGCTGTCTAAATTTAACATTGTTAATACCCATGAAATAAGCCAGTTTCCCCCTGTTCTCAGGTTTACTCAACATCAAGGTTCCGGCCACTTGGGCCATAGATTCAATTACCAGAACCCCGGGCATAACCGGATGCCCAGGGAAATGCCCGGTAAAGAAATATTCGTTTCCGGTAACATTTTTCAAGCCAACAGCGCGTTTATCCACCTCTAATTCTAAAATTTTATCAACCAGAAGAAAAGGATAACGATGAGGAAGAATTTTCTGAATCTCTCCGATATCCAGGGGGGGTGAAGAAGGCATATTCGATGTGGCCCGGCTGATTGCTCCCTCTTTAGATTTCTGTTCAAACTTTTTCATCTTTCTAACCAGCTCTACATTCAGGGCGTGTCCGGATTTAATCGCCATAACATGTGCCTTTAGAGACGAACCGAGCAAAAAAAGATCCCCCATTAAATCCAGAATTTTATGGCGGACAAATTCGTCCGGGAAACGCAAAGTTTCATTTAAAATATTTTTTTCACCGATAACCACCGCATTTTCCAAACTTCCTCCCTTGATTAATCCCCTTCTCTGAAGAGATTCTACCTCGTGAAGAAAACAAAATGTTCGAGCGGAAGCAATCTGCCGGGTAAAGGTTTCCTCGTCAATATTAAAGGATGCAAATTGGGCTCCTAAAGCCGGGTGGTTATAGTCAATGGTAAATGAAAGTTTGAATTCAGGAGCGGGCAAAACCACCAGAAGCGCACCATTCTCAGCCGCCCAGCAAGGTTCTTTCAAATTGTAGTAACGCTTGGATTCATTCTGCAGTTTAATCCCGGACTCGTTTAATATTTTTACCAGAGGCAAAGCGCTGCCGTCTCCCACCGGAGGCTCATTGGCATTAAGTTCAATAATCAAATTATCGATTTTAAAACCAGCCAGGGAAGCGAGGATATGTTCAACAGTATGAATCTTTACTTCGCCGCGGCCAATGGTTGTCCCCCGGGCAATATCAACAACCTGAGTGATATCAGCGGTTATTTCGGGTTTATTGGCTAAATCGGTTCGGACAAATTTCACCCCGGTATTAACCGGAGCCGGAATGAAAGTAATGGTAGTCTCATTCCCCGTATGCAGGCCTATTCCTGAATAGGCAATTTTTCTTTTGATTGTTCTTTGCGGTTCCATTTTTTTTCCCATTCTTTGAGTTTTTCATCAAGACTTTTTACCAAGGCAAATAATTTGGGCAGACGTTGAATCAAAGCTTTAATTCTTTTTTCATCCTGGTGCGCCTGGGCCGGAAATCCCGAAACACAGAGACCGGGCGGAATGTTTTTGGTGGCGGCGCTTTTAGCCGCAATCACCGCATTAGCCCCGATATGGATATGTCCGACCACCCCTGACTGCCCGGCCATGGTTACATTTTTACCCAGGATGGCGCTTCCTGAAATACCTGTCTGGGAAACAATTATCGAGTTCCCGCCAATTTCAACATTATGGGCAATTTGAACCAGGTTATCAATCTTGGTGCCCTTTTTGATGTGCGTCTTTCCAATTGTCGCCCGGTCCACACAAACATTAGCGCCGATTTCTACATCATCTTCAATGATTACCGTTCCCAATTGAGGTATTTTGTGATGTACTCCTTTCATGGGAGCGAAGCCAAACCCATCACTGCCAATCACCGTACCGCTGTGAATAATCACCCGGTTGCCAATGGCGTTCTTCCCTTTTATAACCACACTGGGGTAGATGCTGCAATCGCTGCCAATCTTAGTGTGGGCGCCAATATAAGTATTGGAGTAAAGAATAGTTCTATCTCCTATCCGGGCATGGTCTTCAACTACGGCAAAGGGCAAAATCGTAACATCTTTTCCTAATTTAACGTTTTTGCCAATATAAGCCCGGGGATGAACCCCTTTTGGGATGAAAATATCATTTGAGACCATCAATTCCATTACCTTGGTAAAAGCGATATAAGGATTCTCTGTTATGATAAGCGCTTTGCGGTTAAAATTTTTAACCTGGGAAGAAACAATAATGGCTGAAGCCTGAGTCATCTCTAAAAGAGAAAGATAGCGGGAATTAGCTACAAAGGTAATTTCTCCTTTCCGGGCCTCTTTGATACCGGAGACACCGCCAATGACAATCTTCTCATCGCCAATTATTTTCCCGTCTACCAAATTAGCAATTTCTTTTAAGGTCTTTTTCACTGCCTTGCCTTTTTGTTCAGCTCTTTTATCACTTTATCGGTGATGTCGTCATGACCCTGATTATAAAAAATAATTCCTTGATTCTGGATAACCAAAGTGTATCCCTGTTTCCGGGCAATGCTTTGAACTGCTTTATCTATTTCCTCATAAAGCTCTTTATGCATATCCTGATCCAGTACGCCTAATTCCTGATTGGATTCTTTGACCATTTTTTGTAACTTCTCTAATTTCGTTCTTAAAACTTTCTGTTTCTTCTCTTTTTGTTTTTCCGTGAGAGATTCTATTTCCTCAACCAGGGCTTTTCTTAACTTTACCACTTCTGCCTGCAATTTAGTTATCTCCTGCTTCTTCTTCTCTTTCTCTTTTTCAAATTTGTTAAAGAGCGCTTCACGCTTATTATAAGATTTCATAATCCGGCCTAAATCAATTACCGCTATCTTAACATTATCCCGGGCAAAACCCGTATCCACCCCAGAAAATAGATATGCGGCAAAAATCAAAACGGCCAATATTTTACTAATTTTTATCACCCCCGGGCTGAAATTATTCTTTTTCATCTGACTCTCCTATTTTTTAGATTCCCATAGTTGCCTTCTACCGCCTGCTTTTAAAACGTGTGTCCCATTCTGAAATGAATCCGGCCTTCCTCGGGTTCACCCGGATCGACGTCAAGAGGATAGCCATAATCAAGATGAACCGGCCCGATAGGAGTGGTAAGTCTCAAGCCCAGGCCAACTCCGGTATGTAAATCATCGGCATCACAATCACCCTGCTCAGCCCAGACATAGCCCGAGTCACAAAATATCGCCCCTTTGATTATGGAACGGCGCTTGGCTTCGTCTTGAATTAAAGGAAAAGTAACCTCTATGTTGCCTATCCCTAATAACCGGCCGCCAATCGGATCGCCATTGCTGTCTTTGGGACCAACTTCTCTTTCTTTATAGCCCCGGATAGTTTGTCCGCCACCGGCATAAAACCGCTCATAAATTGGCACAGTTAGCGTATCGTCAAAACTCTCTACTAAACCGGCTCGGAAGCGCAAATCCAAAACTATTTTATTTGCGGGCGTAAAAAACCAACGGCTATCTAAATTATACTTAGTAAAATCTTTGTCGCCTTCCAGAAATCCCCCGGCGTATTCAGCCGAGATAATATTTCGTGAGCCCCGGGAAGGGTCAAAGATATTGTCCCGGGTATCCCTCACCAAAGAAAAACGCAAAGAGCTGATTACATTGCTGCCTTCTTCCGCCCAGATATCAGCCGAGGCCTCAGACTCAAGGTCTCCTATTTTAACCGTCTCATTTTTGTAAGTGAGATACAAACTTAAATCTTCAGCTAAAGTTTTACCCAGACGAATTGTTCCGCCGGTTCTTTCTTCATCATATTCTTCCCGCACCCAGCTTCTTCTATAAATATCAAAACCAAAGGAAAGCGGCCAGTCAAAAATCCAGGGTTCGGTAAAACTCAGACTGTAATCCTTTCTTTTGGTCCCGAATTCAGCGCGAATTTTTATATCCTGTCCATCGCCGGTAAAGCGGGGAAAATTTAATAAATCAAAATTTCTCTGTTCTAACTCCACAAAACCTATCGCCTTGTCCACCGAGCTATAACCTGCTCCCAGACCGAAGGAGCCGGTTTTTTCCTCCTCCACCTTAAAGATTAAATGCCGCTGATTGGGAGCCGTTCCCGGCAAAGTATCAACTTCAACAGTTTTAAAAAAACCGAGATTATAGAGCTTTTCGCGGCTTCGCTCAACTTTTTGCCCATCAAAGATGTCAGCGGATTTAACCTTCAATTCTCTCCTGATAACAATATCCTTAGTTTTCGTGTTGCCTTCAATCAGAATCTCCTCGATGTAAGCCAGCTCACCTTCTTTAATGTGATAATCAATATCGATGGCTGCCTTTTTTGTTCTCTGAATATCCGGCCAGACCCGGGCAAAAATATAACCCTTCTCCGCATACAGCCTGAAGATAGCGTTGATATCTTCCCGGAGATTTCTCTCGCTGTAAACCATTCCCGGACGCATCTGGATATGCTGAAGAATAGATTCTGAGGAAAAAAGCTTGTTTCCGCTAATTTTTAAATCCCGAAGATGATAGAGACTGCCTTCCTCGATAACAATGGTAATGTAAAGAAACTTCTTCGCCTCCCCCAGCGTCAGCTCATAGCTGTCAATTTTCGCATCAAGAAAACCTTGATCTTTATAAAAAGAAACGAGCTTGTTTAAATCTCCTTCAAAATTCTTCTCTTTAAAGAATCCCTTATTAAAGAATTTCTTTTCTCTTGTTTTCATAAGTTTTTTGAGCTTCCGGGCAGAAAAGCTTTTAAGCCCGGTAAAGTTGATTTTTTTAATCCGCACCCGGCACCCCTCTTTAATCTGGAAAGCAAGAGTTTTCTTCCCGCCTCTTTGGGTAATATGTGTTTTTATCTCGGCATAGTGATATCCGATATCCTGGTATTTCGCTTTTATTTTTTTTACATCCTCATGAATGATTTGTTCATTCAGAACTTCTCCCTGCCGGGAGCTGATTAACCCTAAAATCTTTTTAGTCTTTAGTCCCTTGTTTCCTTCGATAGTCAGCTCGGTAATAATCGGCTTTTCGGAAACGACAAAAATAAGCTTGATTTGGTTTTTATCTAAATCAACGGTTTCTACCTCAACATCGGAAAACATCCCTAGAGCGTAGATTCTTTTTAGGTCCTCTCTGGCTTTAAGGCGGGAAAAAGGAGCGCCCACTTTTGTTTCTACCTGGGAGAGGATTAAAAAAGAGCTGACCTCTTCGTTCCCGGAAACATCAATGGCTCCCACTACTTTTTCTTCAGCCGCCAGGAGCTGGCCGTCCACCAGATGTCCGAGGGTGAAAACCAATAAAGCAACAAGAAAACCTGCTTTGATTTTTTGCATATTATCCCTTTCGTAATGTATTAGGAGTAACGATAGGAAATTGGGGTATTATACCATATAGCCCCCAAAGATAAAAGAGTTTTTTTATCCCCTGTCAAATTCAAGGTAATACCAGTGGGAATCCGTGTTTTTTGAATCTGTGTCCATCTGTGGTTTAACTTCTTTAGGGTTAGAATTTCACCTCATGTTCAATCCCCACGAAATCATCATCTTCATCCATACGCAGCTTGAATTTTTCTCTTCCCTTTATACTGTATTCCAGCTCCACTTCGGGACTCGGGTCTTTAGCCAGGTCTTCTTCCGGTTCACCCAGGGTGGGCGCCCGCAGGCTTACCGAAAAACCTCCGGATACCTCCTTGGTCAAACTTAGTTCCTTCTCCTCTTCTTCCTGATTGATTTTCCATCCTTTCCAAACCATCTGGCTTTCATCCAGAACATACTCAATGTCCTGAAACATTTCCTTGCCGCCTTTACTTAAATCTATCGGCCCCCGGCAAACAAGTGTCGTGTCATCGAAAATAACGGGTGATTCTTTTAAAGTAAAATATGGATTTGTCCCTTCAACTTGAAATTTGGCATATTCAATATTTTTTTTGCCGATTTTAGAATCTTTTAGCTCTACCGTCCCTTTTACGGCTATCTCCGGCCACTTCCCTTTACACTCTATTTCTCCCGAAGCCGTTCCGAAATTATCTTCCTCAGAAAAAGCGGACGAAAAACCCAGTATCGGAACAATATCCGCCTCTCTTAAAAACAAACTAAGATTAACTGCCATGGGAGAAAAATTGATTTCTCCTTCTATAAAATACGAATCAAGCCACTTTAAGCTCTCAATAATTAATTTTTTTGAATCTATCTTTATTAAACCGGTCAAAGGCGTATAGACTTTCTCCTGGATAACTATCGGTTCAACCAATATTTCTCCCGCTAATCCCGCCGCCGTCAATTGGCCGCTTAAATTCACCTCTGCCCGATGGGGACTGCCTTCTGCCTCCAAGTTAGCCTGAAGCCTTAAATCGTCTCCTTTTTTCCTGCCTTTAAGTTTACATTTAAATTTCCCGGAAGATAAAACTGAATCCTGGATAATCAGCCTTTCTTTATTACCGCTTAAGTTGATCTGGCCATTTAAAGATCCTGAGCCTAAACTGAAACCATTCAAAAGTAGCGCCAACTCTAGCAAATAAGACTGCGGGCGGATGGAGCCGGCTATCCTCATCTTTCTCTCCGGATCCAGGGAAATATTCTCTATTTTAATTAGATTTTTGCCGCTTTTTACTTTCCAGTTGACAGTTTTAACTTTTCCAAAACTATCCCAGGCTAACTTACCTTCATAATCAACTTCCGGTGAACCGATGGCACCGGTTACTTTCCCGTCCAGCCTGAAAATCCCGGGAATATCCGGCCAGCGCTTCAGGTAATAGGAAGATAAATTCTCACTCCGCAGAGGCGGCAGATAAAAATAAAGGGCATAGTTTAGATCCTTCTTCAATTCCACCTTCCAGAGTATCTTTCCCACTTTCGAAAGAAAAGCCTCGCCCGCTTCACCATATATCCCCTGGGGTAAAAATCGCAACTGGCAGCCAATCTTTTCTAAAGCAAATTTCTCTCCCTCACCTCTAAAATCAAGCCTGCCCAAAATCTTGGGGGCCAATAAATCACCGGTAAATTTCAGTTCGCCGAAACATTCGCCCCAAGGCAGCTGAAGCGCTTTTAAATTTAGCTCGCCGGTTAAATCAGGGCGGGTTAAAATTTCAGTAATCTTGACTTTTCCTGAAAGTTCGCCTTCTAAAATTTTCAACATTAGCTCGCCTGAAATTTTCAGATTATCAGGCTGGCCGCTTAGACGGCCGAAAAACTTTCCCCGCCCGGTTAACTTCAAAAATTTAATTTCCGGCCAGAAGTTTAACAAATCGCCGGCTTTGAAATTATGCGTTCCCATATTTAAATCAATCACCGGATTCTCTGCGAAATTTCTCACCCAACCCCGACAGACAAGTTCACCTTCTCCCAGAGGCAATCGCAAATAATCAACATAGAAGTCGTGATTGGGCACCAAGAGCTTTCCTTTCAGGCCGGCTAAGGGTTTCTTGAACGAACGCAGCTTTACACTCCCTCCTTGAAAAGAGATTTTGCGGAAACCATCCGCATAACCTTTGCTGCCTTTCAGTAAATTTAAAAAATTCAGATGAATTACCATGCGCTCAGCCGTAAAATGTTCAAGGGGATCTTTCTCTCCCAGGCTTCTAATCTTCAGGTCAGAAAGGCATACCTCGCTTAAAAAATTAACTTTTACCTCTCCGACGACAATTTTCCGGCCCAGCTTGTCGGAAAAAGCCTCAAGCAAGGCGGGTTTATAATTTTTTACAAAGTTAGTCAAAATAACAAATGTCGTCAGCCGGAAAATTAAAAAACCGGTAAGAACCAATATAACAAATATCTTGAGCTTTTTCATAGAAGAAACCCTTTTAAAGGCAGGGGTACTGTCAAGAATTAACCACAGAGTACAGAGAATTTCTTTAGCGTGGTTAAATTCTTTTCCTATTCTGGTTTATTTCTTTTTTTTCTGCTTTTTTCAGTGTCTCTGTTCTTCAGTGTTTCTGTGGTTTGTCTTTTGTTTCTTTTTTCTCTCTGTGGAGCCTGCGGTTTATTTCATGTCTTTTTATAACTTATTTGACACTACCGAGGCAGGAAGCCCTAATTTCTTTTCTCAAATACTAATCTATCCTTCTCTGCTTTCACCAGAATTGTCGTCCCGACGGGAAACTTACCTTTTAACATCTCCATCGCCAGAGGGTCTTCAATGAACCTCTGAATAGCCCGGCGCAATGGGCGTGCCCCAAAGCTGGGGTCATATCCTTTATCAATCAAAAACTCTTTGGCCTTGTTACTGAGCTTTATCTTCACTTCCTTTTCGGTAAGACGCCTCTTTACCTTGTCCACCATTAAATTAACAATCTGGATAAGATCTTCTTTGGAAAGAGAATTAAAAACAACCACTTCGTCAATTCGGTTGAGAAATTCCGGCTGAAAGGTTTTTCTGAGTTCGTCCATCAGTTTGTCTTTCATTGCCTGGCGTGATTCTTCCTGGTCGGGAGCGGTAAATCCCATCGAGGTCTTTTTATTAATCAAGCGCGCCCCCACATTTGAGGTCATAATTAAAACTACATTGCGAAAATCTACGACCCGGCCAAGACTATCCGTAAGCCGTCCCTCCTCAATTACCTGGAGGAGAATATTAAATACATCAGGGTGGGCTTTCTCTATTTCATCCAAGAGAACAACCGAATAGGGGCTCCTTCTTACCTTCTCGGTTAACTGTCCGCCTTCTTCATAACCGACATAACCCGGGGGAGCTCCGACCAGGCGGGAAACAGCAAATTTTTCCATATATTCGGACATATCAATTTGAATCATCGCTTCTTCATTACCAAAAAGGAATTCTGCTAAAGCCCTGGCTAACTCGGTTTTCCCTACTCCGGTTGGACCCAAAAAGATAAAAGAACCGATGGGTCGTTTGGGATCTTTTATGCCGGCACGGGAACGCCGCACCGCCCGGGTAACCACTGACAAGGCTTGACTTTGCCCGATAACCCGCCGGCGAAGTTCCTCTTCCATGCGCAGGAGGCGGTCGGTTTCTCCCTCTTCCAATCGGGTAACCGGAACTCCGGTCCATTTAGAAACAATCAAGGCAATATCTTCGGCGCTGACAAAAACCTTATCTTCCCCCTGTTTATTCTTTGCCCAGTGTTTCTTAACGGCCGCCAGTTCTACTTGGAGCTGATGATGGGTGTCGCGAAAACCGGCCGCTTTTTCAAACTCCTGTATTTTGACAGCCGCTTCTTTCTTTTGGCCTGCCCGCTCAATTTTATTTTCCAACTCCTGTAATTCAGGAGGAGGTGAAGATGTCTTTAAATGAACCCGGGAGCCGGCTTCATCAATCAGGTCAATAGCCTTATCAGGCAAAAACCTTCCTGAGATATATCGGTCGGAGAGCTTGGCGGCTGCCTCTAAAGCTTCATCAGTAATCTTTACCCGGTGGTGGGCCTCATAACGGTCCCTTAATCCTTTAAGGATTTCAATCGTTTCAGTCACCGTCGGGGGTTCAATAAAAATAGGCTGAAATCTTCTTTCCAAAGCGGCATCTTTTTCAATATGCTTGCGGTATTCATCTAACGTAGTTGCCCCGATACACTGAATCTCTCCCCGGGAAAGAGCCGGCTTTAAAATGCTTGAGGCGTCAATCGCCCCTTCGGCCGCCCCGGCACCAACCAGGTTGTGCATCTCATCAATAAAAAGGATAATATCTTTGGAACGGCAGATTTCATTCATCACCGCCTTAATTCTTTCTTCAAATTGACCGCGATACTTCGTTCCGGCAACCAGCATGGCCAAGTCTAAAGTTACTACTCTTTGATTTTTTAATAAATGCGGAACTTCATTAGCGACAATTTTCTGAGCTAACCCTTCAACAACGGCTGTTTTCCCAACGCCTGCTTCTCCAATTAAAACCGGATTGTTCTTTGTCCGGCGGCTTAAAACCTGAATGATTCTTTCTATTTCATCTTTGCGGCCAATAACCGGGTCTAATTTTCCCTGGCGGGCAAGTTCGGTTAAATCCCGGCTGAAAGCATCCAGAGTCGGAGACTTGGATTTTTTGCCCCTGGGAGGTTCAGCCGCGCCTCCTAAAAGATTGCTAATCTCGGTTCTTATTTTCTCGAAAGTGAGCCCCATCTTCTCTAAAACCCTGGCCGCAATCCCTTCTCCCTCTCTAATCAAACCGAGCAGGATATGTTCAGTGCCAATATAGGTATGGGACATCGCCTGGGCATTTTCAATCGCTAATTCCAGTACCTTTTTAGCCCTGGGGGTAAAAGGTATCTCGCCCAGGGTTAAAGTAGCCGATCCGCTTTGAACCATTTTTTCGATTTCTAACCGCAGACTATCTAACTCCAGCCCTAAATTCTGCAGAACGATAGCCGCTACTCCCTCCCCTTCACGAACTAAACCTAAAAGGAGATGTTCGGTGCCAATATAGGCATGCCCTAATCTTCCGGCTTCCTCCCGGGCCAGCTTAACTACTCTCTTTGCCCTTTCTGTAAAATGTTCAAACATGATATTTTATTCCTCCTTGATTTAGCTTTTAGCTCTTAGCTCATAGCCACAATTATGTACTAAGAGCTATCAGCCACGAGCTATGAGCTATCAGATATGCGCTAATTTCTCCCTAATCAGCAAGGCCCTCTTCTCATCCCTTTCCATTGGATTTAATTCTTTCTTTCCCATCTTTTGCAGATGAGCCGGCTGAGTAATAATAAACAATTCGTTTATTTTTCGTCTCTCCACTTCTTTTTCGCTTATAATCCCCAGAGCCAGGCCAAGACGAATAGTTGATAATAATCCGATTGTTTCCTGGCTGGTAATAAGACGGGCATTCTTTAAAATCCCTAAAGCCCGGAAAACCTTGTCATGGATTTCTGATCTTGACTTATTTAAAACAACCTTTTTGGCATTTTGCTCGTATTCGATAATCTGTTTAATTACCCGGTCAATATTTTCAATTAACTCCTCCTCGGTTCTTCCCAGGCAAATCTGGTTGGAAATTTGAAAATAATTACCCGTGGCCTGCGTGCCTTCTCCGTAAAGACCGCGCACCGCCAATCCCAATTTAGCCACCGCCTGGAGCAAACGATTAATATCGCGGGAAACCGCCAAAGCCGGCAAGTGCATTAAAACCGAGGCCCTTAAGCCCGTTCCGGTATTGGTAGGACAAGCGGTCAGATAACCCCATTTAGGCGAAAAGGCATAATCCAAGTTTTTTTCCAGCTCCCCATCAATCTTATTAGAAATCCGCCAGGCCTCTTGCAGTTCAAGTCCGGAAAAAATAATCTGAAGCCGCAGGTGGTCTTCTTCGTTAATCATCACCCCGGCTATTTCTTTCTCTCCGATAATCACCGCTCTTTCCTTATTGTCCCTGATTTGTTCATGGCTGATCAGGTGCCGCTCGGCTAAAAACTGCCTGTCCAGAAGCGAAAGCTGGTCCAGACGAATAAAAAGTCCTCTTTTTAAACTCGGGCATTTGACCGCCGCCGCCTGAATTAAAGAAAGAATTCTTTCCCTATTGGTTTTTTTTGCCCAGTGGGGAAAGGGAATTTTAGAAATATTGCGGGCCAATCTTATTCGACTGCTAATAACCACTTCTGAATAAGCGCCTTCGCCTTTAAGCCATTCACCGGATTTATTGATTAAATCTTCAAACTTCATTTTTCTTTTTGTTCTTTCTTCTCCAGTGCCCTGATTTTATCTCTTAAACTCGCTGCTTTTTCAAACTCTTCCTGTTCTACCACCCGGGCCAATTCAGCTTTAAATTTTTCTACGGCCGAAGGAGGCTTCTCTTCCCGACGGCTAAGGACCCGCTTGCCTTTCTTAGGAAATTTTCCCCGGTGCTGTATACTGCCGTGAATTTTTCTGAGCAGCGGGACCAGTCCTTTTTGAAACGCTTGATAACACTCGCCACAGCCCAGGCGGCCAATCTTTCCAAATTGGGCATAAGTCAAGCCGCAATTTTTACATTTAACCCCGGCTTCTTCAACCTTGGGAGGAGTAATACCCAAATTAATCAACCCGACTAAAAGGTCGGCAATCGAAAAATGGGGCTGAATGCTTAAACCCTTTTTCTGGGCACAATCCTCACAGAGGTGAAGTTCGCTGACCTGGTTATTTACTACTTCAGTAAAATGTACCGTAGCTTCATTTTTCCCGCAAATCTGGCATAACATCTCATCCCTCGTTTCACTCAGCAACTGAAAACAAACCACAGTCCACAGATTATTCCACAGTCCACAGTCCATAGAAAAAAACAAAAAATCTACCAACTATTAACTTCATTCTTAAACTATGGACTATCGACTGTCGACTGCTTGTGCCCGTTAGGGTATGGACTATTTCTTAACATAAATTTCCCCTCCCTCTCTCCTGGTAATTTTATGAAATTCCTCAATCATCTTTAAGGTGGTTTTTCCCGGCTGCCCGTCTCCGATCATCCGGTCGTCTATTTTTACCACCGGAATAATTTCTGCCGCTGTTCCTGTCAGGAAACATTCCTGGACACGGTATAATTCCTCCCGGCCGATTTCTTCCTCCGCCAGGGGTAACTCAAATTTCCGGGCTATCTCCATAACAATATCCCGCGTAATTCCTTCCAGCACGCCTAAGTAAAGCGGCGGCGTTAAAAGTTTTCCCTGGATAACAATGAAAATATTGTCCCCTGTGCATTCGGTAACCAATCCCTGACGATTAAACATTATCCCTTCCTCAACCTTTTTGTCTATGGCTTCGATTTTTCCCAGTATATTGTTCAAATAGTTCATCGATTTTATCTGAGGGTCGAGGGCCCGGGGGCTGTTACGTTCCGTGGAAAGAGTAGCAATTTCCAGCCCTTGTTTGTAGAAGCTTTCCGGGTAAAGAGAAATTTTATGGGTGATAATAACAATGGTGGGCTTCGGACATTTTCTGGGGTCAAGCCCCAGATCGCCCGTTCCCCGGCTGACTATCAAACGGATATAGGCATCTTTAAGGTTATTTTTCCTTAAGGTTACCAAAACCGCTTCTTTAAGCTCTTCTTTACTTAAAGGAATTTTAAGGGCGATTCTCCCGGCTGATTTATAGAGACGCTCAAGATGCGCTTCAAAGCGAAAAACCCGGCCGGCATAGGAACGAATACCTTCAAAAACCCCGTCACCATAAAGAAAACCGTGGTCAAAAACGGAAATGAGAGCTTTGCTTTGCGGAAAAAACTTTCCGTTTATATAAATTTGCAGTTCCATTTTTTATCCCCTTTATCAGTCGTTAGTCGATAGTATTTAGTCGTTAGTAATTTAAATTTCTTCAAGCCGCCCGTCCTGTAACTTCAGCACCCGTTTTGCTTGACGGGCAAGATTTTCATCATGGCTGACTAAAATGAGGGTTTTCCCCTTGGTTTTATTCAGCTTTTCAAATAATAATCTTTCGATTATCTCCCCGCTGCAGCGGTCTAAATTGCCGGTGGGCTCATCGGCAAAAATTACCTCCGGTTCGTTAATTAAAGCCCGGGCAATAGCTACCCGCTGCTGTTCCCCGCCTGATAGAGAACCAGGTTTATGTTCGGCCCGTTCCGCCAAACCCATCTCCTCCAGGAGTTTCATTCCCCTTTTTTGTGTTTCAGTAGAATCTTCCTTCCGGGGGCGAATTAAAGCCGGTAGTATTACATTTTCCAAAGCGGTAAATTCAGGCAGGAGGTGATAAAACTGAAAAATAAATCCCATCTTGCCCCGGCGTAATCCGTCCCGTTGGTTTTCACTGAGCGAACTAATTGAAGTTTTCTCCCAAAAAATCTCCCCCCGGCTGGGAAAATCCAAAGTGCCTAAAATGTGCAGTAAAGTGCTCTTGCCTGCCCCGGAAACACCAACGATGCCTAAATTATCCCCTCTTTCAACCGTTAAATCAATCCCTTTTAAAACCTCTAATACCTCATGGCCGGTTTGATAAATCTTCTCCAAACCCCGCGCCGCTAAAACTTCACTCATAACGAATCGCCTCAATCATATTAAGCCGTGAAGCATGCCAGGCCGGATAAATGGTTGCTAATAAGCTGATTAAAAAAGCGGAGGCGGCAATCCTTAAGAAATCCCATCCTTCCATTTTAATCGGTAAGTATTCGATAGAATAAACGTCGTAATAAACTTCCGGCAGCCTGATAAATTGATATTTTTCAAGTGATACCGCCAGGACATAGCCGCCGAAACATCCTAAACCTGTTCCCACCAGCCCAATTGTCAATCCCATCAGTATAAAAATAGTCAAAATGGTTTTGCGGCTGGCGCCCAGGGAGCGGAGAATGCCGATATCCCGGGTTTTTTCCATCGTAATCATAATTAAAGTGCTAATGATATTGAAAGCAGCCACGATGACAATCAAAGTCAGGATAATAAACATTACCTTTTTCTCAAGTTTTAAAGCGCTAAAAAGACTGCGATTGACTTCCAGCCAACTGGTTACGATATAGGAAAATCCTAAATCCCGGCGCAAATTTTCACTAATCTGGCCGGCCTTGTCAAGATTATCCAGCTTCAAGGCCAGGCCGGTAATCCTATCGGTAAACCCGAAAAGCCGCTGCGCTTCTTTCAGCTCCAGATAAGCCAGCTGCGAATCGTAATCATACATTCCTGATTTAAATACCGCCTGAAGGTGAAATCGGCTTAACTGGGGAATAGTCCCCAGAGGTGTCAGGGTAAAATGCGGAGATACTAAAGTAAGCATTTCTCCTGCCTCCACATTCAAACGCCTTTTTAACTCGCCGCCGATTAAAATCCATTTAGGCCCGCCCTGAGGGATTTCTCCTTCTTTTAAATAACTGCCTAAAGAGGTGGTTTCTAATTCCCGGGCATAATCAATTCCTTTTACCAATACACCGGCAATCTGATCCTGATAACGAAGCACCGCTTCGCCGCGCACGTACGGGGCAATAGCGACAACGTGGGGATAGCCTTTCAGCTTGCCGATTAAATCCGGATATTCATAAATGCCGTTTTGTCCTTCTACATAAATGTGCGCTTTCGCCCCCAGGATTTTATTTTTTAATTCGGTGTTAAACCCATTCATAACCG
Organism: Candidatus Ratteibacteria bacterium; assembly: GCA_034717985.1. Classification (GTDB taxonomy): domain Bacteria; phylum CAZDME01; class JAYEMH01; order JAYEMH01; family JAYEMH01; genus JAYEMH01. The sequence goes on from JAYEMH010000030.1 coordinate 17,572, forward strand.
CCAGGACAACAATCAAGGCCATCACCCCGACCATAACTCCGGCCGTCGAAATAAGGCTGATTAAAGAAATAAAGGCCTCTTTCCGTTTTCCCAGAAGATAACGTAAGCTTATAAAAATTTCAAAAGGCAGCTTCATATTAGCTCCTTGCTCTTGGCTCTTAGCTCATAGTCCTATTTGGCTGTTAGCTCTTAGCTCATAGTCCTATTTCTATTTTGTTACTATGAACCATCAGCTATGAACTAAATAAGCTATGAGCTACTTTTCCGGTCTGAGCTGAGGAAATAAAATTACTTCCCTGATTGAACTGCAGCCGGTAAGCAGCATCACCAACCGGTCAATCCCAATGCCTAATCCTCCGGCCGGCGGCATACCGTACTCCAGAGCTTTTAGAAAATCTTCGTCCAACTTCTTCTTTTTTCCGGCCTGCTTCTTAAGCTGAGAAAGCAATCTCGCTTTTTGCTTCCGGGAATCATTCAACTCGGTGTAAGCATTGGCTAATTCCTGCCCGTTAATGAAGAGTTCAAAGCGCTCGGCCAGTTCCTGCCTCTCCCTTTTGGCTTTAGCCAGGGGGGTAAGCTCAAGAGGATAATCAGTCACGAAAGTAGGCTCTATAAGCTTAGGCTGAACAAATTTATCAAAGATTGAAACCATAATTTCCGCCCTGGTCTCTTCGCCGGTTAAATTTAAATCCAGCTCTCCGGCAGCCTCTTTTGATTTTTCAAGAGTAGTAATTTCATTGAAATCTATTTTCACTTTCTCTTTGATCGCGGTGATAAAATCAACCCTTTTCCAGGGGGGAGACAGATTAATGCTTTTATCCCCGGAGCTTATCTCGGAACTGCCCGAGGTTTTTTCCGCTAAAAAATTTATCAGACTTTCCGTCAAATCCATCATCAACCGGTAATCCCCATAAGCGGCGTAAACTTCCAGCATGGTAAATTCCGGATTATGACGGGTGGAAAGCCCTTCGTTGCGGAAGCTGCGATTTATCTCATAAACCTTTTCAAACCCGCCCACTAATAATCGCTTTAAATAAAGCTCGGGGGCAATCCTTAAAAAAAGCTCGGTATCCAGGGCTTTATGGTAAGTGGCAAACGGCTCGGCCTTGGCTCCTCCCGGGATGGGCTGCATCATCGGTGTTTCAACTTCAAGATAGCCCTTTTGATTTAGAAACTCCCGAATTAAAGTAATTATCCGGCTTCGCTTTAAAAATATTTCTTTGACTTTGGGGTTGACAATTAAATCTACATAACGTTCGCGGTAGCGAACCTCAATATCCCGTAAACCATGCCACTTCTCCGGAAGCGGCCGTAAAGCTTTCGCCAGAACGGTTAATTTTTCAACCTTGACGGTTAACTCGCCGGTACGGGTTTTAAATAGAGGTCCCTTTACACCAATAATATCTCCCCGTTCGATTAGCCGGGAAACCTCAAACTGGGCTTGCCCTAAAACGTCCAGTTTCAAATAGAGCTGAATCTTTCCGCTGCTGTCGTGCAGGTCAGCAAATACTGCTTTGCCATGCCCCCTGATTAACATTAGCCGTCCGGCAATTTGAACCTCAGCTTTGTCAATTTGCTCATCCTTTAAAGAGTCGAATTTCTCCCTTAACTTTTTAATTGAGCCTGTCCGGAGAAACCGCTGTCCGTAAGGGTCAATCCCCTGACCCTCTAAAACCTCCAGTTTTTTAATCCGCTCTTCAACTTGCGATGATACTTTTTCCTTGTCAGCCATTTTTAGCCTTTAAATTAGTAAGATTAGCAATTTTAGGGTCTGCTGAATCTTTCAGCAGACCCTATATTAAGCTGCTATTGTATTATAAAGATAATCACCTGTCAAGCGCTCTTTAAAATAACTATTTTCACATTCGGCGGGCAAGTCTTATCTTCTCTCCACCCGCCCAGAAGTCTCTACACCCGGCCTTCTAAATAGGGGATGGACACCTATTTTTCTTCCAATCACTTCATATACGCCTTTATGATCTTTTGTTCGGAAAGAGGCCGGCTAGATTTATCGGTGGACGCATTTTCTATTTTCTTTACAACATCATACCCAGATATAACCTCACCAAAAATTGTGTGCTTCATATTGAGCCAGGGTGTTTTTGCCGTAGTAATAAAAAATTGACTGCCATTTGTATTTGGTCCGGCATTTGCCATAGCCACTATCCCCGGCCGGTCAAATGTAACCTTAGAGCTTACTTCGTCTTCAAAAGGCACACCCCAGATTGAACTGCCACCTCTGCCTGTTCCGGTAGGGTCGCCACTTTGAATCATAAAATTTTTTATTACCCTATGAAATATTACCCCGTTATAATAACCTTTGGCAGCCAGCCCGGTGAAATTCTCACAGGTTTTGGGAGCTGCATCAAACATCAATTTAATTTCTATTAGGCCCTGATTTGTCTCTAAAATCATAATCTCTCCTTCCGTAGCAGCATCTTGCGCATACGCATTACTACTCATCAAAATACCTAAAAAACCAATTGCCGTAATCAAAATCTGTTTCATCATCTAAAAATAAGTATCCCTATTTTTGCTTCTTTCTCTTCAGGGCGGCAAAGATAAAGGCATCAATTTCGCCATCCATTACCGCCTGAACATTTCCTGCTTCCAGCTTGGTGCGATGGTCTTTGACTAAAGAGTAAGGCTGGAAGGTATAGGAACGAATCTGACTGCCCCAGGCAATATCCTTTTTCTCATCCCACTCTTCTTCTAATTTCTTGAGCTTTTTTTGTTTATAGTATTCGTAGAGCCGCGATTTAAGAACCTTTAAGGCTGTTTGCTTATTTTTATATTGGGAACGCTCGCTCTGGCACTGCACCACTATGCCTGAAGGCAGATGGGTAATTCTTACCGCCGAATCAGTTACATTAACATGCTGTCCGCCCGGACCGCCAGCTCTAAAGGTATCAATCTTCAAGTCATTGTCGTTTATATCCACCTTTATGTCATCTTCAATTTCCGGAATTACATCTATTGAAGCAAAAGAAGTGTGCCGTCTCCGGTTAGCATCAAAGGGAGAGATTCTTACCAGGCGGTGGACGCCAATTTCGCACTTCAAGTATCCATAGGCATAATCTCCCCGGGCAATGGCAGTAACACTTTTTATGCCGGCCTCTTCCCCGGGCAGTAAATCAACTGTTTCCAGCTTATACCCCTTTTTTTCTGCCCACCGGGTATACATCCTCAAAAGCATGGCCGCCCAATCACAAGCCTCTGTTCCGCCGGCTCCGGCATGAATACTAATAATCGCCGGCCTTATGTCATTTTTACCGCTTAGAAAAACATGGAACTCTAATCGGTCTATATCCCGGGCCAATTCCTGAGAATCTTGAATTAAATCTTCAATTAAATCCTTATCTCCTGCCTCGCTCATGAGCGTTAATTCCTTTAAATCGTCAAATCGATGCAGGATATTCAGGAAAGGCTCAATCTGACTCCTTAGTTGATTTAACTCCCGAATCGTAACTTTTGCCTGGACTTGATCCTGCCAGAAACCCGGCTTTTGAACCAGCGTATTGAGCGCGGATAACTTTTTCCTCCGCCCATCCAGGTCAAAGATACCCCCTGAGTTCAGCTAATTTGCCGTCTAACTCCTTAATTTTTCTCTCCAGCTCTTCTTTCATGATTTACCTCCTCAATGAGCCCGCAGCTTATGGAACAAAGTGAACATAAGTTGCTGGGCGAATTGACCCCCAGCGTTTAGGCCCTTCCTTTGTAAGGATTAGTAAGGCCTATCCTTTAGACCCCTCCTTAAAAAGGAGCAGGAGGGTCTATCCTTTAGGGTTAGGATTAGATTTGCCTAGCAAATCTGCAGGGGGTAATCATCAATTCAATGAGCCCGCAGACTTAAAATAATTAACACCGCGCCGGCCAATAAATTCAAATAGACAAACCAGTCTCCAAACCGGGTATAAAAAGTCAGCTTCCCAAGCATACCTACTTTCTGAATCAGAAATCCTCTCACCCAGAGCG
>JAYEMH010000030.1:21646-33540 GCA_034717985.1 Candidatus Ratteibacteria bacterium
CTTAAAATAATTAACACCGCGCCGGCCAATAAATTCAAATAGACAAACCAGTCTCCAAACCGGGTATAAAAAGTCAGCTTCCCAAGCATACCTACTTTCTGAATCAGAAATCCTCTCACCCAGAGCGGACAACCGCTGCTGTCTTCAACCCGCCCTAAAATTTCTCCCCGGGGACTGATAAAAGCGGAAATCCCCGTATTGGCGCAGCAAACTAAATAGCGGTAATTCTCGACCGCTCTCAAGACGCCCATCGCCAGATGCTGAAAAGGAGCGCTGCTCCTCCCGAACCAAACATCGTTGGTAATATTGATTAAAAGCCTTGAGCCTCTTTTTACAAATTGACGGACCAGCCCGGGAAAAATGTTTTCGAAACAGATAAGGACATTAAAATTCCCCGCCGGTATTTTGAAGATTACCTCCTCTTTACCCGGGGTATAATCACCCACTTCTTGAAAAAACCCCTTGAAAACCTGAGGAAAATAATCTTTCCGGGGAACATATTCACCGAAAGGGACCAAATGAATCTTATCATACTGACCGACAATCCCCCCCCCGGGCGAAATCAAAAAAGCGCTATTAAAACAATCGTCCCCCTCGGCAGAATAATAAGGAGAACCGGCCAGAAGGAAACTTTCGCCTGCCTCTGCCAGAAAACTTAAGGTATTGTGCCACTCTAAATCCTGGGGCAGAGAAGCAGTCACGGCTGTTTCGGGCCAAACGATTAAATCAGGACGATTAGAAGCGGCTTCTTCGGTTAAACTCTGAAAAACCTCCCGGTTGTAATTGTCATAGGCATCATCCCATTTAACTTCTTGAGCAATATTTCCCTGAATAACGGCTACCTCTAAACTGCCCTGAGTTTTTTCGTCCTCTCCTAAAACTTTTTTTCCATACCCAAGACAAATCAGGCAAAGAAAAACAATAATCGAAAGATTAATCCACTGGGTCTTCAGCCCGGAGATTCCTCCCTTTTTTATCTGGAGAATAATTTCTGCCAGAGCGGCATTTACCGCCACGATTAAAAAAGAAAGGCCATAAACACCGGTTATGGCCGCTATCTGAATCAAGGGTAAATTTAAATACTGGCTGTTGCCCAGGGGTAGCCAGGGAAACCCGGTAAAAAGCCAGCCCCTTAACCATTCCAAACTCACCCAGAAAACCGGGCTGATAATTACCAGAGAAAAATTTGTTTTTTGCTGAACAAATTTTATCCCTGAAGCCCAGAGGAAAAAATAAATTGACAGATATGCACCCAACAAAACCAGTCCGACTGCCGTAACCAACCGCAGCCAGAAAAGAAGAACCAGCCAGAATATAAACCCGGAGCAAAATGAAAGCCGGCCTGCTTCCCCGGCGGATTTCCCCTCTATGGCTAAGAACAAGGGAACCAGCGCCACCCAGGCTAAATATTCCAGATCAAAACGGGGAAAGGATAACACCAATAAAACCGCACTGATTAAAAGTAATATATAGTCTTTTCCCCGCATAATTCCAACGTTTAGTCCACAGACCAGAGTCCATAATACCAGTCCACAGTCCATAGACCACAGATTAGTCCACAGTCCATACAGTCCATAGACCATAGTCCATAGAAAAAACAAAAAATCTATCAACTATTAACTTCATTCTTAAACTATGGACTATCGACTGTGGACTATGGACTATCGACTACTTGTGCCCGCTTGTGCCCGAAAGAGTATTAGGGTATGGACTTTTGACGATTGACTTCATTTCTAAACTGTGGACTATTGACTATGGACTTTACTATGTTCTCCCGCAGCATTTTTTATATTTCTTCCCGCTCCCGCAGGGACAGGGGTCATTACGGCCAACCTTTTCTCCCTTCCGCTTATAAGGTTCTACCGGCCTTATTTCTCTTTTCTCTTTTCTTCCACCCGTCTCCGGCGGAGGCGCCTTGAATGAAGAATACTCATCGTGCACCAGGTCAGCTTGCGGCGCAGCAACCGGCACCCTTTCCGGTCTTTCCACTACTTCAATCTTGTAAAGATATTCCAAAGCGTCGAATTTAATTCGTTTAATCATTTCCTGAAAGGCCAAATGGGCTTCCTTTTGATATTCAACCAGCGGGTCACGCTGTCCGTAGGCCCGCAGTCCAATGCCTTCCCTCAAACTATCCATAGTATAAAGATGGTCTTTCCACTTGTTATCCACCGTCTGAAGAAGCATCATTCTCTCTAAATGTCTCATAAATTTTTCACCCAGTCTCTTCTCCTTCTTCCGGTAATAATCTTTGAGTTCCGCCAGAACCTTTTCTTTTATCTCGAACCGAGTAATCTTCTCCGGGTCTATCTCTTGAAAATTAAAATCTAAACCGAAAAGATTCTTAAGTTTTTCTTCGAAACCGTCAAGATTCCAATCTTCGGGATGAACCTTTTCTTCCAGGTATAACTCTGCCAAACCATCAACGGCATCAGCCATCATTCCTTCTATATGTTCTCTTAAGTTTTTTCCTTCCAGAACCATTTGCCGCTGGCTATAGATTATCTCCCTTTGTTTATTCATCACATTATCATATTCAAGGATGTGCTTTCGAATATCAAAATTCTGCCCTTCTACCCGCCTTTGAGCCGTTTCAATCGCCCGGGTAACTAAAATATGAGTAATAGGTTGGTTCTCTTCCATACCGAGTTTATCCATAATCAAACCGAGACGCTCTGAACCAAAAATGCGCAGCAGGTTATCATCCAGCGAAAGATAAAAACACGATGAACCGGGGTCGCCCTGCCGGCCGGCCCGGCCGCGCAGCTGGTTGTCAATGCGGCGGGCTTCATGTCTTTCGGTGCCGATAATATGCAGGCCGCCTATTTTAGCTACCCCTTCTCCTAAGACAATATCCGTTCCCCGTCCGGCCATATTGGTGGCGATGGTAACGGCTGCCCTTTGACCGGCCATGGACACAATCTCCGCTTCTTTCTCATGATATCTGGCATTGAGGACACTGTGGTCAAGTAACCCTCTCTGTTTCAAAAGACCGCTCAGGCGTTCCGATGTTTCGATAGAAACAGTGCCGATCAAAACCGGACGCCCCTTTTGGTGCATTTCCTCTATTTCATTTATGACCGCCCGGAACTTTTCTTTTTCGGTTTTATAAATTATATCCGGAGAACTGTGGCGGATTAAGGTCCGATTCGGCGGTGTCACCACCACATCTAAATTGTAAATCTCCAGAAACTCCCTGGCTTCGGTTTCGGCGGTTCCGGTCATCCCGGCCAGTTTTTCGTAGAGGCGGAAATAATTCTGAAAGGTAATAGTGGCTAAAGTCTGATTTTCCCGCTCAATTTTCACCCCTTCTTTTGCCTCCAGGGCCTGGTGCAGTCCATCGCTGTAACGCCGCCCCGGCATCAGCCTGCCCGTAAATTCGTCAACGATAATTACCTGGTCATCCTTCACCATATAGTCAACATCGCGCCTGAAGTTGCAATGAGCCTTGAGCATCTGTTCGGCGTGTTTCTTCTCTGCCATCGTCTCAATACTATGCAGGTCTTTTAAACCCAGGAACCTGGCAACCTTTATTTCTCCCTCTTCGGTCAGGTAGGTAGTATTAGCCTTTTCATCAACAATGTAATCACCGCTTTCCTGCTTGCTTTCTTCATCGCGTTTGCCTTTATTAAGCCGGGAGAAAATCCGGTCTAATTTATAATATTTGTTCGTTGATTCTTCAGCCGGGCCGGAAATAATCAAGGGAGTACGGGCTTCATCAACCAGGATGCTGTCTACCTCATCGACAATGGCATAATGCAGCGGACGCTGAACGCAATCCTCCTTGCGCACCGCCATATTATCGCGAAGATAATCAAAACCAAACTCGTTATTGGTTCCGTAAGTAATATCGCAATTATAGGCTTGCTTTCTTTCCGGAGGAAACATATCATGCTGAATTACCCCCACACTCAGGCCTAAAAATTCATAGACTGGTCCCATCCAGTCGCGATCGCGGCGGGCCAAATAGTCGTTGACGGTAATTAAATGCGCCCCCTGGCCGAGAAGAGCATTAAGGTACATTGGCAAAGTAGCCACCAGGGTTTTACCTTCCCCGGTAGCCATTTCGGCAATTTTTCCCTGATGAAGAACTATGCCGCCGGCAAGCTGAACGTCAAAATGGCGCATCTTAATGGTTCGCCGGCTGACCTCGCGAACGACGGCAAAGGTCTCCGCCAAAATATCATCAAAAATTTTGTTTCGGGCTAATTTCAATTTTTCCTTGAGCTTCCTTTTCCCCTCGGGGGTAACGCTTTCTCTAATCTGCGTCTCAAGGTTTTTGATTTCCGGCTCCAGTTCCCTGTTTTTCTTCTGAACGTGCTCTCTGAAAACATCTGTTTTGGAGCGAAGCTGTTCATCACTGAGACGGGAAATCTCCGGCTCCAGGGCGTTAATTTGCAAAACCTGAGGCATAAGTTTCTTGATATCCCGTTCACTCTTGGTGCCGAAAGATTTAGATAATTTGGATATAATGAAATTTAACATCTCTTTTTCTTATTTGAGGCAGTCATTTTGATAATAGATAGCATTGCCATGGCGGCCGTATCCGATTTAAGAACATTCGAACCCAAAGTAACCAATTTACAACCGATAAGTTCTGCCTGCTTAATTTCCTCCTGGGAAAAGCCCCCTTCCGGTCCGATAAAGACCAAAACCTTTTTTATCTTACCTCCATCTTCAAGAACTTTCTTAAGCGAAACTGCCTTAAAACTCAAGCAAGGGAATAAAACCAAATCAAATTCCGAGGCTTTTCCTAAAGCCTGGGGGAATTTAATTATCCGGCTAATCACCGGCAGTTTAAGCCGCCCGCATTGCTTGGAAGCAGAAATCGCGATTTTCTCCCAGCGGCGGCGGGTCAATTCAGCTTTGCCTTTATTTATCTTAACCACCGAACGTTTAGTCTCCAGAGGGATAATCTCATCAACCCCCAATTCCGTCACCTTCTCTACCAGATAATCCATTTTCCCCCTGGCCGGCAGAGCCTGGGCTAAGGTTACCCGGGGTTCCTCTAATCTTTTCAATTTCTTTTCACTTAAAATCTTCACCACGGCCAATTTTTTTCTCTCCTCAGTTATCACTCCTTGATATCCTTTTCCCTGACCGTCAAAAACGACTACTTCATCCCCCCCCTTTAGCCGCATCACCTTAAGAAGATGATGGGCTTCCTTTCCCTTTATAAAAATTTTGTCTCCTTTAACATTTTCCGGAGGCGAAAAAAACCGGCTCATTTTTTCTCCCAGGTTTTAACGATTTCCCCGTAGATTTCCTCGGAATTGTCCCGGGTAAGCCTGAACATTTTTACCCTCGGGCAAATCTTCAAACCCTCCACGAATTCATCGCCGGCAAGAGAGATTACTGCCAGAACCTTCTTGGGGCTATTCAGCGATTCAACTACCTTATCTTTAAAACTTTGAGAAAATAATTCCATTTTCCCGATTTCATCGATAACAACAATCTCTTTAGCTTCAATAGCTTCATCCATTGCCTTCAGCCCCACCCTTTCCAAATCGGCGAGATTAACTCCATACTTACCCAATCGGAATTTACTTCGATAATCTCCCCGCGCTAATCTTCCTTTCTCTCCGGATAAAGCGATAATATCAAATCCCATTCGTTCTTTATTTCTTTTCACTTCTTGAGTGTAAAAACCGCCGGCGCTTTTGCCATAAAAACCCGCTAACTTTTTTATTAAAGTCGTCTTGCCAACGCCGGGTCTACCGGTAATAAAAATATTTTTCATAGCCGGGAATTAAGCTCCGTGGATTCATTCAAGAAGTCAAGGCAATTCGTGGCCTTCTACTGAACAGGTGGGCTTTTGACCTATCGGATGAAGTTTATAGGTGCCTTCGGCGGGACATTGAGGTTTCATTTTAAGAAATTCCGGGATTATATCCGTAAAGAAAACTGCATTTCCCGGGGATTGACCGCTGGAGGCCGCATATCTATTAACCGAATCATCAAGCTTTCTAAGGTTGGATATGCAGGTTATTTGAATAACTTCATTTCTGGTTTTTATGAAATTAGGCATGACTATGGCTATTAATAAAGCAAGAATAAAAATAACAACTAAAATCTCAGTTAGGGTAAACCCCGAATTATTCTTCATTCTCTATTGTCTCAGTTGAAACTTACCGTTGACTTGCTTTAATTCTTCAACTATCTTTTGGATCTCATCAAGACTGCTTGAAGAACCGAGTTTTTCCAGTAACTTCCGATTGTTTCTAAATTCATCATTAAGTCTTTCGGTCAATGCTTCCACTGAGTCAGCCAAAGACTGAAATTCATCGTTTTTTCTTAACCTGGAACATACAGTTAAGTCACCTTTAGCCATTAAGCGAATATTACGCTCGAGCCGATAAGCCGGACCGGCAATCTTATGGGAAACAAAAATACTGGCCGCGGCTATCAGAATAGACAGAGAAAACAACTGACAGATTAAAGACCAATTCGCAATCTCAAAAATCTCGTACAGATTAATATAAATTGCCTTCTGAACACAGAAAGTGCTGATTAATTTCCAGTTAAATAGATAAACGCCAAAAAAGGCAGCCACCACTACAGTGAACATAGCCAGAAAAATGACCAGGGCGAATTTAAACTGAAAGGGTCTCTGAATAATATAATGTTGCCTTCTATATGTCTTTTCCATTCATTTTCTCCTCTTTATAGAGACCACGTTAATTTTACCCCAGAATCACCTTTTCGTCAATATAAAAAGCAAAAGATTTAATCGGCTAAGAACGCAGGATTAAATCCTTAAAGTTTTGCGCCTTTAGAGAATTACTAACCGTTTGGTCTACATCCTGAAGCAGCCTCTCCAGGTGTTTTTTTATTTCATCATCCTTCAAATTAAAGGTGCTGTCGCCATAACTTCGTAAAACATCAAGGACTTCTTTAATCATAATTCTCTCTATCGGTCTGGCCGGTTGATAAGCAATTTCTTGAGCTTTAATTTCTACCAGAATTTTCCCCTGGCAGAGCTCAAAAATTACTTCATTTATCAGCCGCACCGGAATGTTCAAATGCTGCGACAATTTTTCCGCTGACCAGGGTTCTCCGCCCAGATAAAAGTTTTTAGCCACGGCCGCCGTCAGACGCAATCCCATTATCTCTTTAAAAGACTGGCTGACTCTAAAAGCCCGGCTTTCTTCCTGATAGGTTTTAGCATTCTGATGGGCAAAAGAAACCTCAGCGCCAAAGAGAATGATTATCCAGCTAAGATTAACCCAGATTAGAAATATGGGGAAGCTGGCAAAAGTACCGTAAATGGCGCTGTATCTGACCACTCCGACCTGAAAATGAATATAGAGCCACTGGGCTGCCTGCCACAAAGAACCACCAATAATCCCGCCAATCAAAGCCGAGCGAAAATGAACCCGGGTATTGGGAAGAAAAGTATAGACAAAAGCAAAAGCGAACCACAGGGTCATATACGGAGCTAAACGCAAGAATATTTTAAATAGACCGGTAACCAGGAAAATATCTTTGATTCTGGCTAAAAATGTAAGGTTTGAATAGCTGGCGGTAATCCCCATGGCGGCTATGACTAAAATAGGGAAAATAATTCCGACGCCTATATAATCACGGAATTTCTGAAATAAATTCCGGGAACGCTTGATTCCCCAGATATCGTTCAAAGCCCTTTCGATAAATCCCAGCATATTTATTACTACGGCAATTAAAATAATTAACCCAACTGTTCCCAGCGTAGCGAGATTGGTGTTTTCGATATATTCGAAAATTCCTCTGACAATTTCACCCTGTCCAACAGCAAGATTATCGATAATAAGCGGCTTCAACCTGTCTTGAACGCCAAAATTTTTAGCCAAAGAGAAAACAAAGGCTAAAAAAGGACCGATACAAAGAAGAGTCATGTAGGTAAGCCAGGCCGCTTGAAGATGGATGGTCCCTTTAATGAAACCTTTCCATATGAGATAAAGAACCTTGAGCTGATGGAGAAGAAATCCTTTAAGGCGGGAAATATTTCTTCGATCCAGCCGCCACAGGTCCTCCAGCATAAATTTTTTAATGCGCTGCCAGCTTTTAATCAAGAGAGGCTTCCTTTGGTGCTTGTAATTCTTTCTGGCGTTCTAAAAGATGCTGCGCGTATAGAGAGTTCATCCCCCCGCTTTTCCCCTGCAATTCTCCAAGACGCTTCTCTATCTCTTCCAGCTTCATCCGATTTATCTTCTTTCTTTTTTTTGTCTTTCCTTCCGGAGCAGCGGCCTCTTTAACTTCCTCTTTAGGCGGCTGCTTTTTCTCCTTATCCTTGGAAGGTTCTTCTTTTTTCTCCTCCTTTGGAGGCTCTTTTACTGCTTTCTCTTTTGGAGATTCCTGTTGTCCCTTCTCTTCCGTCGGTGTTTCTCTTTCCACTTCTTTCTTCTCTTTCTCCTCGGTCATTTTCCCTCCTCTCATAAAATGTCCCAAAGTCATTCATTCATTTCCTTTATCTTTCTTTCTGCGAGACCAAAGGCGCTTATAGCCTTCGCTTTTATAAAATCATAAATCTTTTTTGCCTCTTCTTCTGAATATACATGAGTGGTTTTGTTTCTGGCGTCGATAATTTCGAGAAAAAGCTCTTCATCTTCTATCAATCCCGATTTAAAGGCAAACTGAAAACATGCTTTAGGATTAAAATAATCTAATTTTTGTAGCCGTGCTATTTTTTTATAAGTTTTCCATAACAGCTCATAAGTAAACTCAAAACGTTTGATAACGGCATCGCGTTTTATGTCGCTCCCCTCTTTTATATTTATTGCTTCTTTTAGCCGGCCATAAGCCGCTTTAAATTGTTCAAATAGACTTTGGACCTCGATGTTTGATGCCATATCTTTACCTCCTTTAAAGCGATTCTTAGAAAATCCTTATTCTGAATGGACAAGAAATCTACTATATCTATATCACGCAATGTCTTTGCTTCCTCTAACTTTTCTTTGATTTTAACAAGGATTGAATTTTTAAAAGGTTTATTACCGACGATTCCTATATCTATATCAGAACTGGGGTAAATTTTGTTTTGGGCAAGAGAACCGAAAAGAAAAATTGCGCAAGTCTCCTTTGGAATATATTTTAATATTGTCTCCAGAATCTGCTTTTTTACCCCGTTAGAAATGTCGTTTCTAACGGGGTTTACTTCGTTAGAGTAATTCTGCATAGTTTCTTTACCTCTATTTTCGCTACTCCATTTTATCACTCCAATAATTTCTATTCTTACCCTAACCCTATTTTAATCCACAGTTCATAGAAAAATAAAAAAAGCTATCGACTATGCACTTTATTTTCCCTCAAGCTTTTTTATTTTTTTAATCAATCCGCGGTGAGAGGGGAAAAGGTCAACATCTTTGCGGTAATACTCTAAAGCCCGGTCAATCTTGCCTATTTTTTCATAACTGGCTCCCAGAAAAGTAAATGTATGACTCTTATCGAATTTATCGGCATTTTTATCAGACATAAGAGATTCGGCCTTAGAATACAATTTTATCGCCTGGATGTAGTTCTGCTTCTGGTGGAAATAAAGGTTCCCTGCCTCAGAATAAATTTGCCAGGCGTCCGGATTATGTTTCATTCCTTCCCTTAAAAACTTTAAGGCTTCATCCGCCTTCCCCAATCTACTCCCCACCCAATAAGCGCCCACAACATAAGCCTCAACATTATGGGGATTGAGTTTAACCGAATAATAGAGCCAGGGCATAACTTCCTTTTCTTCCTCGCCATGAAGATGTTTAACGGCATGAATGGAAAGTTCTGCGCCAATTCGGGGAAGAATGTTAAATCCGGAAAATTTTTCCTGCTTATGTTTTTCTTCATAGGCGTGTTTATATTCCGGTTCTTCCCTTCGAGCTTCCTTGTCTCTGAAAGGACAAGTATGCGGCTCTAAATGCTTATGTTTTACTCCGCCGTGGTAATATTCATCAGCTTTTAAGTAAGTTAAATCAGATATCAGGGCTTTGGCCTCACCCAAAGTTCTAAAAAAAATATCCCTTTCGGCAATGCCTTTAGATTTAATAAAATCATAGTTGAAATTATCTATCCAGGGTACGAGATTGATAAGACTAACCGTCCAAATCAGGGTTAAAGAATATACTGCCTTCTTCATAATCCGTATCTTACAAAGTTTTCTTCCGTATTTTCAGATAGCCGAGCATAAGGATGAAGGATACATAAATCAGCGTATAGAGAAATACGGAACTGACTACCCAAAGCGGAAGCGGCTCCCAACCGTGAACCATTCTCATCCGGAGGTCATAAAATTCGTAATGAGGAAGAATCTGGTAGGTTAAATTGTAAAAAAAGGCAAGGATTTTTTGAGGAAATAATATTTGCGCCCGCAAATATTCGCCAAACCAGCTCATAAAAAAATAAAGGAGTATAGAAATCGTCACATTAGCCGAAATGGTCAGAAAGGTAGAAAGAAAAATACTCACCGCGCAAACTAGACTCAGAAAAAGAAGACCAAAGAGATAGCTCTGAAAAATAAGCATTCTTTCCACCCCTTCTCCTTTTAACCGGGCAATCAGGACAAAAATTATAAAGAAAACACTAAAAGAGAAAATTGCCGCCAAAGTTGAGCCCCAAAATTTCCCTGAGAGCACCTGCCAGCGGCTGACTGGTTTTGCCAGGAGAGGCTGAATTGTGTGGCTGCTGATTTCCATTGGAATCTGACGGGCCGAAAAAGTTACCGCAATGATTAAAGAAAAAAGCCAGAGGAGACTAAAGCCTACATCTTTTAAAAATCGGGAAATGCCCGGGACATCAAAAAATGTTTCATTCAAAAGAACCAGCAGAAAAATAATCAGTAAAATAAAAAAAACATAAAAATCTTTCTTGCGATATACCTCTTTCCATGAGTTTCTGGCTATGGCAAAAATACTTCCCATCACTCTCCTCTGATAATATCCAAGAAGTACTGTTCCAGGCTCTGATGCGCCCCTCTTTCCTCCAGAAGTTTTTCTAAATTCCCGAGACGCTCGATTTTCCCGTTTTTGAGAATAGCAATCCGGTCGCTGACTAACTCGACTTCCGATAATTCGTGAGAGGAAAAAAATATGGTTTTTCCCCTGCTCTTTAGTTCTTTTATCAAATCCCGCATGGTTATCCTGGAGACAGGATCCAGCCCTCCGGTCGGTTCATCTAAGATAAGAAGCCCGGGGTCATTGATAAGCGCCTGGACCAGGCTTACTTTCTGCATCATCCCTTTAGAAAAATTCTTCATTAAAATATCTGCCGCATCGCTTAAATCAACCAGGGCTAACAGTTCCCTTGTCCGCTTATTGATAAGAGCCTTATCCAGATGGAAAAAAGTTCCGTACATCCGGAGTAACTCCCGGGGGGTAAGATACCAATAATAAGTGGCAATTTCCGGCATATAGCCGATGCTTCTCCGAGAAAGGCAATCGCCGGGAATCCGGCCAAAGAGAGAAATTTCTCCTGAATCAGGATAAATCAAACCCAATATTGCTTTAATAGCGGTGGTTTTACCGGCACCATTCGGACCTAAAAAACCAAAGATTTCTCCCTTCAAAATCTCAAGGTCAAGAGAGTCCACTGCCTTCTTGGGCTTTCTTCCCTTATATATGACGGTCAAGTTGTGAATCGCTATTGGTTTATCCATTTCTATCCTTACACTATTTTACTATATATTTTAGCAGAAAGTTATTAATTTTTTGAGAAAATTTTTCTGAATTCAATAAAGCCGCTTCGTTATGCCCACCTCTTATTTCAAAAAACTCTTTGGGAAAAAGCGCCGCAGCATATAACCTTTCCCCCTGGCTGAAAGGGATGATTTCATCATCCCGGCTATGAATAATCAGTTTGGGAATGGTTAAATCCTTTATTTTAGAGAGCGAATCATATCTCTGGGTAACAATCAACTTTATCGGAAGATGAGGATAAAG
>JAYEMH010000031.1:0-33346 GCA_034717985.1 Candidatus Ratteibacteria bacterium
TGAATACGTTGAAATGTACTATAATACTAAACGGGCGCATTCAACGCTTGGTTACTTAAGCCCTTTTGAGTATGAAAAACAGAAAATTTTCTCTTAACAATTAGTCCACTAAATGGGGTAAGGTCAACGCCCATTTAAAATTGGATGAGTTTATTGATTATTTGCACGAAAAAGAAATTAAAATTGAAGAACCGAAATGCAACTTTGATGTTGAAATGGCTTTAGATGTACTGGATGCTACTGATAGAATTTCCGGGATTTTTCTTTTCTCCGGTGATTCGGATTTACACGAACCGTTGGAAAGACTGAAATTGAAAGGAAAGAATATTTACGTTTTTGGCGTCCGGGGACAAGTGGCCCGTGAACTCTGGAGTTCTTGTTCAAGATTTATTAACTTCGGTAAGTGGTATCAGGGGGCGCAAAAGCGAAAATCCCGATTCAAAGAACCGGGACCGCGTGTTTAGGCAAGTCTGTCTTCAGCTTGCATATAGAGTATGCCATAAGGACGGGTCTTTTGTCAAGGTTTTTGTCAAAAATTATATAAAAGCGATTTCAAAGCAAAATGAACCTTTTAAAGGTACACTTTGAGGATATTATTGGATGGAATAAAAGCAGGTTCCGGCGTCCTTGCTTCTAAAGAAATAAGTGGAAGGAATAAAGATTGTGTTTGAAAAATTTAAGTTGTGGAGTGAAAGGAATTCCGAAACAAAGAAGATTTTGAATCCTGATTTAGGTATGCGAGAATGGGATGCTCTTAGCAACGTTGAAAAACAAAAAATATGGCATTACTTAAAATCTTATTTTCTGTATACCGAAAAAAGCGATATTAAAACATATATAGTAATTGAGCAGTTAAACGAAGCTCATAAATATCATTCATATGCACAGAATTTTCTTATTAAACCAACTTTGGAGAATGCCCGGTGTGATTTTGAAGAAATATTTTTAAAACAAAACAAAGATGTTGTTTTTCAGTTATTGGCATTATTTTCAAGAGAAATCATTGAAGAAAGCACTGGGAAAATGTATCCAAAATCCACAGAAGAGACTGATGAAGAATATATAAAAAGAAAAACAAATTTACAATTTGAAGAATTCGATCATTTCAAAGGAAAATTAAATGATATTTTTGAACAGTTTGGAATAAATATTGTATTGACTCGTGTAGGTTTTGTTGTTCGGCAAGATCAAAAGATCATAGATGGAATCTATGAGCCTGTTTTAAATTTCCTTTCTGACCAAAAATGGGAAGAAGTGAACAGAGAATTAAAAGATGCCTTTAAGGATTACCAAACAAAAAACGCATCGGGATACAGCAGTTCCATTACCCACGCTATTTCTGCTTTGGAAGCATTTTTACAACTTTCTATTTATGGAGAGACTGGGAAAGGAACGTTAGGAGGTCTTATTACAGAAGCGCTAAAGAAAAAAAATATCCCTGATGATACATTTTCAAGGCAAATTTTTAGTAATTTTAAATTGATTCTAACGCAAGAAAGAAAAAAGACAAGTGATGCGCACCCCAAAAAATATTATGCAAATGAAAAGAATGCAAGGCTTGTTTTAAATCTTGCAATGATTTTTTTGCAACATTGCATTCAAAGCAGATAGATAATAAATAAAAAAGAAAAGGTTGTGTTTTAAAGAATGGGGAAAAGCATGAATAAAATAGAAAATTCAATATCGGCAAAGCAAGGTAAATCTAAATTCGTTACCTATTTTGCCTGGATGTTTATTGTAAGTGCCGGGTTGGGGACGTTTATGGCTATAATTCAGAATATTATGTTTTTTGTTTTCTTTCCCGCAAAAGAAATAAGACAAATTCTAAACTCTTCGGAAGCGGCGCAGTATATCCCGGCAATTTTGCCATTCATTATTTCTCACATCCGGTTTTTTCTTTTAGTTTATCTGCTGGCTGCGGGTGTAACGTTTATTGCTTCTATTGGTCTTTTGATGCGGAAGAACTGGGCGCGGATATTTTTTGTTTCTATAATGTCTTTAGCGATTATTTGGAATTTAGTGGAGATGTTTTTCTACGGGGCGCTTATACCTAAAATCCCGGTATTTCCAGATGAGATAGGCCTGCCAAACTTCCAGGTTATACTTTCAGAAATCCGTATATTTGCAGTTGTTATCGCTATCGGCTTAATGATTTTTTATGCCTGGATTGTCAAAAAATTGGTTTCAAAAAATATTAAACAGGAATTTTTAAGTATAACATGATGTCTTGTTTACAAAATAACAGTTGCATATTGCACAGATGCTCGCAGATTAAAAGAAACAGATATTCGCAGATATTTCCAACGGTATCTGTGGTCATTTTGCATCTTTATCATCTGTGCTAATCTGTGCAGAAATAAAGCATTATTTAATCACAGAACAACATGAAAGTTGTAAAGACAATAAAAGAGGCAAGAGGAATAATTAAGAGAGCCAAAGAAAAGGGAAATATTATTGGTTTTGTTCCCACCATGGGAGCTTTACACCGGGGACATCTTTCTCTTATGCGGACGGCCAAAAATAAGTGTGATTATGTCGTCGTTAGTATTTTTGTTAATCCGACGCAATTTGGGGCCGGCGGTGATTACCGCCGCTATCCCCGCAATTTAGAAAAAGATTTAAAATTAGCCCGCCAGACAGGGGCGGATTTGATTTTTGTCCCTAAAGTCCCTGAGATGTATCCGGAGGAGCAGCTCAGCTGGGTAGAGGTGAAGAAAATGCAGGCTCGGCTTTGCGACCGTTTTCGTCCCGGGCATTTTCAAGGGGTAGCTACCGTGGTAACAAAGCTATTCAACATAGTTCAACCGGATAAGGCCTTTTTGGGGCAGAAGGATGCCCAGCAGGCCCGGATTATCAAAAAGATGGTGAAGGACCTGAATCTGGATGTAAAAATAGAAATTCTTCCCACCGTTCGAGAAGAAGACGGCCTGGCAATGAGTTCACGAAATGCTTATCTGAACAGCCGGGAAAGAAAAGCGGCGGCCGTTCTTTATAAATCTTTAAAGAATGCCGGATGTTCAATTAAAAACGGCGAAAAAAAAGCCGGTAAGATAATTCAGAAGATGCGGCGCTTGATTAAAAAAGAGCCTTTAGCCGGAATCGATTATATCGAAATAGTTGACCCGGAAAGTTTGACGCCTCTTAAAATAATAAAAAATGAAGTTTTGGTTTCCCTTGCTGTGCGGATTGGTAAAGCCAGATTGATTGATAATATCCAGATTAGGTGCAAAAAAGGCAAAAAATAATCGACAGGATTAACAAGATTAAAAAAGAATTAGGAGAAAAGAAAAAGAGAGTAAAGCAGAAAGAAAATATTTTTTTAATCTGTGTAATCTTGTTTTGCAATCTGTGTAATCATTAATAGAGAAATAAGAAAAAAGATAAAAGGAAAAAAAGAAGGGTGAAAAATTATGCAAAGGATAATGTGCAAATCGAAGATTCATGGAGCGGTAGTTACCGGGGCGAATTTAGAATATACGGGCAGTATCACCATTGATAAAGCCCTGATGACTGCCGCCAATATGCTTACCTACGAAAGGGTGCAGGTTCTCAATCTCAATAACGGCCGGCGATTGGAAACCTATATTGCCGCGGGTGAAGAAGGCTCGGGAGATATTTGTTTAAATGGAGCCGCCGCCCGCACCGGGATGACGGGTGACCGCTTGATTATTATCTCCTATTGTATTCTTGAAGAAAAAGATATCCCCGGTTTTACGCCTAAATTAATTTTTGTTAACGAGAAGAATAAGATAAGGAAAGGGAAATGATACTCCGGGAAGAGAAAACAAAAATCAAACGCATCGAAGAATTAAAAAAGAAAAAAAGGGCGGTAATTATTGCCCATAATTATCAGCTGGATATTGTCCAGGAGATTGCCGATATTACCGGGGACTCTCTGGAGCTGGCCCGTAAGGCTTCAAAAGCCAAAGCTGAAACCATTGTTTTTTGCGGAGTCCGATTTATGGCCGAAACCTCGGCTATTATTTCACCAGACAAAACGGTTCTTCTTCCGGTTCTGGAAGCTGATTGTCCGCTGGCCCGGATGATTACCGTTCCTCAACTGAAGACTTTAAAGAAAAAGCATCCCCAGGCTGGCGTTGCTTCCTATGTGAATTCTTCAGCCAAAATAAAAGCGGAAAGCGATATTTGCTGTACTTCATCAAATGCGATTACAGTAGTCAATGCTCTTCCTCATAAAGAAATTCTTTTTGTTCCGGATAAAAATTTAGGCCGTTATGTCTCGGCTTATACGGCCAAGAAGGTTATTCTCTGTAAGGGCTTTTGTCCGACGCACGCTTTGCTAAAAGCCAGTGAGATTGTAAAGGTAAAAAAGGACCACCCCCGGGCAGAATTTATTGCCCACCCTGAATGTGTGCCTGAAGTTCTGGCTTTAGCCGATTATGTCTGCAGCACCGCCGGGATGTTTAAATATGCCCGAGAAACTAAAGTTAAAGAATTAATCATTGGGACAGAAGGGGGGATGCTCTATCCCTTAAGGAAAGAAAATCCGGATAAGAAATTTTACCTGGCTTCTCCGGTGCTTATCTGTCCTAATATGAAATTGATTACTCTGGATAAGATTATTGAGGCTTTGGAGGAGGGCAAATATCAAATCAAGGTGGAAGAGTCTATCCGTAAGCCGGCTTATGAGGCGCTTCAGCGAATGCTGGAGGTAAGTTAGAATGATTAAAATCGGTCTGGTTGGCTGCGGCACTATCGGCGGTTTAATCGCTCAGGCGGTTGATAAGGGAAAAATTAAAGCGAGCCTGGCGGCAATTTATGATTTGGACAAAGATAAAAGCAAAATTCTCTCGGCCAGGTTAAAAAAGAAACCGGTTATAACCTCTTTGGAGGCGCTTATTGATTTAGCGGATTTAACGGTGGAATGTGCTTCAGCCAAAGCAGTTAAAGAAATTGCCGGGTTGGTTTTTGAAAAGAACAAAGATATTTTCTTGATGAGCACCGGAGGGTTATTAATAAATCCCGAGGTTCTCGATTTGGCCGAAAAGAGTCAAAGCCGGCTTTACCTGCCTTCCGGGGCTATCGTCGGAATTGACGGTGTCAAGGCGGCTTCTGCAGGTCAAATAGATTCGGTAATTTTAACTACCAGAAAACCTCCCGCTTCCTTAAGCGGCGCGCCCTATATTTTAGAGAAAAAAATTGATTTGGAAAAAATAGATAAGGAGACTATTCTATTTGAAGGAACAGCTAAGGAAGCAGTTGAGGCTTTTCCCAAGAATGTGAATGTCGCCGCCACTTTAAGTTTTGCCGGGATTGGACCTGAGAAAACCCGGGTCAGAATTATTACCAGTCCCGGATTTACCGCCAATAGCCACGAGATTAAGGTTAAGGGAGAATTTGGCGAAATGGTCAGCCGGACGGATAATCTTCCGGCGCCGGATAATCCCAAGACGAGTTTTATGGCCCCGCTTTCGGCCATTGCTTGTTTGCAGAGTATTGTCGGGAAGATAAAGATAGGCACGTGAAATTGGTTAACCGGTTTGCCGGTTTTCCTGTTTACCGGTTAACTGGCTAACTGGCTAACCGATATTAAAAGGAATTAAATGAGAACCATAGGTGTTATTGGGGGGCATCGCGCCTCGGAGAGACATTCAAAAATGGCTGAAGAGGTTGGTGAAGGAATTGCTAAACTGGGGCGGGTTTTAGTCTGCGGAGGACTTACGGGGATAATGGAAGCGGCTTGCCGCGGAGCGAAAAAAACAGGAGGGAAAACTTTAGGAATTCTCCCCGGTATAGATACGAAAGAGGCTAACCGGTTTGTGGATATCCCGGTGGTTACCGGTTTAGGCCTGACGAGGAATGTATTGGTGGTGAGGAATTCCGATTTAATTGTGGCCATTGACGGTCATTACGGGACGCTTTCTGAAATAAGTTTTGCTTTGCAGTATAGAATTCCGGTGATTGGCCTTGAGACCTGGGATATAAAAGGGGTAATTAAAACCGAGAGTGTCGGCGAGTGTTTCAAAAAAATAAAAGAGATTTTAAGTAGGGTCTGCTGAAAAACTCAGCAGACCCTGATTGCACAGATTCTGAAATACCAAGTACACAGATAAAATGATGAGGGAGAATAATTATGCCGGAGTTGCCAGAGATAGAGACAATAAAAAGAGGGTTGGAGGAGAAGTTAAGCGGCGCGAAAATAAAGGAAGTAATAATCAATCTATCCAAGCCGATAAAGGCGCCTTCACCGGCCGAATTTAAAAAGCGATTAACCGGGAGAAAAATTAAGGCTGTCCGGCGAAGAGGTAAATATATTATTTTAGAAATAGAAGGCGGGGATTATCTGTTTATTCATTTAAAACTTACCGGGCAGCTTATTGTCGAAAAAAGCGGCGGGCCTTTGGAGAGGCATACTCATATCATTTTTTGTCTTAGCTCCAGAAAAGATTTGCGTTTTATAGATTTGCGCCGTTTCGGGACAATGAATCTGGTAGACAGACTGGATAAGTTTAAGGTTTACAATGAATTAGGCGCGGAGCCGTTAGACCTTTTTTTTACGGTTGAGAAACTGAAGTGGATTATCGAGAAACGCCGGACAAAAATAAAGCAATTATTGATGGACCAGAAACGTATCGCCGGTATTGGCAACATCTATGCGGCGGAGGCTCTTTTTCGCGCCGGTATCAATCCTTTAAGGGTGTCCGGAACACTCAAGGATTCAGAAATCAAAAAATTGCATCAGCAGATACAAAAGGTTTTGAAAGAGGCCATAAAATATAAGGGCAGTTCAGTTGATAATTATGTAACTGCTGATGGAGAAAAAGGAAATTACGAAGAGAAGCTTTTGATTTACGGCCGGGATAAAAAAACCTGCCCGGTTTGCCAAACTAAACTTAAATCAATAAAGTTAGGCGGACGGGGAACAAACTACTGCCCCAAATGCCAAAAATAGAAAAAGGGATGAAAAAGGGGTCTAACGGATCCTTTTTTGCTTAAGAGGAGAATAATAACTAAAATCTGGGTGGAAGAACCCAGTATTTTTTTACCCCGTTAGAGAAAGCCACCGATTTCAATCGGTGGTCATCATCACTTGAAGCTGACGGTGGTTTAAAGCCACCGTCGGCGCAGACCGTTAGAGAACAGAGTTCTCTAACGGGGTTTACCCCGGCCAGAATCCGCTTTTAAGGAAGAAAAGACGATGCCGTCAGAGAAAATACTTGTTAAAGGCGCCAGAGAACACAATTTAAAAAATATCAATGTGGAAATTCCCCGGAATAAATTAACAGTAATTACCGGTTTGA
Organism: Candidatus Ratteibacteria bacterium; assembly: GCA_034717985.1. Taxonomy (GTDB): domain Bacteria; phylum CAZDME01; class JAYEMH01; order JAYEMH01; family JAYEMH01; genus JAYEMH01. The sequence continues at coordinate 7,263 of JAYEMH010000031.1, forward strand.
GCGGTTCGGGGAAATCGTCTCTGGCCTTTGATACTATTTATGCCGAGGGTCAACGCCGCTACGTGGAAAGTCTTTCTGCTTACGCCCGGCAGTTTCTGGAGCAGATGAAAAAGCCGGAGGTAGAATCCATTGAAGGGCTTTCTCCGGCAATCTCCATTGAGCAGCGTAAAGCCGGGGCCAATCCCCGTTCGACGGTCGGCACGGTTACCGAAATCTATGATTATCTGCGTCTTCTTTTCGCCCGCATTGGCAAACCCCATTGTTATCGCTGCGGCCGCCCGGTCACGCCCCAGACTGTCCAGCAGATTGTTGACCAATTATTGGCCTTTCCGGAAAATTCCAAGATTAGTATTTTAGGGCCGCTGGTTCGCGGAAGAAAAGGGGAATATAAAGAAGTTTTTGCTACCGCCCGCCGGGAAGGGTTCATCCGGGTACGAATTGACGGAAAAATTATAGAAATTGGCCGGATTTTTCCCAGGTTGGACAAAAACAGGAAACATAATATTGAAATCGTTGTTGACCGAATCCTTAAGAGCGCTAAAGTTAAAGGAAGATTATCTGAATCAATAGAGATGGCTTTGAAGCTTGGCGGAGGCGTAGTTATTGTCAATGTAGAGAAAAGCAAAGGAAAAACTGAAGAGTATCTTTTTAGTGAACACTTTGCCTGTGCTAAGTGCGGTATCAGCTTTGAAGAACTCAGCCCGCGCATGTTCTCGTTTAACAGTCCCTATGGCGCCTGTTCCCGCTGCGGCGGTTTGGGCACCCGTTTGGAAGTAGATCCGGATTTGGTCATCCCGGATGAAAAGAAAAGTCTCGCCGAGGGAGCGCTTGAAGGCTGGAGGCGGGGAGGACGCAATTTAATTATTTATTACCGCCGTATCCTGCGGGCTTTAGCCAGCCATTATGAGTTTAGCATGGAGACTCCTTTTGAAAAACTTCCCAAAAACATTCAGGAAATAATCCTTTATGGTTCAGGCGGCGAAGAGATGGGTTTTCGTCACTGGAAAGGAGGGCGCCCTTATTATTACCAGAGCGATTTTGAAGGTGTCATTCCCAATCTGGAAAGAAGATTTAAGGAAACGGAAAGCGAATATATCAAAACTGAGATTTTAAAGTTTATGAGTGAACTTCCCTGTCCGCTTTGTAAAGGGGCGCGCCTGCGCAAGGAAAGTCTGGCGGTTACCGTTACCGGGAAGAACATCGACGAGCTGGTTCGTTTCTCGGTAGAAAAAGCCCATAAATTTTTCTCTGAACTTAAGCTCAACCGGCGGGATTTTCAAATTGGCCGGGAGATAATCAAGGAAATAAAAGAAAGATTGAATTTTATGGTTAATGTCGGCTTAGATTATTTGACTTTAGACCGCCAGTCGGGTACCCTTTCGGGAGGAGAATCACAGCGAATACGCCTGGCAACACAAATTGGCTCCCGGTTGGTTGGTGTGGTTTATATTTTGGATGAGCCCAGTATCGGGCTTCACCAGCGGGATAACTTCCGCCTGCTTAACACCTTGAAGCAGCTGCGTGATTTAGGGAACACCCTGGTGGTAGTCGAGCACGATGAAACGACTATCCGAAGCGCCGATTACATTATCGATTTAGGCCCGGGCGCCGGAAGATTGGGAGGAGAGGTCGTTGTTCAGGGGGAGCTTAGTGAGGTCCTCGGGGCGCCGGCTTCTCTTACCGGAAAATATTTGAACAAGAAATTGGAAATTCCCGTTCCCGCCAGACGAAGAAAGCCGCCGGGAAAATCAATTAAAATCAGGAATGCCCGGGAGAACAACTTAAAAAATATTAATGTAGAAATTCCGCTGGGTTTGTTTGTCTGTGTGACCGGTGTTTCCGGTTCCGGGAAAAGTACTCTGGTTGATGAAATTCTCTATAAAGCCCTGGCGCAGAAGTTTTATCGTTCAAAGGTTAAAGCCGGTAAGCATAAGGATATTTTAGGCATAAAACACATTGAGGCGGTAGTGGTTATTGACCAGTCTCCTATCGGCCGCACGCCCCGTTCTAATCCGGCCACTTATACCGGCGCTTTCGGTCCGATTCGAGAATTATTTTCCAAAGTGCCCGAGGCACGGATGCGGGGTTATAAACCTGGGCGTTTTAGTTTTAACGTCAAAGGAGGACGCTGCGAAGCCTGCCGGGGCGACGGGATAATTAAAATCGAAATGCATTTTTTGCCGGATATTTATGTTCCCTGCGATATTTGTAAAGGTTTGCGTTTCAACCGGGAAACCCTGGAAGTGGGCTATAAGGGTAAAAATATTGCCGAGGTACTGGATATGACTGTTAAGGAAGCTTTGGAATTTTTCCGGGCCGTCCCCAGGATTAAGGGAAAGCTCCAGACTTTAAATGATGTTGGCCTGGGATATATAAAATTGGGACAATCTGCCACCACCCTTTCCGGCGGTGAGGCCCAGCGGGTAAAATTAGCTACGGAATTAAGTAAATACGGCGGTTATATCCGAATGAACAGAAAGAGCGGAAAAACACTTTATCTTTTGGATGAACCGACGACCGGACTTCATTTTGCCGATATAGAAAAATTACTCAATGTTTTGAACCGCCTGGTAGAGGTTGGGAATACGGTTTTAGTTATCGAACATAATCTGGATGTGATTAAATCGGCTGATTATATTATTGATTTAGGACCGGAAGGAGGAGATTCAGGCGGCTGGGTAGTGGCTGCCGGAAGTCCGGAGGAGATAATCAGAGCTAAAAAATCATATACGGGAAGGTTTTTGAAAAAGGTGCTTGGTTGAATTTGTTTGTAATTTTTTTGCTTTTGGATAGTAAAATATGCTATACTTTATGTGGATTCTAGAAAAAGGTAATCCCCCTGTTTGTTTTCGTAAGAAAACTAGGGGGGCAAGCAAAACTACAGTCCGTCACACAGTTTGGCGGAGGCTGAGTTGCCTAGAATATAGGTGATTCAGCCTATTTATTTTTTGACAGGATTAAAGAATTTAACCGTAGGGGACACCCCGATACCATTCGCCTGTGGCGAAGATACGGGGCAGGCAGGGTAAACAAAAAACAGAAAGAGAAAAAAAGAAGAAACAAAATAACCACAGATAAACACGGATGAACACAGAAAAAAGGAAAAACAAATTGGAAAAAAGAGAAAGAAGAGATAAAAAGAATTAACCACTGAAGCACGGAAGTCCGGAGACACTGAAACATGAAATAGAGATAGAAATGGATAATTTTAAAAGCATAAAATCTAACTTTAATAAGCTGCTCCTGAAGGCAACTGCTTCAATTGTTATCGGGGCTTTTTTGCTTAATACGGTCTTTATAGATTTAGTCTGGGCGAAGCCGAATTCGTTTCTGCGTCAATCTGCAACAAGAGCAAACGATAGGCTTCAAAGAGAAATAGTTGGAGTTATAATTAATGGACTTACTAAAGAGGAGCTGAAAGAATGGATAGAAAAACATGGGAGTGTGATAGAAGAAGAGACGGTAAAGAAAGATTTTCGTAGGGAATTTGAGATAATTAGCTCTGTGCTTACGGAGGAAAGAGAAAGTGAATTATTCAGATTAGTAGACAGCTTAGGAATAGACAGAGAAGAAATGCGCAACAGGATTAAACAGGCCAGAAACGACCTATTGGAGAATGGCAAAATTATCAAGCAGTTTCCTGATTTGGTTCAAAGTTCTAATAAATACGGGCTTGGATTGGGAACAGAAGAATACCTCTCTTATGTTTCGGGAATGTTAGAGAAGCTAAAAGACGAGCCTGATTTAAGAGCCGAATACCTTTTTCATGAAGCACTTTGTTATCATTTCCAGGAACTAAAAGGAAAGGAAGGTCACCAGATTGCCCGGCAAATCCAGATGGTTCTTTTTCCACAGAATTATGAAGGCGTTGTTCCGTTAGAAGGCGATAGCCACCCCGAACTTACCGGTAAATTAACCTTGGCTTTGAGAGAATTTATTGAAGGTAAAGTCCACTCTGCCCGATTGGATGAAGATGGTGAAAGTCTGGTCGAACAAGGAACGGTGATAAATAGAAAGGCAGATGCCAAGGATTTATCTGTGTTTGTTATGTTAGAGGAATTGTTTTCTGATGTGGGCAGTTTGAGTATAAGTAGTGAGCGATTACTCTTATTTACTGAGATAATAAACACCAAACCGGAGATTGTTAGTATAAATTTAGTTAACTGTTTCTTGGGGATGTTAAAGGATAATGATGCGGATATTCGTCAAGGGGCGGTGACAGCTTTGGGCGGGATAGGAAAAAATGATTCTGCTTTAGCTTTAAAAATGCTTAATCCACTCTTGGAAATGTTAAAGGATAAAGGTTGGGATGTCCGCCGAAAGGCAGTGGTAGCTTTGAGCGAAATAGGAAAGACTGATTCTGCTTTAGCTTTAAAAATGCTTAATCCACTCTTAGTAATGTTAAAGAATAAAGACTCGTATGTTCGCCAAGAGGTGGTGAGAGCTTTGGGCGGGATAGGAAAGACTGATTCTGCTTTAGCTTCAAAGATGCTTAATCCACTCTTGGAAATGTTAAAGGATAATGACGGGGATGTTCGCCAAGGAGCGGTGGCAGTTTTGGGCGAGATAGGAAAGATTGATTCTACTTTAGCTTTAAAAATGCTTAATCCACTCTTAGCAATGTTAAAGGATAAAGGTTGGGATGTCCGCCGAAAGGCAGTGGTAGCTTTGAGCGGGATAGGAAAAACTAATTCTACTTTAGCTTTAAAAATGCTTAATCCACTCTTAGTAATGTTAAAGAATAAAGACTCGTATGTTCGCCAATGGGCGGTGACAGCTGTGGGCGAGATAGGAAAGATTGATTCTACTTTAGCTTTAAAAATGCTTAATCCACTCTTGGAAATGTTAAAGGATAAGGACAGGGATATTCGCAAAAAGGCCAAAAAGATGGTGACAGCTTTGGGCGAGATAGGAAAGATTGATTCTACTTTAGCTTTAAAAATGCTTAATCCACTCTTAGCAATGTTAAAGGATAAAGACTCGTATATCCGCCAAGAGGCGGTGACAGCTTTGGGCGGGATAGGAAAAACTAATTCTACTTTAGCTTTAAAAATGCTTAATCCACTCTTAGTAATGTTAAAGAATAAAGACTCGTATGTTCGCCAAGAGGCGGTGAGAGCTTTGGGCGGGATAGGAAAGATTGATTCTACTTTAGCTTCAAAGATACTTAATCCACTCTTAGAAATGTTAAAGGATAAAAACGAGTATGTCCGCCGAAAGGCAGTGGCAGTTTTGGGCGAAATAGGCAAAACTGATTCTGCTTTAGCTTTAAAAACGCTTAATCTACTCTTGGGAATGTTAAAGGATAAAGACAGGACTGTCCGCGAAAAGACGGTGGCAGCTTTGGGCGAGATAGGAAAGATTGATTCTACTTTAGCTTTAAAAATGCTTAATCCACTCTTGGAAATGTTAAAGGATAATGATGCGGATATTCGTCAAGGGGCGGTAGCCGCTTTGGGCGGGATAGGAAAGACTGATTCTGCTTTAGCTTCAAAGATACTTAATCCACTCTTGGAAATGTTAAAGGATAATGACGGGGATGTTCGCCAAGGAGCGGTGGCCGCTTTGGGCGAGATAGGAAAGACTGATTCTGCTTTAGCTTTAAAAATGCTTAATCCACTCTTAGAAATGTTAAAGGATTATACCTGGTATGTCCGCCAAGAGGCGGTGAGAGCTTTGGGCGGGATAGGAAAGACTGATTCTGCTTTAGCTTCAAAGATACTTAATCCACTCTTGGAAATGTTAAAGGATAATGACGGGGATGTCCGTGAAAAGGCAATGGCAGCTTTGGGCGAGATAGGGAAGACTGATTCTGCTTTAGCTTTAAAAATGCTTAATCCACTCTTGGAAATGTTAAAGGATAATGACGCGGATGTCCGTGAAAAGGCAATGGCAGCTTTGGGCGAGATAGGGAAGACTGATTCTGCTTTAGCTTTAAAAATGCTTAATCCACTCTTGGAAATGTTAAAGGATAATGACAGGGATATTCGCAAAAAGGCCAAAAAGATGGTGGCAGCTTTGGGCGAAATAGACAAAACTGATTCTGCTTTAGCTTTAAAAATGCTTAATCCTCTCTTAGAAATATTAAATGATAATGACGCGAATGTCCGCCAAGAAGCGGCCAGAGGACTGGCTGGAATAATGAAAACAGCCGATTTAGAAAGACCCCATTTATATGAAAAGTTAATTGAAGAGGAGCTTGAAAGAGAGGTGCCCAAAAGGGATAAAGGATTTATTATCTGGAGTTTGGCCGCGGTTTTAGCTTTGGATAAAAGAAACATTGCTGATGAAAGGGAAGCAGGAAAAGTTGTTTGTCAGGAATTTTATCCGTTGTTTAAGAGAGCAGAAAGGGTTTTAGAGGAGATAAATTCATCGCTGGTTAAGTCTTTGCAATATGATGAAGAACTATTTTGGCAGAAATATGCCAAGCAATTTGCCGGATTATTAAGCATAAATCCGGAAGCCGGGCTTAAATTTTTTGAATATAACCTTAGAATTAAAGGAGAAAAGGTATCCGGACCGCAAAGAATGGCCTATTTGTTTGATGATTTAAAAGAAGTTTTTTATGACTCAGAAAATACAGATTCAGTTTTCAGAATTTTAGAAAGGATTTCTAAAAAGAAGCTTTCTATATCCGGATTTGGGGATATTTTAAGAGTAACTCAAGGGTGTCTTTTATTAAAAAGGCGAGATTTATTAAAAGATTTTGCCGCTCAAGCCGGGCAGACTAATCCGAAGGAGATTGTAGAAGCAATAGGCAAAGGTTTGTTAACGGATTTAGTAAAAATATTAGAAATAGATATAGCGGTAGATGGAAAAGCAGTAGGCAATTGGCTTAAATATAAAAAACCCTGGGAGGCAGTTATTGCCTTTACCACTTTCTATAAGCGGTTTAAAGAGCATAATATGGATGAGGAATTAGAGATTGTCAGGATAGTAGTAGAAAAGGTTTTAGAGGGGAAATATAAAGAATATCGTTATGATACTAACCAGCTGGCGATGCTTAGCCAGAAACAGAAAGATATCTGGATGGAAAATGAAGGTGGTCCGGTAGAAGAACGGGATATCAGCGTAGAGACAATAGGAAAAATCGGGCGGATTCAAAAGAAGATAAGGGATATGGTAGAGCATCAGCATATTCAGGGATTTGTCAGGGAGCAATTATCCTTAATGCTTGATAATGCGGGTGGTAATATAGAAGATTTAAGCCGCATAACTACTGAAGCAAGAAAGAATATTAAAAACAAGCAGCCTTCTTTAGAGCGCATTAAAGAGATTAAATATTTTAAGGATATTAAGAATATAGAAGAAGCAGAATCTCGGTTAGAAAACCTGCAAATTGCCAGAAGTTTATTAATTCTGTTTAATTTAAACAGTGAAGAAATAGAGACTGGGAAGATAGGAAGTAAGGAAGGGAAAAAGAGTTTAGTAAAATTTATAAACAGTTTGATTGACAGTTTAGATAAGATGGGAGAGGGAACGGCGGCAGCAGACATAACGGATTTACGGGATAATATACTTCAGCCGACAAAGCTGGTGGTTAAAGGAAAGATAACCATAGAGGATACCGACGATCCTTTTATTCTGGCGATGATTGGCGAGAAGCCGGTGGCTACCTGCCAGGGGTATAATTATCCGAATATAGAGTTTTTCCGTTGTCATCCGGCCTATTTAGCCGATTCCAATAAAAAGGTGGTTTTAGTTAAAAGAAACGGCATTCCGATTGCCCGGGCGATTATCCGGGTAATGACAAAAGAAGAGGGTCAACCGGTTGTTTTTTTAGAAGAAATTAAATCTTCAACCGGAGAGACCTTTAAGAGAAATGTTTTGGAGCATATTTTAGATAAGGCCGAAAGAATGGGAATTGAGGCAGCTACCAAATTAGATGTGGGAGGGATAGAGACATTTTTATCTAAGGGAGGGCCTTTAACTTCTACCGGAACAAGAAATGTTTCTGAATATGTTGATGCTTTAGGCGGGAGCCAATCAGGGACATGGCAGATAGCTGAAGTAAATATTTTGAAGCCGGTTGAAAAAGTGAAAAAAGAGAAAGATACAGAGATTTCCCGAATCGGCAAGCAAACCGGGGGGATTGCTGAAAGAGATAAAGAGAAATATAAAGCTTTTAAATCTTCAATAATTGCCTTAAAAGAAAAAGCCAAAAAGAAATATAAAAAGCGAGCTAAGGTGTTAGGGAAAACATTAGTTAAGCACAAATTAGGCATTTCAAAATCTCTTATTCTTTTTGCCGAGCCATTATTGGCCAATGGCGGGGTTATAGATTTAGAGGAGGCGTTAGGGATTCTTTTGAAGAATAATGTATTAGGAGAAGTGATTTTATATGCCGAAGACCCGGTATATAACGAAATCTTAGGAGAACTGGTTGAAGAAACTAAAAAAGAAATGGGTTCAGATTTAATAATAACAAAGAAAACAAAAGAAGAACTGGGACTTAAGAAGGATGCCAGCGAAGTGGAAGAGATTGAGGCACTTATAGGGGCAAAGAAGAATGTTCTCTGTGTTATAAAGGGAACAGTTGAAGACCGGGATGCACTCAGTAATTTATCAAATAAGCAGGGCATACCAATAGTAGTTTTTAGAGATGCAGATGGGAAATACATCTATTCATTGGCAGATGCCCTGGAGTTGGCAATAGCTGCCAGGGAAATGTTTATTGACTTGCCACCGGTAGAAGCCGGAGATATGGAAAAAGAGTACAAACAATATAAAGGTTATCTTCATATTCTTTCAGGGGCATAATTTCTTTGAGTAATGAATGAGGCGAAACTTCACTCACTTCAAGAATGTTAATTAAGTTTTAATTTTTTTTTGACTTCTTTGAAAGAAACGGTTTTGGCATTTGCTTCTTTCGCTTTTGCTAAACGCAGTTCTTTCAAATCTTCATAGTCTTCCAGAGATTCCTGCATTTTAAGAAACTCTTGATAGGGAAGAATTGCGAATTCATTTTTACCATTTCTCTTTAGTATTTGGATATGAGGTGTCATTATGTTACCTCCTATTATTTGTACGCTTCTTTTCTATGTTTAATTCTGTATATAATAACTTTGCCTATTTTGGTTTCAAATAAAACTCTATAATTGCCAACCCTTAAACGGTATTCAGGTGTAAAATTCGTCAGTTTTTTCACATCGCCTTTTAGATTGTCCGACAGTATTTCAATCTTTGAAAAGATGAAATTCAATGTTTTTTTGTTTATATTTTTACAATCTTTAATAGCGTGGGGTTTAAATTCAATCTTAAATTCCATAGTCATAATTATATCATAATTTACCTGTTAAAATTAGCATATTTTTAAAAATTATGCAAACAAAAATATTAATTCTTTGCAAATAAGGATTTTAGAAATTAGAGCACCTTTTTTAACTTTTTTAACTTTTTTAACTTTTATTGACATTTACGTTGACAATAGGTTATAATACACCTCAACTTAAGACAAGAAGGTGGAAAAGATGCTAAAGGCAGCTATAGTGGGAGCAACGGGTTATACCGGGGAAGAGCTGGTCAGGATTTTAATCGGTCATCCGCAGGTTAAAATTACCTCTCTTTCGGCGAAAATCGATAAGCCTCTCCCGATAAGTGAACTTTGCCCTGATTTTAAAGGAAAGGTAGATTTGGTTTGTAAGGGATTTGACCTGGATGAGGTCGCCGGCGATTCCGAGCTGGTGTTTTTAGCCGTTCCGCACGGGGTAGCGGTAAAATTAGCGCCGTCGCTTTTGGAAAAAGGAAAGATAGTTATTGACTTAAGCGCTGATTTTCGATTGAAGGATGTTTCTTTATATCCCAAACATTATGGTTTTAGCCACGAGGCACCTAAACTTTTAGGCGAGGCGGTTTATGGGCTGCCGGAAATTTATCGCCAGGATTTAAAGAAAGCCAATTTAATTGCCAATCCCGGTTGTTTCCCTACCTCGGTAATTCTCGGTATTCTCCCTTTGGCAAAGAAAAACCTGCTGGATAAATCATCCCCAATATTTGTTGACGCTAAAACCGGACTTACAGGGGCAGGGCGGGAGGCAGTTCTGGATTTCCTTGCCTCTGAAGCAGAGGAGAATGTCCGGGCATATAAAGTTACCCGGCATCAGCATCAGGTGGAAATGGAGCAGATTTTAGCCGAAGCCGGCGGCGGGGCGGTATGTCAATTGGTATTCGTTCCCCATCTTATTCCTATTCAGCGCGGGATTCTCTCTACTATTTATCTGCAATTGCAGAACGAGAAAGAGGAAAAGGAAATTTGGCAGATTTTTAAAAATTTCTATAGGGATGAGCCTTTTGTTCAAGTTTTAGAATTGGAGCATTTTCCGGAGACGAAATCTGTCCGGATGGGAAATTTCTGCCAGATTGGTCTGCGCCGCAGGGGCAAAGTAGTTGTTGTCATTGCCGCTATTGATAATTTAGTTAAAGGAGCGGCCGGGCAGGCGGTTCAGAATATGAATATCCGTTTTGGTTTTCCGGAGGATATGGGTTTGGGAGTAAATTCAAAATTCAAACATCAAAATGCAAAGTGACATATCAAAAATCAAAATTACAAATCAAAAACCAAAAATGAAAAACACGAGTCAAAATTCAAAGGGCTTTATAGGCGGCGGGATTACTGCGCCTTTAGGTTTTAAAGGAGCAGGTGTGCATTGCGGGATTAAAAAGAGAAAGCTGGATTTAGCTTTTATTTTCTCTGAGGTGCCCTCTCAGGCTGCCGGGGTCTTTACCACCAATAAAATTGCGGCACCGCCGGTGCAATTGAGCCGGGAAAAAATAAATAAAGGAAATTTTAGAGCAATTATCGTCAATTCCGGGAATGCTAACGCCTGCACCGGAAAAAAGGGATTAGAAGATGCCAAAGAAACGGCCTCTTTTACTGCCTTGGTTTTAGGCATCAAGCAAGAAGAGATTTTGGTCTCTTCAACCGGTATAATAGGCAGGCTTCTCCCCATGCCGCAAATTAAAATCGGAATTGGAAAGCTCATTCATAAATTATCGAAGAATGCGCATCGCTCTATTGCCGAGGCGATGATGACTACCGATACTTTTTTAAAAGAAGCCGCCTGGCAGACGGCAATAGGCGGGAGCCGGGTGCAAATTGGAGGAGCAGCCAAAGGAGCGGGAATGATTTTTCCCAATATGGCTACCATGCTCTGTTTTCTCACCACCGATGCCAACATCAGCAGAAACTTGCTCAGGAAAGCTTTGCGGGAGGCGGTAAATAATTCCTTTAACTCAATCAGTGTAGATGGCGCCCAGAGTACTAACGATATGGTAATTATTTTAGCTAATGGGTTGGCGCGTAATAAAAAGATTAAAAAGGTTAATAAGGATTTCCTGAAATTTCAAGAGGGCTTAAATTTAGTTGCAAAAATTTTAGCTCAAAAAATTGTTGAAGACGGTGAAGGGGCGACTAAATTCGTTGAGATTGCGGTAAAGGGCGCCTCTAACGATAAAGAGGCCGAAAAGGCCGCCTGGGCTATCGCCCATTCCAACCTGGTAAAGACTTCGCTTTTTGGAGCTGACCCTAACTGGGGAAGAATTATGGCCGCCCTGGGTTCTTCCGGTGTAAAATTAAAAGAAGAGCAAATTGATATTTATTATGGAGACTGCCCGGTGGTGAAAAAAGGCAGGGCATTTAATGTTTCCGCGGCCAGGCTTGCCCGGCTCCTTAGAAACAGGAAAATAAAAATTTTGGTTAATTTGGGAATATGCAGGGGTGAAAAAAAGTTTTTGACTACCGACCTTTCGCCGGATTATATCAGGATTAATGCCGGGCCGAAAATGAGGAAATAACGATGCAGAAATATATTGAGAAAGTAGAAATATTGATTGAAGCTTTACCCTATATAAAGAAATTTCGCGGCAAGAAAGTGGTGGTGAAATACGGAGGCAGTACCCTGGCCATGGAAGGCATAAAAAGAAGTATTATGCAGGACCTTATTTTTATGCATACCGTAGGGATAATGCCCGTCTTGGTGCATGGCGGCGGGCCCTTAATTACCGAGAAGCTTAAACAGATGGGAAAGAAAACTGAGTTTATCGACGGAATGCGGGCGACTGACAAAGAATCCCTGGCGATTGTTGAAGATGTACTTTTCAAAGAGATAAATCGGGGATTAGTCGATTTGATAAAACAATTGGGCGGCAAGGCAGGCAGTATCAATGGGAAGGATTTTATCCAGGCAAGTATTCATAACGAAGAGTTAGGTTTAGTTGGGAAAGTCAAAAAAATTAATCCGGAGATTATAATAAAGAAGAAAAATCTAATTCCGGTAATTTCTCCTTTGGGCGCTGACAAAAAGCAAATTTTAAATGTCAATGCCGATGTGGTGGCCGGAGAATTGGCGGTTGCTCTTAAAGCCGAGAAATTGGTATTATTGACGGATGTAAAAGGGATTATGCGTAATTCGGAAGATGAGACCTCTCTTCTTTCCACCCTTAAATGTGATGAAGCGGATGATTTGATTAAGAATAATATTATTGCCCGGGGTATGATTCCCAAGGTAGGGGCCTGTATAGCGGCTATTAAGGGCGGGGTGAAGAAAGCCCATATTGTTGACGGGCGTCTGCCTCATTCCATACTTTTGGAAATATTTACCGACAAAGGAATCGGAACAGAGATTGTTCGATAAATTTTTTACCCCGTTAGAGAAAATCAGCAAAGCGGTTGCCAATGGTGATTCAATGACATCGACAGTATCCCCCGGTAGAGAAGATTTTCTAACGGGGTTAACCAGTCTGCGTGTCCTTAAAGAGATTTTAGCGGCGCAGAGTCTTAGATTAAAAAAGCGATTAGGGCAAAATTTTTTAGTTGATAGAAACATATTAAATAAGATTCTGGAATCAGCCGGGCTTAAAAGTGACGATTTGGTTATTGAAATTGGCGCCGGCCTGGGCACCTTAACCCAGGTTATTGCCCCTCGGGTTGAAAAAGTGTGGGCGATTGAAATTGACCGGGGATTGGTTAAAGGATTAAAGGAGAGGCTCGGTTCTTTCTCAAATGCAGAGGTTATCCATGGGGATGCCTTAAAGATTGAATTTAGCGGCCTCATCCGGCGGGATTTTGGAAGAATAAATTCGGATTTAATAAAAAGAATAAAGATTATCGGGAATATTCCTTATTCTTTGACCTCGCCCCTGGTCAGGAAAATATTAGAAGAAGAACCGGATTTCAGGAGAATCTGGCTGCTTTTGCCGGAAGATGTGGCCGGAAGGATGAAAGCTTCACCGGGGACTAAGACTTATGGGGCATTTTCGGTATTAGTTAATTTTTACGCCGAGGTACGTGTAATCCGGAAAATTCCTCCTCAGGCTTTTTTTCCGATTCCCAAGGTGGCTTCCAGGCTGGTTAAACTGGAGAGACATAAGGAAGCAAAATTCAAGCCAGGGGATAAGAATCTTTTTTTTGAGGTAGTGCGTGCTTCTTTTGAGAAAAGGCGCAAAAAATTATCCAATGCAATAAAGCCTGTCTTAGAAAAAAGGGGACTGGATTTTTCAGAGATTCAAAAGGGCTGTCAAATTGATTTAAATCGCCGGGGAGAAACCTTGAGCCTGGATGAATTTGTGGAATTAGCTGATTGTATTGCAAAACACATTTTTGCGGAGTAAAAAATGGGGAAAATTACTAAAAAAGATGTAGAACAGGTAGCTAAGCTGGCCCGTCTCCATCTGGGAGAAAAAGAGAAAGAGAAATTTACCCGGCAGTTGGATAAAATATTGAAATTTATGGATAAGTTGAACGAGCTGGATACTAAAAATGTTAAACCGCTGGCGCATATTATGCCTTTAAAGAATGTTTGGCGGCAGGATAAGAAAGAAAAATCTTTATCCCGGGAGGAGATTTTGTCTAATGCCCCTGAGGTGGATAAGGACGGGAAATTTTTTAAAGTGCCTAAGGTGATTGAGTAAGCCCCGTTGGAGAATTTTCAATACTGCAACAATTAGAGGATTCGTATGACTCAGAATAAAATTGAGATACCCCAAGAGGTTAAGCGATTTAAAGAGGGCTTGGAAGAAATTCGCCGGGAGGAAATTCTGGCTGAGGAGATGGTGAAAAAGGCAAAAGTTGAGGCAGATGAAATTACTACCCGCAGTCATAAGAAGGCTGAGGAATTAATTAGGCAGGGACAGAGAGAAGCCGAAATAGAGGGAGAAGAACTTTGCCGAAAGATGAGAGATGAAGCCCAAGCCGCCTCGAAAGAATTGAAGCTCGAAGGCGAAGAAATTAAAAAACAACTTACCCGGAAGGCCCAATTAAATTTGCCCCGGGCGGTAGAATTTGTGATAGAAAAAATCATGGAGTAAGGGATAAATGGCTATTGAAGCGATGAAGAAAGTTCATTTGGTTGGGCACCAGCATATTGAAAGCCGGGTAACCCAGCTTCTCCAGCATCTGGGAGTGGTGCAGATTGTTAATATAAGAAAAGGGACGGAGCAGGATAGGGACTTTGCCGGCGGGGAAGGAAAAGAATTAGAAGAGCGGCTTTCTCAGATAGAAAGGATATTGAATTTTTTAAGCCAATACGAAAAGACCGGTTTTCTGCAGGGGCTTTTGGAAAGTTTTCTCCCGACTAAGACACATTTTACCAAAGAAAAAGCCCGTCATATTCTGCGCGCTTTCTCGGAAGTAGAATCTTTTAAGAAGTATAAAGCTTTGGAAGATAGGATAGATTCAATCAAATTGCAACGGGAACAGCTAAGGGAAGAAAGAAACCAGCTTGCGTCTTATTCCCAATTTCCTTTCTCCAAGAAAGATTTAATGCCCGGTAAAAACACAGATTTAATCTGGGGGATAATTTCCAAAAATATTTTTCTGAAAAACAGCTCGATTCTGGACAAAAAATTCAAGAAGGTATGGTATAAAACCTTTAAAAGAGATGCCAAAAATTTATTTCTGGTGGTTACCTGTTTGAAAGGCGGGAAAGAAGATATAAAGCAATTTCTAAAAAATCTGAATTTTCAGTTTGGAGCTTTTTCAAAAGCGCAAACGGGAACTTTTCAAGAACGCCTCAAAGATTTAGGGGAAGAAGAAAGGTCTTTGAAATTAGAGGAGGAAGAAGTAAATAAAGGGGCGCTAAATCTCTTCGGGGATAAATCCAGCCTCCTTTTACTGCATGATAATATTTCTAACCGGCTTAGCCGGGAATACATAAGCCGAAATTTTTCCCAGACCAGGGCGGCATTTATTCTGGAAGGATGGATAAAGGCAAGTGAAGTAAAAATTTTAGAGGAGAAGGTAGTTAAAATTTTTCCGGAATTAGAGATAGCAATTAGTTCGCCTTCCCCCCGGGTTCAGCCGCCGGTTGCTTTGAAAAATCGCTCATGGATTAAACCGTTTGAATTCATTACCAAACTCTACGGTATGCCGAATTATTTTGAATTCGATCCGACGCCTTTTTTAATGCCGTTTTTTGCCCTTTTTTTCGGGTTGTGTATTACCGATGCCGGCTACGGATTAATTTTCCTGCTTCTGGGGTTGCTGGTTTTGAAAAGGGTGAAATTGGAGCCGGAGCAGAAATTGGTTTTCAAGGTTTTTATCCTTTGCGGAATTCTGATTATACTGCTGGGAATACTCCTGGGCAGTATCTTCTGTCTTGACTTCGAGCATCTGCCGCCAATGCTGGTATTTCTTCAAGGGTTACGAAGGTTCATGATTTTTGACCCATTAAAGAACATTATGCTTTTTCTGGGGATATGCCTGGGGCTGGGTGTAATCCAGATTTATTTCGGGATTTTGTTAAAGGTGATTTTGCAATTAAAAAGGAAGAGAATTGCTGAAGCCCTTTTTCAGGAGCTGCCCTGGATATTTTTAGTTACCGGTTTGATTCTTTTGCTGGGTGGATATCTGGGAGGACTGCCGGATTCAATTTTACTCCTGGCGAAAATCTTTTCTCTGGGCGGGGCAGGAACGCTGTTTCTATCTGCCGGCTGGGGAACGAAAAATATATTTTTGCGCCTGGGCAAGGGTTTATTCAAACTCTACGGAACGGTAGGGATGCTGGGAGATATTCTTTCTTACAGCCGTCTTTTAGCCCTTGGATTAGCCACCACGGTTATCGGCATGGCGGTGAATATTATTGGCGATTTGTTTTCCAAGGTGCCTTTCGTCGGAGTTGTTCTCGGCCTGGTGATAGTGGTGTTAGGGCATGGATTCAATCTGTTTATCAATAGTCTGGGTGGTTTTGCCCATACCCTGCGTCTCCAATTCGTCGAGTTTTTCACTAAATTCTATGAAAACGGGGGAGAGCTTTTTCAGCCTTTCAAATTGGACAGTAAATTTACTAAGGTGGCCTGAATTGAAAAGTAAGAAAAAGGGGGTTCTATTTAAATACGAAGATTAAAATGAATTAAAGGACAGTTACCCCCTGCAGATTTGCTAGGCAAATCTAATCGCTGGGGGGCAATTCGCCCAGTAACTTATGTTTGCTAATGCTCCATAAGTTGCGGGTTTAGTGAAGATATAACCCCCTGCAGATTTCTTTGAAATCTAAGAGCTGGGGGTCAATTCGCCCAGCAACTTATGTTCGCTTTGCTCCATAAGTTACGGGCTCATTGAGGAGGGAGAAAAATGATTGGAATTGCTTTAGCTATTTTAGGCGCCGCTCTGGCTGTGGCCTTATGCGGCATCGGCTCCAGCGTCGGTGTTGGTTTAACCGGGCAGGTCTCAGCCGGGGTGATGAGTGAAGATCCGAAATCTTTCGGCCGGTTGCTTCTCTTAAATGTTCTGCCGGCTACCCAGGGTGTGTATGGAGCGATTGTTGCCTTCCTGGTAATGCTGCAAATTGGTTTTCTGGGAGGAGAAGCGGTATCTCTGACCTGGCTTCAGGGGCTGCAGATTCTTCTGGCCTGTTTACCCATTGCTTTTGCCGGATTGTTTTCAGCCATCCATCAGGGAAAAGTTTGCGCCGCCGGGGCAAAGATGATTTCCAAACAGCCTCAGGAAGTAGGCAAGGCGCTGGTAATCGGGGTTTTAGTTGAATTTTATGCAATTTTAGGATTATTGGTTTCTATTTTATTTCTGTTTGGTATGAAAGTGTAGAATCTTAATATGGCGCTTGAAGATATTCTAAAAAAAATCAGGTCTGATGCCGGGGAAAAGCGCGCCGAGATTAAAGAAGCGGCCTTAGTTTCTGCCGGGCGCAGGGAAGAGGAACAAAAAAAAAGGGGAGAAACACTGAAAAAAGATACCCTGGCTAAATTTCGCCAGGAGGCGGCCAAAGAAAGGGAAAGAATCGTAGTCAATACCCGGATTCAAATTAAGAAGGAGATCCTTTCCCATAAACAGCAGTTTATCAGCGAAGTTTTCCTCTCTGGGCTGAATGGAATAAAAAAGTCAAAGGAGAGATATCAGGCATTTCTGGAGAGAATTCTATCACGATTTGCCCGGGGTGAGGAAGAGATTATTTTGTCCTCCCGGGACAGGGAGAATTTTTCCGGCAAGTGGCTTGAGGCATTCAATAGAAAAAACCGCCTGAAGTTAAAATATTCTAAAGAGAGCGGAAAGATTTCCGGAGGGATAATCGTCCGCGCCGGGAAAAAAGAAATTAATGCCAGTCTTGAAACATTGATTAAAGAAATCCGGGACAGATATGAGGCTCAAATAGCAAAAATTCTTTTTGAGGAATTGTGATGTTTTATTCTTCCAGCGAAGACCTGCGTTACGCCTATAGTGTTGGTGAGATAAAGGTGAGGGAAAATAAATTACTTTTTCCTCATGACCTTGAGCGCTTGCTTTCTACCGTGAACCCTGAAGAGATTTCTGCCATTCTGACCGAAGCCGGGTATCAAACTTCGTCCGGGGCCGAAGAAATGCTTTTAAATACCGAGCGCTTTTTATCTTTCAACCTGGGGGCTTTATATAAAACCGCAAAAAATCTGTCTTATCATCCGGAAATAATCGATAGTTTTATCATCCGTTATGATTTCAGAAATTTTGGAGTGCTGCTTAGAAAGAAACTGCTTCCGAAAAACTTTAATGGCAAGGGTATTTCTGAAAGCGAAGTTTTAGTCAATCTAGGGCTATATGGAGCAGCTGTTCTGGAGGATTCATTCAAGAAAAAGAATTATGAGCTTTACCCGGATAAGGCTGCGGAAATTTTCTTGAAAGTTGAAAAGGAAACCAGCGGCGGCAGTCTGAATAGAATTAGCCGGGTTTTAGACCGGGAATATTTCCGACTGGCAGAGGAGATAAGCTCCCCTAATGATTTCTGCCGTTATATCTTTAGAATGTTTGTTGACTTTGCCAATTTAGACAGTTGTTTGCGGCTGAAAAAGCTGCCAAAAGACATATCCGTTTTTGAAGAATGTTTCATTGAAGGAGGAAAGATTTCCGGCGCTGATTTTGCCGCTTTTTTTAACGGCAGTTTGGATTTAGCCAGGCTTCTTTCCCGCTACTCATATCAAAAGATATTTTCCGGTAGCGGCGGGGAAGACGAAAGCCCGGATTTATTAGAAAAAAAAATAGATGATTTTTTAATGGATGTTTTAAGGGAGACAAAATTTTCTTTTATCGGATTAGAATCGGTGATTGCTTATTTACTGGTAAAGGAGCTGGAGATAAAAAATATCCGTCTTATTCTTCAGGGGAAAAACGCCGGTTTAGCAAGAGAAGAATTAGCGCCACATTTGAGGATGACCTATGTATAAAATGGCAGTTGTCGGTGAGCCCTGGGCCGTTTGGGGTTTTGCCGCTTTAGGATTGTTGATTTACCCGGTGCATACCGAAAAAGAAGTTCAGGATATTTTGAAAGCAATGCAGGAAGATTATGGCATCATTTTTGTCACCGAGACATTTTTGAAAATAGTCGAGGAGAAATTTCAGTTTAGAGGTGCAGGGAGATTTCCGAAAATTTGTTTGATTCCCAATCATAAGCAGAGGCGGCAATTGGGCCGGACGGTAATACGGGGAGTAGTGCGCAAAGCAGTCGGTTTTGAAATTTAATAAAACCACAGAAAAGAATTTAACCACAGAGTCCACAGAGAAAAAGAGAATGTAAAAATAAAGACAGAAAGTTTTCGACAGGATTTACAGGATTAAAGAAGAATGTGAAGAAGAAAAAAAGAGCGGGGTTTACTCTCGTTGAAATTATGATTGTGGTGGCGATTATTGGGGTGCTTGTGGCTATTGCGATTCCTAACTTTCTGCGTGCTCGAAGGGAAGCGAGAGATGCAAGGAGAAAGGCGGATATACGTCAGCTTCAGTCGGCTCTTACGAGATATAATCTCACTTATGGCGAATATCCATTATCTGGAGGAGCAAGTTCTCCTAATAGCGGTTGGAGTAATAGCTCAGATAGCAGCTGGGATACTCTCCAGACTGAATTAGAGGGATATATTAAGAAATTACCTAAAGATCCAGTAAATGAAACAGGTGGTTGGACTGGAGGCGGAAAATACAATTATTGTTATTTCTCGCGCGGTTACGGCTGCACCCAACAGTGGTATATGATAACTTATAAATTAGAGAATCCAGACATAGAGAGTCCGGGTGTAACGGCTTGTAATGGTACTTATTTCAATTATGGCGGGACTATTACAGTAGGAGCTTCTCCTCGTGAGTTAGATTAAATCCTGCATCCGGCCTCATATCTTTGCGGACAAATAAATAAAGAAAGAAGGCAATCTATGGCAGAAGAGAAGAAAAGTAAAGAAGCGAATCATAGTACAGATTATTGAGGATAATCGTAGGGACAACCCTTGTGGTTGTCCATTTATATCGTTTTATGGTTAATTTCTGACAGAATCCATGATAAAAGAAAGAGTGAATAATGGCTATTGATAAAAAGAAAAAGGGAAAAATTGCTAAAGTTTCCGGCCCTCTGGTGGTGGCTGAAGATATGTTTCAGTCAAAAATGCATAATATGGTTTGGGTCAGCGGGAAAAAATTAGTTGGAGAAATTGTCGAGTTAAAAGGTGATGTCGCTTCTATCCAGGTTTATGAAGATACTGCCGGTGTCGGACCGGGGGAACCGGCAGAAGATCTGGGCGAGCCGTTAAGTGTAGAATTGGGACCGGGATTAATCGGAAATATTTACGATGGTATCCAGCGGCCGTTAGAGGCGATTCGAAAAAAAGTTGGCGATAGCATTCCGCCCGGTTTGCTTATACCCAGCCTTGATAGAAGCAAGAAGTGGGAATTTTCGCCCCGGATAAAAAAAGGAGAAAAAGTAGAGGCCGGAGATATTCTTGGTGTAGTCCCGGAGACGTCGCTGGTAGAGCATCGAATTTTAGTTTCTCCAGGGATTAAAGGCGAAATTATTGAGATAAAAAAGGGTGTCTTTACCGTTACCGAGGTGATTGCCCGGATAAAAACATCCCGGGAAATAGTTGAGGTAAAGATGATGCAGCGCTGGCCGGTTAGAAAAGAACGCCCCTATCGGGAAAAATTAGTGCCGGAGATTCCTTTGGTAACCGGGCAGAGAATAATTGATACGTTTTTTCCATTAGGTAAAGGCGGAACTGCCTGTGTTCCCGGACCGTTTGGCTCGGGAAAGACGGTTATTCAGCATGCTTTAGCCAAATGGATTGATGCCGAAATCATTGTTTATGTGGGGTGTGGAGAAAGAGGGAATGAAATGACTGATGTTCTCCTGGAATTTCCAGAGCTTATTGACCCTCATTCCGGCGAGTCTCTGATGAAAAGGACTATTTTAATTGCCAACACCTCAAATATGCCGGTGGCCGCCCGCGAGGCTTCCATTTATACCGGCATTACTATTGCTGAATACTTCCGGGATATGGGCTATGATGTGGCCTTAATGGCTGATTCTACCTCGCGCTGGGCCGAGGCCTTGCGGGAAATCTCGGGCAGATTGGAAGAGATGCCCGGAGACGAAGGTTATCCGGCTTATCTTGGCACCAGGATTGCCGAGGTTTACGAACGGGCCGGCCTGATAAAATGTTTAGGCCGGGATAAACGTTTGGGTTCGCTGACGATTATCGGGGCGGTTTCTCCGCCGGGAGGCGATTTGACTGACCCGGTGGTTCAGGGGACATTACGAGTGGTTAAGGTTTTCTGGAGCCTGGAGGACAAATTGGCTTATGAAAGACATTTCCCGGCGATTAACTGGCTGAACAGCTATTCTTTGTACCAGCCTATTGCTAACCGGTATTTTAACAAGAAAGTTAATACTGAATTCGTGAAACTGCGAAAGGAGGCAATGCTGGTTCTGCAAAGAGAATCAGAATTGCAGGAAATTGTTAAGTTAATCGGAATTGATGCCCTTTCGCCGGAGGATAGGTTGAGTTTGGATCTGGCCAAATCTATTCGGGAAGATTTCCTTCATCAAAATGCTTTTAACGAAATTGATACCTACACTTCATTGAAAAAACAATACAAAATTCTGAAAGCAATTATGTTATTAGGCGAGGTTTCTCAAAAGGCTTTTTCGCAGGGTGTTCCTCTGGGGAAACTTTTAGATTTAGAGGTTAAAGAGGAAATTGCCCGGCTTAAGCTTGTTCCCGAAGAAGAATTGGATAGGATTGATTCGGTTTTGAATAAAATTACTAGAGAGGAATCTATCCCTGGCGGGGAAAAAATATCCGGAGATGAAAATGATTAAGGAATATTTAACTATTCAGGAAATTGTGGGCCCATTGATTCTGGTTGATGAAGTTGAAGGGGTAAAATATGAGGAGTTGGTTGAGATACAGCTTCCCTGTGGAGAGATGAGAAACGGAAAGGTTCTGGAGGTTAATCGGGATAAGGCCCTGGTGGAAGTTTTTGGCGGTACCACCGGAGTTGATATCAAAAACACCCGTTTGAAATTTTTGGGCCGGGGAATGGAAATGGCTGTTTCCCTGGATATGTTGGGCAGAATATTTGATGGGTTGGGTAATCCGATTGATGGCGGTCCGCCCATACTTTCTGAAACCCGGCTGGATGTTAACGGCACACCTATTAATCCCTCGGCCAGAAATTATCCTCAAGAGTTTATTCAAACCGGCATCTCCGCCATTGACGGACTTAACACCCTGGTGCGCGGGCAGAAATTACCCATATTTTCAGCTTCAGGCCTTCCTCATATTCGTCTTTCGGCCCAGGTTGCCCGTCAGGCCAAAGTTTTAGGGAAAGAGGAAAAATTTGCCGTGGTATTTGCCGCTATGGGGATTACTTTTGAAGAGGCTAATTTTTTTATTAGCGATTTTAAGGAAAGCGGAGCGATTGGAAATGTGGCGCTTTTTGTCAATTTAGCTGATGATCCGGCGATTGAGAGAATTGCTACTCCCCGGGTTGCCTTAACGGCCGCCGAATATTTAGCCTTTAAGCAGGGAATGCATGTTTTGGTTATTTTAATTGATATGACAAATTACTGTGAAGCTCTTCGGCAGATATCGGCCGCCCGACGAGAAGTTCCGGGCCGGCGCGGATATCCCGGCTACCTCTATACGGATCTGGCTACCATTTATGAACGAGCGGGCAGAATTCAAGGCAATCCCGGTTCAATTACCCAGATTCCGGTATTAACTATGCCCGAAGATGACAAAACCCACCCTATCCCTGATTTAACCGGATATATTACCGAAGGGCAGATAATTTTGAGCCGCGGCCTTAACCGGAAAGGAATCTATCCGCCTATTGATGTTCTGCCTTCTCTTTCTCGTCTCAAGGATAAAGGAATTGGCAAGGATAAAACCCGGGAGGACCACGCCGATCTTTTTAATCAGCTTTTTGCGGCTTATGCCCGGGGTAAAGAGGCCTATGAGCTGGAAAAAATTCTGGGGAGAGCCGCCCTTACCGAGATGGATTTAAGGTATTTGAAATTTTCCAATCTTTTTGAAGTGGAATATATTCAGCAGCGGGAAGATGAGGTTCGGACTATTTCGGAAACATTGGATCTGGGTTGGAAGCTGCTGTCTCAATTTCCCCGGACCGAACTCAAGCGGATTCGCCCGGAATTCATTGATAAGTATCTCGGTTCATCCCTAAAACGGTAAAAATAAGGAATCCATTCCAACATGCGCTTGAACGTTAATCCCACCCGGATGGAATTATCAAAGTTAAAGACGAAACATTCATTTGCCAAACGGGGGCATAAGCTGCTTAAAAATAAAGAGGACGAGTTAATAAGAAGATTTCTCGATTTTATTGACCAGGATAAAGTTTTAAGGGAAGAAATGGAAGAAAAACTTTTCCGGGCGCTAAAGATTTTTGTAAAGGCGGCCGTGACTATGCCTCCGGCTGATTTGAAAGAAGCTTTATTCTTTACGGAAAGAAAAAGCGAAATAAAAGTTATTCCCTCGCGGATTCTTAATTTAGAGACAAGTAAATTTTCTCTAAAAACCGAAGGAGATTTACATCGATATCGATTTTCTGCTGTCAATTCCCAATATGATAAAGCGGTAATTCTGCTCAATGAAGTGCTGCCTTTGATGATTCAGGTGGCCGGTTTAGAGGATAGTATTATTCTTCTGGCTCAGGAAATCGAACGGACGCGGCGTCGGGTAAACGCTTTAGAATACCGCCTGATTCCCGATCTGGATGATACGATTAAATATATCAGCATGAAACTCAGCGAAATCGAGAGAGGGAATTTAAGCCGATTGATGCGGCTTAAAGAATTCAGCGGAACTATTTAGTATGGGTGAACTTTTTATTGTCAGCACACCGATCGGGAATTTGGAAGATATAAGTTTAAGGGCGATTCGCATTCTTAAGGAAGTAGATTTAATCGCTTGTGAAGATACCAGAAAAAGCAAGATTCTTCTCGGCCGCTATGATATCCACACCCCTCTGACTAGTTTTCACGAATATAATAAGGTCTCGAAATCCGGAAATTTAATTAAACTGCTAAAGGGAAACAAACGGATTGCCCTGGTGAGTGAAGCGGGAACACCGGGAATTTCCGACCCTGGCTTTTATTTGATTCGTTTGGCGATCAGGGAGAATATTAAGGTAATTCCCATACCCGGCCCGAGTGCTCTGCTGGCGGGTTTGGTTGTTTCCGGATTGCCCACCGACAGCTTCATTTTTTACGGATTTTTGCCCCGCAAGGGTTCAAAGAGGAAAAAATGGTTTGAAAAGCTCGGCCAGGAAGAAAAAACCGTAGTTTTTTACGAATCGCCTTATCGCCTGCTGGCTACCTTAGAAGAATTGATGCCGGTAACTGAAACAAGAATGATAGCCGTCGGACGGGAGTTGACCAAAAAATACGAAGAGGTTAGAAGAGGGACGGCTGAGGAGCTTGAGGCGTATTTCAAGCTTCATTCTCCCCGAGGAGAGTTTGTTTTGATTGTGGCTGGTAGGGATTATTCATACAAATTTTCCCAGCCGCTCGGCGTTCCATAAGCATGCACGATGCTTATGGCATTTGAACGAGAAATGCCGCCAGGGTTTATGCCCGGTTTACCTTCCGGAATTGGCACAGTAAGTTCTGCAAAGTATTCCTTCCACGCCGGAAATGTTTCTCCCGTGTCTGGATCCACGAATGTCATAGGTTGTAGTTCGAAAAGTGGTTTGCCGTCACGGGCTTCCAGAAAAGCGTGATAGACGACTTCGGAGCAATAGTAGTCATCGTTCTGGATGTCGAAGATCTTATCGTAGGGTTTTCCTTTGAGTGTCAGCACTTCCCCCAGTGCCGCTGGGATCAAGTGGCGATACTTTGGTTTGAGTCGGCCGACCAGTACCTTTGGCTGCTGTTTGCGGTCATGGCTGCGGTCGAGAAAAGTATCAAGCGGTGTAACCTCTACACCAGTAAGCAGAGCTTCAATTATGACAACATTGCCATGATTGTCGCCTCTAACGATACCAATATGTGACAAATTTGCCCCTTTATATCCTGTTGTGACTTTCTCAATTGCGTCGCAAAAAGGTCCGCAATCAAGATCCTGGAAGAGCAAGTCACCTGATTGAAGGATAAATGCTCGATTTTTCTGAGCCAAGTTTTGATTGCATCCAGCAGCGAAGACAATCATGGCCAGAATGAATATGTTCAATATCATCTTGAGCGGCTGGTTAATGAAACGCATATGTCTCCTCAATTTGCATGTCTAACGAAAAAATTACCGCCTCCGACGCTTCGGGGTCAGGTGCGGAGTGTGGTTAGTCCTTTTAATTCTCTACAGTTAGATCTATACTGAATTTAGTATTATTCCCTTCGTCAAATTCTTCAATATGGCCGGTAGAGTCAGCTTCTGCGGAAAAAGTGTATTGAGCCCAGTTGTAGTTGCCTAGGGTATAGTTGAATGTGGCCGTATAAGTTCCGGGTACGCCGGTCTTGCGCGGTTGTATTGAAGGGATTCGTTTTGTCCCGACGGTTAGGGTCTGAGAAGCTGGTGTTTGAATCCTGACGTTGAGTTTGAGAAGAAAGGCGCCTGTTTCATATTGGCCTATGTTTTCCAGTACCACTCTTACCTGATATGTCCGTCCGGAAACCCATGGACCGGAGGTCCCGGAGAATCTGAATTCCTTGATTGTTATGTCTGGTAATGCTAAACGGTTGGACTTAGGTTGGGGTGGCAGTTCTGCTATTTTTGCCGTCGCTTTCATAGTAGATTTAGGGATGATAGATTTAGTTTTGACGGGACTACTTTTAATAGGTGTGCTTTTGCGAACCGTCTTTGATTGGGCCAAAAGCGATGGAAAACTCGATAAGAACAAAGTGAATATGACAAAAGCAATTTTTAATTTCATTATTTCCTCCTCCCTAACGAGTCTGTAGAAACAGCCCATTTCATGAGAAAAACCCAAAAATTAGATTAAATCTCTCGTCGAGAGCAAACTTTATTTTTAGTAATAAAAAGCCTTTTTTAGACTTTTCCTACAGCCTCAACACCAGAAATCACCCGCTTTTCCCAAAGTGAAGCAGCGGAAAAAGGTCGGCTGGATGAAGTTGTTATGCAATTATTTATTTTCTAAAGTTTCTAATATTTCCTTTGCTTTTTCTATATCCTTTTTCTTAACCATTAATTGTATGCCTCCAGAAGTGAGAGACTATGCTAAACTTAGTTGAAATTAAGTAAGGCCCCCGGTAAAATGGGAGTAAGAAAAAGCCATTTTACCAAAACAAGAAAGGAGGGCCTTATGAAGAATTTAACACAAAAGCGAAGGAAATGGAAGAGAAAAGTTACCGAGCGCAGGAAGGCAG
>JAYEMH010000032.1:0-33293 GCA_034717985.1 Candidatus Ratteibacteria bacterium
AGAAATCGTTTAAACTTGGCCCCAAAGCCAATATGGTGCTTATTAGCAATCCGCCGGCAAAAAAGAGCCGGTTGATTTTCTCTTCATACTGATTTGTATTATTTGCCGGACGGCAGGAACTAAAAATAAACCCCAAAAAAGCCAGGGCCAAAGAAACCATTCCTAAATAAATATTTTTTTCGGCGTCAACATTCCCACGGCTGAACAAATCTCTGATTCCCGGCGAATAGAGTCTTACTTCCGAAAGATCCCTCCCTTTCCGGGCAATAGAAACTCCCAATTCAACATTTTTCAAAAAAACAACGAAAAGAAAAACCAGAAGCAGAGATAGAAAAATCGGCGCCCAGGCTTTCAGCAGGCGCTTTATCAAATTGAAATTGGCCTCCTTCCACCTGGCCAGGCTGGTAACTGTTCTTATGGGCAGAAACAGCAGACTAAAGAAACTTAGATAGTAGAGAAGATGGTACTCTATCAGGGCGAAACTAAAAAGACAAAAGAAATAAAGAAGAGCAAACTTAAGCTTCCCTTCAGAAAAAAGTTTCTCCAGGGAAAAAACCGCCAGCGGTACTATTCCCCACAGGAAACCGTTGGTATGCCCGCCTAAAAGCTGGGCAACGGTAAAGGGGGAAACCGCATAGATTAAACCGGCAATAAAAGCCGGGAAATCACTTTTAAGGTAAATCCGGGCTAAAAGAAACATTGCCAGCCCCGAAAAGGTCAAGGAAATAATCACCGTCGCGTTATAAGCAAAAGCTCCCCCAAAAACGGAAAAAATTACAAAAATAATCGAAAGAGGAAGACGCCTGACAGTGAATATTTTAATCCCCGGGACACTGAATTCATACGGGTCAACAAAAAAAGGCTTTTCCCTTCGCAAGGCATCCCGGGCTAACCAGAAGTGATAGTAGAGCTGGAGGTGGTCACCCTGCTCTAAAACCCTCACATCCCAACCTTCAGCCGGCGTTCTGGTATAGGGAATACCCCGGTTAAAATAAGAAATTAAAGGGTAGGTAAGAACTGCGCTTAAGGAGAAGAAAATTAAAATAACAAAGATAATTTTGAGTCTATTCTTTTTCACTCAAACCTCTTTTAATCCAATCGTCAACCACTTTGACTAACTCTTTTATCGCTTCTTCTCTTTGAAGGGTATTTTCTGCCGCATAGTAATGTTCTGTATCCGGGATGGTAATTCGGGTTATATCTCCATCTATGGAGCTGCAAAAATCAGTAAGAAACTGTAAATCTTTCTTTGGGGCATTGCCTTCATCAACAAATAATACCGGAATAGCAAAGTGACGGCCTTTGAAGCTTTCTAATATAATCGGGCGGTGTATTTCTTCCAGTATCTTTTTGGGCGGTAGAGCTTTTAATTTCATGTCCTCTTCCATTGTTTTTTGCAGCCATTCCAAACCCAATAAAGGATTCTTTTTAAAAAATAGTTCGTTCATCCGACGGGGAGGAGAGATTAATACTATTTTATCTGCTTTGGATTTGTCTGCAAGGATGGAACTATCTTGTTCTGCTGCCACTGCTAACGTGAGAGCAGCGCCAAAAGAATGCCCCATAAGTATTAATTCCCTTACTCTGTATTCTCCCCTTATATAGCCTATAGCACTTGCTAAGTCTTGCTTCCAGTTGAAGCTTTCTGCCTTAGTAATATCGGACGGGTCATCTGATTCACCAAATCCCCGGTAATCAAAGGTAAAAACCAAATATTTTCTCCTGGCGAAACGTTCAGCTAATTCTCTATAGAAAAATTTCTGTTGTCCATCGGGATTCGAGCCATGAGAAAGAATTATAATTGGAATAGGCGAATGGCTATCTAATTCTATCGGCCTATATGTATAACCTGCCAGATTTAAATCCCCACTTTTAACGTTCACTTTGTCTCGTTTTAGATAACCTTTTTGACCAAATAGCTCAATTTCATATATTGACCACCAATAAGCATTATGGCGGCCAGTTTGCTCTAACTTTACAAACCTAACTAAGCGGGGTTTAAAGCAAATCTCAAATTTAGCATTTTTCTCTGTCATAACCGGATGAAACTTACCCCGGTGTAAAGCCGCCCAGTTTGCATTTGAAACGATTATATTCTGCCATTTTTCTCCATCTAAAGAAGTTGATAAACTATAGCCCCGGGGATAATCATAAGGCGAATCACCCAGTTCCAAAACTATTCGACAAATTTGCTTTGCTTTACCTAAATCAAGCCCAAAATACATCCCTGGCGCTTGGGCAAGTTTTGTCGTCCAACGCGTCATCGGGTTCCCATCCAGGGCATAATTAGCTTCATCCTGATTATAATTAGAAACCGCCTGAACTTTAGATAAATCTATCTCCTGATAATCTTTTTCTAGAGGTTTAAAATCATAAAATAAAGTTACCCCAGCTATATTTTTTCTTTTGTACGATTTTGCCCCAATATTCCTTAGTATTTGGCCAAAAACAGTTTCGTTTTCCGGAAAGCAAAAAGCAACATCTTTAGTCTGCTTAGCGCCCTCAAAATATGCCGGATAACGACTGGGATTCCACTCGGTAAAAATTATTCTCTCTTGAACGTCAAAGGTATGATTGTAGCTTCGCCAGTAGTCATTCACATACACATATTTAATTCCTTCCTTCTCTAAAAAGGTAAATAATTCTTTTTTATTCCTTTTCTCTTCAAAAAACTCCTTTCGCTTATCCTTATTAAAAAGGTCAACGGATACAATATTCTGCTGGACATTGGCAATGAGAACTATACCGGTAATAAAAATAGATAATTTTTTGTGCTTTCCGCTAAGCTCAGCTATAAAATAGGCTAAATATACCGGCAGACTTAAATATAAAATCAACATGTATCGCCGGGTATTAACTAAAGCATATCCGCTGAAAGTATAAATTAATGCAAAGACAATGAAGAAAACGATAAAGAGCTCCATTCCATTACTTTTCTTAAGAGATAATTTCCCCAAATGAAACAGACCCTTAAAACGATCTTTCAGAATAAACACAAAGGCTGCCACATAAATTATTAATAAAAGGTGAGATATTATAGGTATGTATATTCCGCGGTTAGATTTTATCACTCCAAAGATTACCGGGAGACCAACTACAAAAAAATTTTTAAGACCTGTTGCAATGTTAGTAAATTTCTCCTCTCCTATGGACTTAAACGGGCTAAAGTCATTACGAAAACAATAATACCAGAAAGGGCTGCCTCCGACAGCTATACCCAGAACAAGATTTAAAAATCTCCGGGTAAAAAATATAAGCTTCTTGCGGAGAAAAATAAAGAAGAAACTGGTTAATATAAAATAAATACTTTGAAAATTTGTCCACCAGGCCAAACCATAAGTCAATCCCAATCCAAAAAAGAGCCTGCCTGAATTTACACCCTTCTCTTCATACACCCCGTTAGAAATATGCGCCGACGATGCATCATCTGGCGTTAGTAGATTATTTCTAACGGGGTACACTATCCGGTAGGTAAGATAAAACACAATCGCCCCAAAAATTAAATTTTCAACGTAGTTGGCCCGGGGCAAAACCGTATTTACTACCAGATAGCGGGCTGGAATAGCAGTGAATAAAAGAGTTAAAATTCCTACCTTCTCTCCAAATGCCCTCCGGGCCAGTATGTACATAAGAAGCATGAACACAATGGATTCACACACTGGGACGATATTCAGGGTATAGCGCGATACACCAAATACGGCAAAAACCGGAGCGGTCAAATAGGCTTCAATCGCCCCGCAATAATTTTGCCCCCAGAAAAAAACCGGAAATTCACCCCTTAAGATATAGCGGGCCATAAGCCCGGTTACGGCCATATCCGAGTCCATAAAGGGTAAAACCCAGTGCAGTAACCGAATTACTATCCCCAGGGCAATGATTACAAAAACTATTTTTTTCCCTCTATTCATTTACCCAGCCTGATTTTGAAAACAGTAATGATGTAGCGCCGGAGATGAAACAAAAAATTTGTCTTGCTTTTCCCTGATGGCCGCTGTTGATAGACAACCGGAATCTCTATTATTGATAATTTCCTCCTGCCGGCTTGATAGAGAAAGCGGATAAAGTAATCGCCATAGCCTTTAAAGATTTGCTCAAGATTAAAGCTCTTCAGAAGTTGCTTTGAAACGGCAAAAAAGCCGGAAAGATTATCGTTGGTTTTAATCCGTAAAATAAGCTTTACAAAGACATTAAAAAGATAGCTCCCCCAGTATCTAAATTGAGTTCCTTTCATGCCGCCTCCAGCAACAAATCTTGAACCAACAGCAATATTAAAACTTTCCAACTGCTTAACCAGAATCGGAATTGTCCGGGGGTCGTGGTTGAAATCAGTGTCCATAAAAACTAAATTTTCTTTGGCCGCCTTCTCTATTCCGAATTTGACAGCTGAAGCCAGTCCCCGTTCATTTTTCCGAATATAAACTTTTATCCGGGAATCATTTCCGAATGATTTCCGAACAGCCCCGGCAGTGCCATCAGGACTGTTATCATCTACCAGAATTATCTCCGGGACAAGGGCCGCTCCTGCGGCCACCAGACAAATTTCCTTTATCAACTCAACAATATGTCCGGCTTCATTATAGGTTGGGAGAATGACAGAAATCTCCTTCAAGAAAATCGCTTCGCGATAACCTTTTGGCGATTTTCGCCGTCCCCCCTGCTTTGATTTCGAAGTCGAAGGCTGAGAAATCAAGGGGGAATGATATCCTTTACTATGTGGGAGCAAATTATTTCCCTCTCTGGCACTTTCTAATCGATTCAGAAATATATTTAATTTCCGGCTCCGTTAAAGCCGGTGATGAAGGTAAATTTAAGCCTGCTTTTGATAATTTTTCGGCGACCGGATATTTGTCCGAATTTCTATAAGGCGGAAGTTTATGCAAGGGGAAGAAAAACGGCCGGCTGTCAATTCCGGATTTTTTTAATTTAGCCCCCAATTCATCCCGGGAAATACCAAAGGCCGGATTAATTAAAATACTATACATCCAGTAAACATTCTTTGCCCAGGAAGCCTCTTTGGGCAACGTCAGCTCTTTGATACCGGTTAAATACTGATTATAAAGACGGGCAATTTTTCGTTTCCGGGAAATAGTTTCTCTGATTTTCTCTAACTGCGCCAGGCCGATAGCCGCCTGGATATTTGTCAGGCGAAAGTTGTAACCAATTGCCGTATGCCAATATCGCTTCCGGCGAGACATCCCGTGGTCTCTGAGGAACCTGGCTTTTTGGGCCAGGGAGGCGCTATTGGTAACAATCATACCTCCTTCTCCGGTTGTAATTATCTTGTTGCCGTAAAAGCTAAAACAGGCCAGGTCGGATAAACTGCCGACTTTCTTACCTTTGTATAAGGCGCCGTGAGCTTCGGCGGCATCTTCAATTAAAAGAAGTTTATGCTGACGGGCGATATCTCTAACCTCATCCATATTAGCCGGGTGACCGTAAAGATGAACAACCATAATCGCTTTGGTTCGGGGATTGACCTTCTTCCGGATCTCCCCGGGATCAATAGTCCATGTTTCTTCCTCCACATCAGCAAAAACCGGTTTAGCCCCGGTGTAAGTAACAGCATTAGCTGAGGCAATAAAGGTTAAATCAGGAACAATTACCTCATCCCCCGACCCCACCCCCGTCACTAAAAGAGCCAGCTGAAGCGCCGTTGTTCCGTTAGAAGTCGCCACACCATGTTTCCTCCCGCAAAACTTGCTGAACTTATCTTCAAACTTGGCAATGTATTTCCCTATAGAAGAAATCCAGTTGCTCTTAAGGCAATCTAAAACATACTCCTTCTCTTTTCCCGATAATCGCGGTTCATATACCGGGATAAATTTTCTTTTATCAATTTGTGTACTCATATTTTTACAACCCGTGTAATCTGCCGCACAATAAAAGCAATCCGCCTCTTTTTAATAACCTCTTACCTTCTCCCTTTTCCCGTCTTCCTTCTTCCGCTTATCATTCGTGCCTATCGGTATCTTTTAAATCCGTGTTTTTTGAATCTGTGTCCCTAAGAATGTTTTACCTCTTCGTGATATTGCTGAATTTTGTTTACTTCGTCAATGTCGTAGTCGGCCCCCAGAACATTTAAAGCAGCTTTCATTCCTGTCTCTATGGAATGGTCCATATTGTTATATTTATAGGTCCCGTAGCGTCCGATAATTTGAAGATTACGGAAATTCTTTATGAAATTTTTTACGGTTTCATAATGCTTTCGATAGCCAATCTCATACAGCGGATAAGCCTTTTCTACCCTGGAAACATCGGCATCGATTATTTCCTGCGATGCAACCAGTCCCAGTTTATTTGCCATTTCGTTAATAGTCAAATCGATCAGTTCCCGGTCAGATTTATTCCAGATGGAATCGCCTTTAAAACAAAAATATTCGGCCACAATCGAAGTTTTATCAGGAGTCGCCATCGCTCGGCTCCAGTTTTTGGGCTCGTGGAGCCGTCCAAAGGTAATTTCGGGGTCGTGAATATAGATCCAGGTGTTTTCTGTCACCTGTTTTTTATCTAACATTAAAGTAACGGTAATTAACTCCCGATAACGAAGATGATGCGCCGCTTCAAGAATTTCTCCGGGGGCAGACGGTTCCATAATCCCAACCAGCTCTGTAAAAGGAATACTGGAAATAAAACCGGCTGCTTCCAGGATTGACTCTCCGCAATTTTCTTCCACCACTACCGACTTTATCTGAAAGCCGTCACGGTTAATTCTTTTTACCCGGTGAGACAAAAGAACCCGATTATTATTTTTTTCAATTTCTTCCTTAAACCTCTCCGAAATTCTTCCAATCCCCAGCTTTGGATAATGAAACTCTTCAATTAAAGTTTTGGGGCGATTTTTCTCTGATTTAAATAGGGCATTGGCTATGGCCACCCGAAGGGACAGGCCTTTAATTCTCTGGGCGACCCACTCGGCGCCTATCTTTTTACAATCAATACCCCAGACCTTCTCGGTGTAAGTCTTAAAATACATCTCAAATAAAGTCCGCCCGAATTTATTGACCACCCAGTCTTCCAGAGATTCAATTTTAGGTTTGCAGAATATCGATTTAAAATGCTCGCGGCTGTAATCAGCGATAATTTTGAGGCTGGTTAAAAATCCCATGCCAAAAAGAGCGTTTAGGGGCTTCAGGGGATAATCAAAATATTTCTTTTTATAATAAATTTTGCTCGTTCGCGGAACAAGGCCGAACTCTTCGCCCATTAAATTTTCTACCAGATTAAACACCTCTTGATTCTTGGTAAAAAAGCGGTGTCCCCCTAAATCATAGCGGAAGTCTCCTTTACAAATGGTCCTGGCAATACCGCCGACAGCATTTTCCTTCTCACAAACAACAACCGGAATTTGCTTCCGGGAAAGGAGACAGCCGGCGGCCAGACCTGCCGGACCGCCGCCCATAATTAAAACCTGTTTTTCTTTAGTCACTTCAATTCTTCCAGATGGCTTTTTAATAAAACTTCTATTTTTGAACCGTTGAATTGTTTGAGCCTCCCGGTTTCTTTATCTGTAATCTGCTTCCGCAAATCGTTATCTTTGAGCACTAAATCAGCCATCTCAGCGATAGCCGGGAAGTTTTTCTCCTTAACTAAAATTCCCGCGCCTCCCAGCGTTTCCGGAATGGCCGCCGCTTTATAAGCGATAATCGGGATTTTAAAATACATGCTCTCAAGAAGCGGTATACAAAAACCCTCATGTTCACTCATACAGACAAAAATATCAGCCAGATTATAATAGGCTAAGAGTTCGGTTGTATTTACATGTCCGGTAAGGTGAACATCGGGTAAATCCAATTCAATAATCAATCCGCGCAAATAGGCTAAATACCGATCTATTCCTGAAGCTGAACCAACCAGGAATAATCTTGATTTCGGCTCAATCAACTTTTTATAACAATAAAAAATTTTAATTACATCTTCTATTTTTTTATTAGGTGCAACCCGGCCGACAAAAAGAAAATTTTGGTAATAATCAGAAAACTTCTTTGAAACTTTCGAGCTGGGCCTGGCGGATAAATAATTAAGATTGACAATTAAAGGTAAAACCCCTGTATTGATAAATCCGGCTTCACTCAACTCTTTTCGATTATATTCAGAAACAGCCAGGGCTAAATCAGGAACCCCGGCCAACTCCTCAAGTTCCCTTTTCCCCTGTTCAAGAACCATTGCCTTTTCATCGCTTATTGCCCGGAAATACTCAGGAGGAGTAATATTATGATAAACAAGGACTTTTCGGCCTTTAACCTTCTTGAAATATTCAGTCAACTCTGACCCAATAGAAAAATGAAAAATAGTTATATCATCATCTCTATTGGTCAGGCGATGTTCATTATAATCATGAATTAAAGCCTTGCCATCCCGACTGGCGTGTTGATAAATACAATAAATCTCCGACTGATGTCCCCAGCGGCGCAAGATTCTCTGTAATTCCAGAACATAATTACTTATGGCATCCCCGGTGCTAAATCCGGGAAGCATTTGATTTATTCTCATTTTTAATGAACCCGTGACTTATGGAGCGTCAGCGAACATAAGTCGCTGGGCGAATTATCCCCAGCGTTTAGACCCTTCCTTTGTAAGGATTAGTAAGGCCTATCCTTTAGACCCCTCCTTAAAAAGGAGCAGGAGGGTCTATCCTTTAGGGTTAGGATTAGATTTGCTAAAGCAAATCTACAGGGGATTTTTCCCCTTTTCCTTATCTTTTTAATCCTGTAAATCCTGTCGGAAATTCTTTTTTCTCTATTTATAAACCGACATTCCTTTCCCAAAATGTCCCAAATATGTCTCATAAAATGTCTCAAATATTCAGTTCATAATAGACGCCTTTCTTTTCACCTTTCATCTTTTCTCTATGAACTCTGTGGTTATTTTTACGGTAAACGGTAAATGCAAGAAGGGAAAAAGCCGTCTCTCATCTCTCGTCTCCCGTTTACCACAATGGTACTGTCAATAACCACAGCTTATTCTTTTTTCTTGTTTTTCTCTGTGTTCACCTGTGTCCATCTGTGGTTTAATTTCTTTTCTGCTTTTTCTTTTATGTTAATCTGTGATTCATCTTTTTTTAATCCTGTAAATCCCGTCAGAAATTCTTCTTTCTCTATTTTTCAGTTTTCTTTTCCTCCGTGTGCTCTGCGGTTAATTTCTTTTCCTGTGGTTATTTTTTAATCCTGTAAATCTTGTCGGATCTAAATTCCAAACTTATCCAAAGCCGCTTCAAACCTATCCAAAACCGCCTCCCAGCTAAAATTCTTCTCTACGTATGATTCTCCGTTCTGCCCCATCCGGTCGGTTAAGTCTTTCTCCCGCAAAAAGAAATTAAGGCATTCTTCGAATTCAAAATAATTTTTGAAAAATAATCCACCTTTACTGCGCAGACAATGGTCTTTTGTCACCGCGCAATCACTATGAACTAAAACCGGCCGGCCGGATAACCACGATTCCATCATCACAATAGAAAGGCTTTCATTAACCGAAGGCTGGCAGAAAAATAAAGCCGCCCCAAAACCGTCAAGTTTTTCTTTTTCCACAATGTAGCCAAGATCTAAAATATCCTTTTTAGATTCAACTGGAATATTTACCTCACCTGTCCCCAAAAGAACTAATTTCAATTCATTTTTATTGTAACATTTGTAGGTTCGGAAGTATTCGATTAGAAGCGGCATGTTTTTCCCCCCCTCTCTTCTTCCGGCAAAAAGCATAAAAGGGGTATTTAAGGCATATTTTTTTCTAAAATTGTCCGGATTATAGCTTCTGTGAGTTTCAAACCCCAGACTGACCAGGCTTATCTTTTCATCAGGCAGTTTATAAAGTCTTTTGGCCAACTCAATTTCCGGGAAGGTATTAAACATTAATCCCCTTACATTATCAAAAAGGGTCTTATAAATTTCAAGCTCGGCAAATGCTTCATCATGCAGGCAGGGAATGAGCAGAGATTTCTCCGGACAGACCTGAACTCCCCAGTAAGTCAAACCGAATAGATAAGGAATAAAAACGAAGCAGTCATAATTATGCCTCTGCCTGTCAATATACCCATATAACTCCTCAGAGTTCACACTTTCCTTAATCCACCTGATTTGCTCTTCATAGGAAACCTCCAGGCGACGGTCAATCCGGTTCTGAATAGTCAAAAACTCGTTACTGCGGCGATTAAGATTCACCCGAAATCGCCAGACCAGAATATCATTAATTGTCTTTTTCCCCGGCTCGTAATAATTTTTCCAGGTGAAATGGTCCCGGGCACAGGTAGTCAATACCTCAACGTTGTGTCCGCGCTTTTTTATCCTTTCAGCCAGGCGCTGAGCGTGAACCTCTGCTCCCCCAGCTGAAACCGGCTCATACCGCGGCACAATAAAAGCAATCCGCCTCTTTTTAATCACCTCTTAACCCTTTCCTAAAATTCTCTAAATCTATCCAAAAAAATCTTTGACAGGATTAACTGGATTTTTATTCTCTCTTTTGACGGGATTAACAGGATTTTATTTTAAAGCTCCAGCTTTTTTATCCTGTCTCTTTTAATCCTGCAAATCCTGTCGGAAATTCTTTTTTCTCTATTTTTTAGTTTTCTTTTCATCCGTGTGCTCTGTGGTTAATTTTCTTTTTTTGTTTATTTTTCGTCTGTGTTCACCTGTGTTTATCTGTGGTTATTTTTATTTCTTTTTTCTTGTTTTTCTCCGTGTGCTCTGTGGTTAAATTCTTTTCCTGTGGTTATTTTTTTATCCTGTAAATCCTGTCGGAAATTCTTTTGTTTTTTCCCTTTTGTTTTTCCTTTTTCCTTATTTTTTAATATCCGTGTTAATCCGTGTCTTTTTAATCTCCTCCAGGGATTTATCCAATTTCTCATTTAAGCTAATGAGAGCATTGGTAATCTGGGCATTAAATTCTTTCTGTTGATTGAAAAGCCGGTAAGTGTAAAATTTCAGGCAATGCCAGATAATTTTTTTAAACCAGACAACCGGTTTACCGAGAATTCCCCCTTTAGAATGTATTTCAAAGCTCCCGATATCAATATCGCAGGTTTTTTTTATCACCTTGAGGTAATATTTAAGAAAATCTTTCTCATCGGTAATTTTTTCGATTTCAAGATTACTCACCCGGCTTAAATCATATTTATCGTAAAGCCCCGCCTTTTTCTTCTCTTCAATTTTCTGACCGATTTTATCCATAATATTCCGGACGTCAATCTGCTCATCTTTAATTTCAAAAATATCTTTCATGCGGCTTTTTCCTCCTCGTCATTGAAACCTATCACCTATAACCTGTTACCTACGACCTATTCCCTATCACCTGTTTTATCTTCCACCGGCATTTCATATCCACAAACCCTTCTGCTTTCTTTTCACTCTCCACCCAGATAACATATTGATTGTCCTGGCGGTGATAATGCCTCTGGTGGTCTTCAGAGTGAACTGCCAGTGAAAAAAAGTACTTCCCGTGAAAAAGGGGAATAGAATCAATGATTAAATCAATAACGCCTTTCTCCTGGATAAAGGGAATGTCGTATTTCTCAATAAGGGTATTGGTGCCAAAACAGATTCGGCCTTCCTTGTCCGTAACAGCAAAACCAAAACAGGGGCGGGCAATTTTCCCCCGGGCGAAAAAAGGAATTTGCACGGTAATTTTGTCTCCGGTCAGGAAATGCCGGTTTTCTTTACCGCCGGCATCCAGAAACTTCACCTGCCCGATTTCAACCTCTCTCGTCCCCCATTCCTTGACTAAAATACCGGCTTGTTTATGCAGTCCCAGCTCCCGGTATTTCTCAACCACCTCAAGCGGTTCACCCATATCAATAAAATTTCCCTCATCAATCAGCATTATCCGGTCACATATTTTTTTCAAGGTGTCTAAATCGTGGGAAACAATAAGCATTGTCTTTCTATCTTTTTGGAAATTAACAATTTTATTTAAACATTTTTTTCGGAAGGTTTCATCCCCGACGGCCAGCACTTCGTCAATTAAAAGGATATCCGGATTTACCTCAACGGCAATGGAAAAACCCAGGCGAACATACATACCGGAAGAGTAGTGCTTCACCGGAACGTCAATAAAAGATTTAAGTTCAGAGAAGCTGACTATTTGATTGAATTTCTTTTCAATCTCAGACCGGCTTAACCCCAGGATAGAACCGTTTAAAAATATATTTTCTCTACCCGTCAGGTCAGGATGAAATCCGGCACCCAGCTCCAAAAGACTCGATACCCGTCCGTCTACCTTAATTTCTCCTTCGGTAGGAAGCATGGTATTGGCAATCAATCCAAGAAGGGTGCTTTTTCCGGCTCCATTAGCGCCGATAATTCCCATGGTTTCCCCCTTTTTTACCGAAAAGGTGAGATTGCGCAGCGCCCAGAATTCGGTCTTTTTCACTCCCTTTTTTAATCTTAAGAGATCGATTATCGCTGACTTGAACGTCCGGCTTCTCTCTCTCCGGGGATAAAACCTCTTACCCACATCTTTCACTTCAATTGGATGCATTTTTATCACTCTACAATTAATCTGTCTCTGATTCAGATACTGGACTTCAGACAGAAAGACAGACTATAGACATTAGACTTCAGACTTTTCTATGTAAGCAGTCAACCTCTGAAGTATCCTTCCTGACTCTTTACCCATAGTTCTTTTAATTTTTATTTATTTTTTTACCTTAGTCTATTGTCTATGGTCTATGGCCTATGGTCTATGGTCTATGATCTATGGTCTATGATCTATGGTCTACTGTCTAAATCACAGATAATTAATCTGTGTCTACAGTTCATCGGCAAAGTAATGTTCATATTTTAAAAAAATCCGGATTCCGAAAATCAAAACAATAACCGAAATACCCAGCGATAAACCAGGCATCTGCCAGCCGGGTAAGGCCTGCCCTAAAAATACCGCCCGGTAAAGCGTAACAATAGAAGCCATTGGATTCAAAAGATAAATCGTCAAGAATCGCTCCGGCACCATGTTTAGCGGGTAAATAATCGGGGTTAGAAAAAACCAGGCCAAAAGCAGAACACCGACAATATGCTCCGTATCCCGAAAATAGACGTTGGAACAGGAAATTATTAAAGATAATCCTAAAATAAATAAAGTCTGCAGAAGGATTATCAGCGGTAGAAAAATAAGGTTGAAACCGAAATTGGTTTTAAAAAAGATAAGAAGGGCAAAAAGGACAATTAAAGAAAAAAGGAAATTAATCAAATTGGCAATAACCATTGAGAAAGGAAGAATGATGCGGGGGAAATAGGTCTTCTTTACCAGGTTGGTATTTCCCGATACGGAATTTACCGAATCACTCAGGCACATAACAAAAAACTGCCAGGGTATAATCCCGGTTAAGAGCACCCTGATATCTATCTTAAATCTTAAAATACCGATAAATATAAGATATATTAGTGCCATAAAAAGAGGATTCAAAAGTGTCCACAAAAAGCCCAAAACCGAGCTTTTATACCTGATCTTGAGATTCCTCAAGACCATGTTCCAGACTAACTCCCGCCTCTCAATTATCTGCGTAATTTTGCCTTTAAACATACCCCATATAGTATAAAAGAGAAAAGGAAAAGTCAAGCAGAAAGGACTGACTGTCACCTTTTTGCCGTTGTAACCTTCCGGGACAAATGCTATAATAAATTGATGCCAGAAAAAATCAAAACAAATGAGAAATTTATCTATCACTTGCCGGTTTGAACAACAAACAAAAGAGAAAATATGAAAAAAATATTCGCGGCATTATTTCTAACACTTATCTGTTCAGCATGCTCATCAGAAATTCCTCAAAATGCAGCAACAATACCGGTTCCACAACCTAAATCTATTGTTAGCGGGCCGAATTCGTGGACCCCGCGGTTTATCAAAAAAAATCAAGCTGTCAAAAATGGTAATATCGATTTGGTGTTCATAGGGGATTCTATTACTGCGGGGTGGGAAACCGGAGCAGGTAAAGAGATATGGGAAAAATATTACTCAAAAAAGAAGTCTCTCAACTTAGGATTTGGCGGTGACCGGACAGAACATGTAATCTGGAGATTGCAAAATGGAAATTTTGATGGAATAAATCCCAAATTAGTCGTTTTGATGATTGGCACTAACAACACCGGCCGGCGAATGGATAATCCGGTTATGATAGCCGAAGGCATAAAACTAATAATAGAAACTATCCATCTGAAATCACCAAGCACCAAAATTCTGCTGCTCGGGATATTCCCGAGGGAAAAAACAAAAGATGGTCCGATGAGAAAAAATAATGATAACGTTAACGAAATAATAAAGAACTATCCCAAAAACTATAAATTTGTTGATTATCTGGATATCTCGAAAAATTTTTTAAATGAAGATGGCACCTTATCGCGGGAAATAATGTATGATTTATTGCATCTGACATCTAAGGGCTACGGAATATTGGCTGAGGCTTTAGAAGAAAAAATAAAGGAGTTAATGGAAGAATAAACCGGTTTAGCCGTAACAACCAAATCCCGCCCCATCTTTTGAACCTTTTCAAATTTAAATTCGGGCAATTGGGCAATATCGGAAATTTCCCGCCCGCCAACAGTCTCTAATCCCCGGCCCATAATTTCAGGGGCAATAATAACAATCAATCTGTCGGCTAAACCCTCTTTTAAAAAAGAGGTAATAACCTTACTCCCTCCTTCAACCAGCAAGCTCTTTATTTTTAATTTTCTCAAAAAACCTAAAAGCTTCCGCAAATTCACCCGGCCTTTTTTATTTCCGGGAACAAGAAGAACCTCAATCCCCCGCCGTCGAAAAAGTTCAATCTTTCTTTTCGGGGCTAATTTCGTCGCGGCGATAATTGTCCGGGTCTGCCTGCCTTGCAAGATAAGCTTAGATTCAAGCGGGGTGCGCAATCCGGAATCAAGAATAATCCGGATGGGACTTCTTCCCTTAACCAGGCGGACGGTCAAAAGAGGGTTATCTTTTATCACCGTATTGACACCGACCAGAATAGCTTGATGCTGCGCCCTTAACTTATGGACGAAACCGAGGGCCTCCGGCCCGCTAATCCGGCAGGAACGGCCGGAGCGGGCGGCAATCTTGCCATCCAGTGTTTGGGCATATTTAATAGTAACAAACGGTTTTCTTTTCATTCTATATTTTTTAGCAATTTCATTTTTCATCTGTGTAATCCTACTTTTATAATCTGTGTAATCATTATATATTACTCTTTAAATCTATACTTAATCAGTGCCCACAGAGAAGAAAAACCGTCCCGCCAGGTAATCTTTTTTCCCTGATGAAATCCTCTTCCCAGATAATTAATGGGAATTTCCTTGATGGCAATTCTTTTTTTGAGGATTTTGGCGGTTATTTCCGGTTCGATTTCAAACTGATTTGATTTGAGGTTCAAACTTTTAAACAAAGAGGTTTTAATTAATTTGTAACAGGTTTCCATATCGCTAAGCTTGGCGCCATATAAAATGTTGGTTGTGGAGGTGAGAAAACGGTTCCCCCACCAATGAAGCGTTGACATCTCCAGGCTCCTGCCCAAAAATCTGGAACCGTAGATTACCTGGTCATGACTGTTTTCTACCTCGGCTATCAACTTGAGATACTCTTCGGGGTTATATTCCAGGTCTCCGTCTTGAATAATAACATAGTCTCCGGTAACATAACCCAAGCCGGTTCTGATGGCCGCGCCCTTGCCCTGATTTGTCTGATGAAATATAATTTTGAAATTTTTATCCGAACCGTCTTCTTCCTGCTTTTTTTTCTTTACCTCAAGAATCCGCCTGGTCCCATCGGTAGAACAATCATCAACAATAACAATTTCCTTGTCAATCAGGAGAGAATCTACCCTCTGAATAATTGTTTCAATCGTTTTTAATTCGTTAAAAACCGGCATAATAACCGACAGCTTCAAATTTTCCCCTTTCACATTAATTTAACATATTTTAATCTGTGTAATCGTGCTTTTTAATCTGTGTAATCACTTCAATAACATAATCCTCATCAAATTCCTTTTTTATCTTTAAACAATTTTCGAATTCTTTAAGCCGGGTTTTTATTCTCCGGATTCTTTCTTCTTCGAGCATATCAAAATGAATAATTACATATTTTACCCCGAGGCGCTTTAAAGTTTTAATTGCCTCATCCGTTGGGAATAACTGCATTGTCCTGTTCACCGGCCAATAATTCGGAGGAAAAAAACCGCTATAGCCGTTGACCAAAGATTTCCAGTGATAAATTGACCAGTACATATACATAACTTCATAATGAGCCCGGGAACCGTCAACCGGCATGGGAAGTTCGATTATAGCAAAGTCTCCCTTTTCTTGAGCCAGCCAGCGATAAATCGACGGGACGGCTTGCGGTATATCCCGGTAGCTAATAGGCGTATATATTGACTCACTGACGAAAAAAACAAAAAGCAGGAAGCCTATTCCCCATTTTAATATAGTTTGGCGTTTTTTCAAAGCCTCAAAAATTCTTTTCGCCCCGAATCCGGCCAGGACACTTAAGGAAAAAATAAAAAAACAGCTCCAGCGGGCCGACACGCGCAATCCTTGAAACCCGGGGATATGGTTATAAAGAAAAAGGTAAGGCAGGTTAATCAGTTTATCCCCGCCGGAAATAATTAAAGCCGGGCCTAAAGACAAAATAAAACTTGATATTGCCAGAACCAGATAAATGTCCCCCCGCTCATCCAGAGCTAAAAATTTCTTTTTATCCCGGCTGATAAGCCAGCGAAGGATAATTAAAAAAAAGAGCAGATAAAGCGGGTTGCGGATAGAGTGAAAACTGATATTAAAAGAGCCAAGATTAAAATCAAATCCGCCTGTTCTACTCAATAATAGTATCGAAGCAAAATTTAATGCAATAAAAACATTCAAAACTTTACTGGCAATAAACCTTAATTTACTAATTATCTTTGTATCTATTCTTTTGGGGAGCTTGAAAATCGCCATGCTTGCTAAAATCAGAACCATTATCCCCGGGAAAAGCTCTGCCTCCCGGCCGATGAATCTTTCTGTTAACTTTCCCAAAAGTCTGTTCCCCCTCGGGACAGCCAGATAATTCTGCGCTTGAGCCGAATATAGTTCAACTTCGCTAATCGGCCTTGAAAACTCCATTTCTTTTTGAAATTTATAATAAGGATAAAAGAAAGGGAAAAGAATCAAGGCGGTGATTATTCCGGCAGAAGCCAATAGCAGAAGTTTCTTAAGATTAATCCTTCTTTTGATTAAATACAAGCTGAAAACAGTCAAAATTGCCGCACCCAGGAAGAGCGCGTAATAACTGCAGGAAAGAGCCTGGAGAATGAAAAAAACCGAGAAAAAAACCAAATCCCTTGTTTTTGATTTCTCGATAAACTTATGAAAAAATAAAAAAACAAAGGGAATCCACTGGGTGGACAAAATCTGCAGATGCCCCAGATGGCCGAAGCGATAAGGGCAAAAAGCAAAAATACATCCGGCTAAAAATGCCGCAAACCTGTTTTTCGTCAGGTACTCGACGAGAAAAAACATTCCCAGCCCGGAAAGAATAAAACTGAGAATAAAGAGGAAATTATAAATGAAGATCGGCTGAGGCCTGATTAAAAATACCGGCAAAGCCAGGAGCGCCTGGGGAATCAGATGGTCTGAATAAGCCAGCGTGTTTGTATGGGGATAAAAAATATTGGCATCAAAAAAATTGTTTACCCCGCCTAAAAACTTGTGAATATCCCAGTTTAATACCCAGATATTAAAAAGAGGGTCTCCCAGATTTTTAACGGCCGTATCCATTCTGGTAATCAAGGGATAAGTAGCCAGGATAGAAGCGGCAATAAAGAATGATACTACTAAAAGATAAATAACTGCCTTTTTCATCATTCAATTCCTAAAGATTTAAAATAACGCTGAGAAATCAGGTTCTATGGTAATATTATCCACCCAGAGGTCAGCTTTATCCGTAAAAAACACTCTATATTCCAGG
Source organism: Candidatus Ratteibacteria bacterium (assembly GCA_034717985.1). Lineage (GTDB taxonomy): Bacteria > CAZDME01 > JAYEMH01 > JAYEMH01 > JAYEMH01 > JAYEMH01. The sequence continues at coordinate 17,905 of JAYEMH010000032.1, forward strand.
TGCGAAGTCCTTTTTTCAAGGGTAAACTTCAAGCAAAAAGTTTGATACTGCCCGGCATAACTGAATTCGTTCCCTCTAATATTTTTCTGGCTAAGAATGTCCTCGCCTATCTGGCTGGCAACATCTATCTTGGCCACTGTCTCGGAGGTCGAACAATCAGCTGATTTTAGCCTGAAACAGGCCCGGTATTTCCCGGCCGGGAGGGTATCATACGGCCCATAAACTAAAGAAAAAGGAGAATTTTCATCCGTTAATGCCCGGCGGGCCTTATGATTGTGCGCCTCCGCATCATCTACTACCGTCTGCGCCAAACTGCTCAGGTCTTCGGCTTCATAGACCAGGGCCAGTTCAGGGAATCCTGTTTGGGTATCCTGTTTAACCCCGCAAACAAAAGAAATCAATTCTAATCTATCGGACGGTTGTCTCTCCAGAGTGGAAAGAATAATACCGCCCCGGCTTATCTCCTGGGCCAGAAGGATTTTATCTTTATCGGAAAGCCGGAAAATCGATTCTTCGCGGCCAAGGGGAGAAATCAGATACAGCATCACCAATAAAGCGGTCAAAGTTACGAAAGCTTTTAACATAGACTAAATCCCGTCCGTTTTTATCCGGCGGTTAAGCACTTCCCCTTTTTGTTATGGCCACTTGCTTCCAGAATCCCCGGTAAGCATAGTAAAAGCAGAAACCGAAGATAATTAACAGCCAGAATAAACATAAGGGATAACTTGAATTATCTATCGTCAAAAAATTAGGAAAAAGGATTTTTAAATTAAGATATTTATTAAAAGCTGGAATTAACGGATGGATATAACGGTAAAGAAGGCCGGGATACCGCATTCCATAGAAAGCTGTCAAAATACCGATGGCGGACAGCACCAGGGCGCTGAATTTAAAGCCGACATCTTTCACCCGGGAAAGACTATAGGCTATCGGAACGGCTAAAAGAGGAGCCAGAGGCATAAGATAACGGGTAGGCGGAGCTAATCCTCCTGTCCAGTCCCGGAAAAAACCGATCATAAGGTAATTGGGCACCACAATTAAACTTAACCAGAATAATTCCCCGGGCCTTTCTTTCAAGTAACCGGCCATCCCTATCAAGGCCAGAAGATAAACGGGGGAATATAACCAGAGCCCCTGATTCTGGTCTAATAACAACCCCGGCATTCCGTGCTGGAGGCCGTATTTCAGCGAGAAGAAAGGGTGAACATTAACCGGGTAAGGAATCCCGAAGAGAAGATGGTAATAGCCGGCCTGCAAAACCAAAGAGAGGGCAATGGGCATAATGGATATAAGAATCGGCTTGAGGGAAAATTTTGCCGAAAAGATAAAAAAGAGAAAAAGTATGACCGAGGTAAATATAAACCGCTCGTGCAGCCAGGGTAAATAGGCAATACAAAGGCCGATTAAGAGCGGTTTTAAAAATCTCCCGGGTGAAAAATTTCTTATCTTCCGGTAGGCAAATATAATCAGCAATCCAGCCGCCGTATCCGGGAATATCTTGTTAGAATAAAACAAAATCGGCGCCGCAAAGGACAAAGAAAGCCAGACGGCTAAGGCAATCAATTTGTTGCCGCTGAGTTCAAAACTTAAAGAGTAAATATTGACGGCCGCCAGAGCGACGCATAGATTTAAAAATAACATCACTGCCAACCTGATATTCATACCCCTTTTGAAACCAGCTAGATAAGCCGGCCCTAACATCAAGGGAAGGCCGAGGCGATGAACTGAATAACTCCGATTTTCCCAAAATTTTTCCCTGGGTTTTAATCTGCCCCGGGCAAACCGGTTATAATATTCAAATCCGGGCGCATGGCCGGTAACCGGACGCTTCTCAAAATATTTCCAGTCCTTTTGCCGTTGATTATTAAACAGGTTGAAATCCCGGTCAAAAACCAGACTGTGGGTAATCAAAAGATATTGGGGTTCATCGCCGGACAAAAGATAGTATTTATAGTCACTCTGAGAATCAAAATGAAAATTATGAAAAGTGAAAATCGCATAGACAGCAAAAGAAAAAATAAATATTATCCTTTTAATCTGCCTTTGAGTTAACCGGGCTAAGAACTTTGTTGGTTTTAAACTTAAGACATCGCGCTTAGAGATAAATTTTAAGGCACGGTATTTCAAGAGAATAATGCCGGCGATCGCCGCCAGGACTAAAATACCGCCGGCATACTGCCCCAGAAAAATGCCAAAATTCCTCAATCCTGCCGGCCGGGGAAGAAACTGTATCAGGGTGGTTAAAAGAAAAAGGGAAGGAAGATAGCTTGAGACATCCTGCCGGAGGATAAACCGAAAGTTTCCTTTTTTTACAACTGAAAGGATGAAGGAATAAAACAGCCAGAAGGAAAGATAAGCCAATATCCCGCCGAGGATATATTTTGATAGTCCCACACCCTCAGGAATAATCCAGAGTCCCGAAAGCCGATTATCCGCCAGCCGAAAGTGAAAAAAATCAAGGCCTTGAATCCAGAAAAATATTCCCAGGCAGGTTCCGGAAAGAGAAACGCAAAAAATTGAAAATAAATCGGCTATAAACCTGCTTTTAACCAATACAAGCTTATTCCCCATAATCCACCCAAACTGTTAAAGAGAATGTCCCGGACATCCCAGACCCGATAAGGCAATATCCTTTGAAATCCCTCATCTAAAATCCCTACCATCACCGTCAATACCCAGGCGAAAATAAATCCCCTTTTCTTTTTGGTTTTGCCCATTAAATCCCGGCCGGTAAACCAGCCTAAAAGTCCGTATTCCAAAATATGAATTCTTTCCACAGGCAATTCTATCTGCCAGGCTAAAGCCATACCGGCAATTAGCAGCATCACCATAGCTGAAATTTTAAATGGTCCGGGATTTCTTTTAAAGATGCAAATCACAAAGGCTAATCCTGCCATAATAAGAATTAGCCCGATTAAAGCGACAAAAGCCCTTTCTCCGAAATAGGCCTTAAAAAATTCCATCAACTGTCTCATAAATGCCGCCGAGACAATTATAAATATTCCGATAATGACCGTCGCTTTTGAAATCCGCATCAACACACACTTTTTTTATTTATTTATTGTGTTAATCTGTGTCCATCTGTGGTTTGTCTTTTGTTTTTTTCTCTCTGTGAACTCTGTGGTTAAATTCTTTCTCTGTATTTGTGATATTTTGCCTGCCCCGTACCTAAGCCAAAGGCGAATGGTATCGGGGTTTGTCCTGTGTTCACCTGTGTTTATCTGTGGTTAATTTTCTTTTTTTGTTTATTTTTCTTCGTGGTCTTCGTGTTCTTCGTGGTTGTTTTTTGTTTCTTTTTTCCTTTGCCATTTTGACTTTTTATTTATTTCTCGTGTTTATCTGTGGTTATTTTTATTTCTTTTTTCTTGTTTTTCTCCGTGTCCTCTGTGGTTAATTTTCTTTTTTTGTTTATTTTTCGTCTGTGTTCACCTGTGTCCATCTGTGGTTTGTCTTTTGTTTTTTTCTCTCTGTGAACTCTGTGGTTAAATTCTTTCTCTGTATTTGTGATATTTTGCCTGCCCCGTACCTAAGCCAAAGGCGAATGGTATCGGGGTTTGTCCTGTGTTCACCTGTGTTTATCTGTGGTTAATTTTCTTTTTTTGTTTATTTTTCTTCGTGGTCTTCGTGTTCTTCGTGGTTGTTTTTTGTTTCTTTTTTCCTTTGCCATTTTGACTTTTTATTTATTTCTCGTGTTTATCTGTGGTTATTTTTATTTCTTTTTTCTTGTTTTTCTCCGTGTCCTCTGTGGTTAATTTTCTTTTTTTGTTTATTTTTCGTCTGTGTTCACCTGTGTCCATCTGTGGTTTAATTTCTTTTTCTGTGGTTGATTCTTTTATCCTGTAAACCCTGGCCTCGGGGAAATCCCCAAGAAACTCCAAATCTTTAGAGCTGTCTAATTTAAAAATCGCCTTCTGATCATATATCTCTTTATGTATTATAAGATAATCCGCTCCCAGACTGCTTAAAACCGAACGACTCTGCGGCTTTAAAATATCCATCATTACCTCTCTAATAGCATAGCCTTTTGACCCGCGGGGGGCGCCATTAATCATCTTCTTCCGGTGGATTCTTTGATAAAATAAATAATTAAAGTGTCTTTCATCGATAGCAGCGTAGAGAGGATACTCGACGATAACCACCTCCTTCGGTTGTTCAGCCAGCCATTCATAGACAGCCGGAGTTTTACTAAAATCCACATTCCGGAAGGGAGGAATAACCGTATATTCAAATAGTATTAAAGCAGAAAATACCGCGGTGACAGTAACTTGTTTCCATTTTTTTTTGAGCTTTCCCAATATATCCCTGAGTCCAAAGCCGGCTAAAACGGCCAGGCAAAGTGTAACCACAAATCCCATTCGGGCATAAACTCTAAACATGGGGGCAAGGTGATAGAGAAAAAAAGAAAGTGTGGGGATTTTAATTTTCCAGAATTTAATAACCGGAGAAAGAGAGGTATAGAAGCAAAAAACGGCTAAAAACAAAAAAAGCGGAATATAAAAATCTTCTCTATTTCCCCTTATTTTTAGTTTCCGCCGTTTCTTCCATCCCGTCAGAGCCACTACGGCTAAAAACAAAGGCGTAATTCCCAAAAAAAGCGTTCTTTCGGCCCAATGCCTTTGTCCGCCGGTAATTTTTTTGACGATTTTTTTCGTCAGCTTTCCAAAGAGAGGATGGTATTCGCTGGGCAGTAAGTAATCATAACCTCTGCCGGCATATTTATAAAGATCCTCATAAGATCTTTTATATATCGCTGAAACTCCAGCCTCTATTTTTTGAGGCCGAATTATATTTCTGAGCGTGTCATAGGTAGAAGGCAAAATCATCACCAGGGCCGTCAGGCCGGCTAACAATACCAACTTTAACGTTTTTAATCTTTCGGTTTTTCCGGCCAGGTCCATTTCACCCCAGACTTTGCGGGTCAGGTTAAATAAAATAAACCCGGCCGTAAGGATAACCATAAAGTAACCGAAATAATAGTTCATCAGCACGACTAAGGAAAAAGACAGGCCGCAAAAAATAGCGCTCAGATAGGTCCTTTTTTCATATAGCATTATTAAGGAAAGAATATAAAGCGGCATCCATTGAATCTGGGCCATACCAATATGTGAGAAAGCCTGCAGAAAATGATTGGGTGAGAAGGCAAAAATAATAGATGAAACCAAACTAGCTGTTCTATTCCGGGTTACATAAAAACATAAATAATAGATAAAAATCCCGGCTAAGATAAAAGAGGTCAACATATATACGTTATAAGCGAAGATTTCGTTTTTCAAAATAACCAGCAGCATCAACAAAGCAAAAGGAGATGTGTATCTTTTTAATCTGCTGCTTTCATAGGGAACCCCAAAGGGATAGGCTGTCATATCGTTTTTCTCATCATCGGTATTATTCAACAAGGTGTATTTTTCCATCCACAAACCGTGGATATATCCCAAAGAATCAAAAGTCCATTCGGAATCGCTGAATATACTGTTGTTCATTTTAAAAATAAGCGGATAAGTAATAATCAAACTTAACAAAATAAAAAAAGAGAAGATTACCGCTTCTCTTTTTCTTAATTTAAACATCCGGTTTCTCCGTAAGTCCCGTTAGAGAACTTTGTTCTCTAACGGGGTAAAATTTTTTCTTTAATCCTTTTGGCCTTTTAAAAATCGCGCCAACTCAATAAATATCCCGGCAACTAAAGATAAATATGCCACCCTGGCCAGCCATTCAGCTATCTTCTGCTGTTTCAAAATGAGCAGAAAGGCACAGATAGTTAAAAGAAATATAAAACCCAATATAAATCCCGAGCCGGGATTATGTCTCAAATAATTGAAAAACCTATTAAACCAACTATTCATTTTATTGTTTTCTAAAATACCCAGCCCAGTGAACCAAAAGATATTAGATAATCCCAAGATGAATCAAAAGTGCCTCTTCTATCTTCTTTAAACTTTCTTTCGATATCCTGTTTAAAAGTTTAATTAACCGTTTTTTATCTAAGGTTCGGATCTGATTAGCTTTTACCTTTGAATCTTTAGGAAGTTGACTTTCTTCTTTAAAAAGAAGAGTCTCAAAAGGATATATTTTTTCCGTTTTTGAAGTAAGAGGAAGAACGGTAATCGTATCAGCAAATTGGTTATTACGGTTGTTGGAAATTACAAAGGCTGGTCTTGTCTTTCCTATTTCATGACCGACTACTGGTTCTAATGAAACAAGCCAAATTTCACCTCTCTTAGGAAAATTCATGTTTTATTTCCATCCTTTCAGAGTAATCTTTTCCCATTCCTCAGCAATTCTTCTATCTTCCTCTTTTGTTGCCCTGTACCCTTCTATTAAAAGCCTATCCAACCTTTCTTTTCTTTTCCTTTCTAACTTCTCTTTTAAGGCTTCCGCAATAAAACGGCTCTTATTAGGAAGATTTTGTATCTTCTGGGCTATTTCCTCAGGTAAGGTAATATTTAATCTTTCCATACTTACCACCTCCTGTATAAATTATACACCAATTTATGTGTATTGTCAATGCATTTTATTTTGGGATCTCTTTTTTGCACCCCAAAACACCAAACACCCCACACACCCCAGAAAGGTCAATCCTGAAATCCCTAACCCTATGTAAAAAAGTGACTGGGGTAAAAAATAAAGGACTAAGGTAAAATTCTCTGGTAAGTTTAACTCTTTCGGATCTATATACCATCCATTGGCATACATATTAACTAAATGATGTTTTGCCGCCAATGGCTTTTTAAATAGATAGCTAATATCGTCCGGAGTGAATTTCATTCTATATTTTTCCTCTTTCACCCCCCACTTTGGATAGTCCGCCACAACTTCCTCAAATTGACTATGAGCTATGAGCGATGAGCTATGAGCTAAATATAGTCGCCACTGCCCATGAAAACTTTCATTGAATACCAGCCAGAACGGTTTCCTGGCCCCATTTACCTTAACCTGGTATTTAGTCGAATTTATCTTTTTAAAAGTAATTTCCGGCTCATTTCTGTCTCCTGTCTTCTGGCTTCTGGCTTCCGGCTCTATTATCAGCCGCTTCACTTTGAAACTATCGTCTTCGAGTTTATCTAAACACTGCTCCCCTTTTTCCAGATGAACTCTCTTTTCAATCCATAAATTCTCCAGATTGTCTTCACTTTCAAATGCTGATTTAAAGAAAACTCTTTTTCCATCTATTTTAAAGAGAGGCCGGTCGAGAATAAAATCATCTCTGGAAAGTAACGAACGGGCATAAACCCTCAATCTTCTGAAATAAAAAGGGTAATATTCCTTTAGTCTGGTCAATCCCTTCAACCTCAATTTTATCTCTCGCAAATTATATCCCTGCTCATCCGGCTGGATATTTCTTATCAGTTGGTAAGCATTAATTCGTAATTTATCCCAGCCGGCCGTCCCGGGGAGATAGTCGAAAAAAATATTTTTGTCAATAGCTGCATCGCCATTAAAATCCAAACCAAAGATAAGCTCAATGTTTTGCAGATTGATTTTTTCAACCTTACAGTCCAATTCAATCATCGGAAATTGCCTAAGGTCTATGGAATCGATGGATTTAGACAGCTCTAAATAAGCTAACGGCCTGGCCATGGTTAAACCCTCGCCATAGGTTTTTAAGGCGTAGTTTTCCGGCTGATCCTCAAACGACCATTTTTCCATTTCTTCTTCGGAAGCTAAATCTATATCCAGAACATCTTCAACTACCTGAAAGAACTCCTCCGAAGAATAACGGCAAAACTGCAGTCCTTTGAGCCAAAATCTATATTTACCTTTTCTCTCCGGTCTGCCGCAATCCACTCCCCATATCTTGTGGGGATAAACCTCCAAATAAATCAATTCATAATGCTTTTTATCCGGATAGGTGGATTTGGCTTTATTATAAAGGTCATAGTTAAAATCAGACCAAACTATTGACGCCCGCCTGGGATATATGCCCCGGATATATTCGTTGACTTGGCCGTCTTTATCGAAATCTATACCGGCTACCACTTCAATCGTCTGGATTGCCGGATTCTCCACCCGGTAAGTCAAAGAAAGATTGGGATATTTTTTTAAATCCACTCTAATACTCTTGTTTTGCATCTGGACAAATTCATCTTCTATTTCATCTCCGTCAAAATAGGCGGATAAAACTAATATTTCATCTTTGATATTCTTGGGTTGCATCTGCTCTGATTTAACTTTTCTTTTATCTTCATCAGAATGTAAAGATGAAATTACTACTTCATCTTTGACAATAGAGTAATTATAAGTGACCTTTGAGGGACTAAAAGACCAGTTTTCCAAATCCCCCTCCGTTCCAAAATTAAATTCTACTCCGATTTCATCTTTTTTTCTGACCCGAACCGGCGAAATATTCATCTTAATAATGTAATCACCTGACCGGGACAGATAAAATTTCTTGTCTTTGCTTAAAACATAGCTTAAGTCAACGTTCGGTTGATTTATTTTCTCCCAGATTGGTTCTTCCGACTTTTGTCTTTCCTTTTTTTCAACCAGAAGCAATTTTATATCTTTCGTCCCGGCGACCCAGACTCCTGATAACCTGGCAATCCCAATCTCATGCCGGCCGGCTTCAATGTCCACTTCCCCCAGCTTGGCATATCTTCTGTCCGCATTCAATTCCCGGAATCGAGTACCCAGCGTTACTATCTTCTCATTGATTTCCAGGTCGAATCTCGGGATGACTCTCTCCGGCAAATCTATCGTATCCAGATAAACCTCATATTTTCCGGCGTTTTCAGCTTTGAGCTCTATTTTCTGCCTGTTTGTTATTCTCCGGCCGCTGCGCAGCCGGGAAGAAATTCCATAAGATTCTCTGATTATCGTCTTCGGACTTAACTCAAGCGCTAAATCACGCCAGCAGCTATCCCAAAAAATAAAATTGTTTATATTTTTCAAATTTTTCCCTGATATCTGCTTTCCCGGAAGAAAAACATTATTATTTTTAATTAACTCGGTGATGCCTATGATGGGAAGACAACCAAACTCATTTCCTATAAAAGCGGCGCTCTCCGAACCAACGTAGAAATGAGGAAATGGGTTGGGCACTTCGTAGAGCCGGCTGGTCCCTTCAAATGAAACGCGCTTGAGTCCGGGAGTAACCTCGGCCAGGCGGTCGAAGTATTTTGGTTCCTTTCCATACCAGTAATAAAGATTGGGTTCCTTTTTAGGTGTCGATGGCACCAGGACATACTTAACGGAAAGTAAGCGCAAAAGAAAAGTGCTATAGGAGTAGCCAAGATACGAAGAGATATAAGGCCAGTCGGCCGGGTTATTAAAGCGAAGCGGCAATAAAAAAGACTCGGCTAAATTTACCCCGGAAAGCGCCGGGTGCCGCCCGGAAGAATAACCGAAGCGGTAGGGCACCGGAAGCCACAAGGTGCGAAAAAAATTGGGCTGGGAATGTAGAAAGTTTTCTAGATGACCGGATTCTTCCGGCACCGACTGCGGAACAAAATTTCCTAAATAGTGCAGGGTGCTTATTGGCTGGACGGGAAACAGGATAAAAAATCCGGCTAAAGCTGCGGCCGTTAAACTTAGTTTCGTAACCGGAGCAGAAATATTAAGGCGGGCTTTAACCCGGATTAAAAGCCGGTCTATTCTATCGCCGCTTATCAGATAGTCGGCTAAACCGCCGATTAAAGCCGCGTAAGAAAGCGCCAGCGGAGACCACCATTTACCGGGTTCACGAAACATAAAAAAACCCGGGAAATGCCGGAAGAACCAAATATAAACTTCGCCAAAGGGCGGTTTACTTCCCTTGGCGAAAAAAGAAAATACCAGCGCCGTGATTCCAAAAAACAAAAGCATTCTTTTATGCCGGCGGACAGAAAACAGAAAAACACTGAAGGCCAGAATAGGCAGTAACAGAAACTGCGGATGAGGCGGGTTTATTATACCGCTTTTACCCCACCCGGTTGCCTGTAAACCTGAAACATGCAGCAAGTTCCAATAGCTCAGGGTCCGCACCCAGCCGGCATTATCATATCCTTGAGGCAAAGCAACAAAAGAGGCGCCGGAAGCCCGGCCGAACAGGAACGGAATTAACATATAAGAATGGAATAGAACAGTCATCAAGCCCATAAAAAATAACTGCCGGCCAAGTTTCAAGAAACCATAATGGCCTTTCGCCGCGCTAACTGTAAAGTAATACACAAAATATAAGGCGCAAAACATGGCCGTTATATAAGCAATACGCATATCATAGACCATTTCTAAAGCGAAGACAGCGCAAAATAAGAATTCATATCGAAAATGCGCCCGCTGAAGCGCCCGAATAAACAAGGCCAGAGCTAAGGGGCTTACGGCTACGGCTAAAGCCATATTGGTTACGGCGGTAATAAAAAACATATAGGTATTTAGATTGAAGACGATAATTGTCACCGCCGTTCCAACTCGGCGGTAGCCTAAAGTGCGGGCTAAATACCAGGGGGAAAATATTAAAAAGAAGATAAGCGGAACATAACAAGTTAATCGTTCAATAATAGAAAAACTCCAGCCAAAGGTCCGAAACAGAAACCCGGTGAACATCACCAGGGGAGCGCTGGATAAACTTAGAATCCGGTATCCCCCCAGACCGGCACCCCATAAGCAGGCCGTTAAATCAGACATGGAACCTTTGGAAAGATACCACCAATCCCCGTAGGTAAGCGCTCCCGGCAAAAACCAGCGCCAATAAAGTCCGATAACGGCCAGAACGGCTAACATAACAGGTATATTTTTAAATCCGGCAGGCCCGGTATGCTTATTCATAGTTTTTATCTAAAGGTAACAATTCATCCTTAATATTATGGTCCCGCTTGTATTGCAGTTCCCAGAGCTTGGCCATTTCCGCAAAAAAAACAAAAGCTCCTCCAATCGATTCAATAAGGCCATGTAAACCGTATCGGTAAAATTTTGCCTGGAAATAATACATATAAAAGCCGGCGGCCGTGCGATAAAGCAAATTAAAAGCGTTTACTCTGTAAACGGGCCGCCGCCACCAAAAAGCCTTCGGATTACCATTAAATACCTTCCGGGCGTCCCTGGATGTATAGGCATTCAGTTTGCGGATACCTTCTTCCATACTTAAACTCGCCCAATGAATATTAAAATTCTTTAGGTATCCAGCTTTCCCTTTTAACTCTATCGGGGCGTGGGCCCGGGTATCAGAATATCTACCGGCCGCCTTTTTAAATAAATATAACACCCCGGGCCTTTCTACCATAAAAGCGCAGGTGCAAAAGTTATTCCGGGGAATGTAGTATCCGCTATATTCATCATGGCTGTTAACGGCTTGAAGGATTTCATCCTTGAGCGGAGGAGGAATCCTTTCTGTCGCATTAACTTTTAAAATCCACTCGGATGCTGCCTGCTCAATCCCCATGTTTGCCCTCAATTCATGGCTTTCCTCTTCAGACTGAATTATCCTATCTGTGTATTGACGGGCTATTTCTATCGTCCTGTCCGAACTGAACATATCAACCAGGATAATTTCATTTACCCAGCCCTTGACAGACTCTAAACAACCGCGGATAAATCTTTCGGCATTATAAGTAATAATCAAGGCGCTTACAGCCGCTTTCTCTTCCACAATTATTCTTTCTTTAAAGGTAAGCTTTGGGATGGACCTGCCCGGTTAACCATAATTTCAGAAAACGCATTATCCGATTGGTCATATCCATGTGGAATCTTATAAATCCCAGGTTTTTATCCCGGTGTTTTAAAATAGTGAGCTCCATCTTTAAAAATAATTTCAATAACCGCCATTTGCCGAAACCCGGATGAATGGGAGGAATTCTTGACGCAATGGAACGGACGATAATTCTTTCTTCCAGAGGATAATTTTCCGTCTCAATCTGTTGGGCGGTAAAGGCGCTCCTTTGATAAGATTGATCGATTACCTCTTCATTATGAATTTCTTTCCTAAAAATATCGTGGGCCTCGGTAAAAGGATAAGGAATGAAATAAAACCAGGCCATCTGCCGCCAGCTAAAACCCGACTTATTGGCGAACTTGATAGATTTCATATCCCGCTCCAGGGTCGCCCCCGGCAAACCGACGATAAAACTACCTCCTATTTTGATATCGAATTTCTGCAGCACTTCAACTGCTCTTTCGATTTTATCAAAGGTTTCTCCTTTTTTCAAACTCAAGAATAAATCCGGATCAGCCGTTTCAATCCCCAGGCTAACTTCAAAAAGACCCGCTTTTTTCATTACTTTAACGTTTCCTTCATTAAGTTTATCGGCCCGGATACCATTGGCAAACCTGAACCGCATCTTTATATCCTTCTTTAAAATCGTATCCAGGATTGTCATCATTCTATCTTCCTTTAAAGGAAAGTTATCATCGATTATCTCTAAATTATTTGTCTGATGTTTCTTAAAAGCAAATTCTATCTCTGCCACTACGTTTTCAGGACTGCGATATCTCCATTTTTTTCCTGATATTTTCGGTCCGGCACAATAAGTACAGTTATAAGGGCAGCCCCGGCTGGTAAGAATCTGGTAATAACCCATCGCATTGTTGTTCCGTCTGACAGATTCAAAACGTTCATAGGCCGGAAAATCCAATTCATCCAGATTAGCAACCATATCTCCCTGATGAACCTTGTCTAAATCATCTTTTAAAACTACACCGGGCAGGCTGGCCAGCTCATCTTTAAGATGAAGGTTTTCTATAATGCTTGATATTGTATTTTCTGTTTCTCCCACCACCGCAAAATCAAAATAGCCGGGAAAAGCGGCAAAAAGTTTTTTATAGAGAAGGGTAACATGGGGCCCGCCGATAAAAACCCGGGCTTTCGGAAAATACATTTTTATTTTCTTCAGCAAATCCGGTATGGCATGCATACTGCCAATATTTATGGTTACACCCACTCCGTCAATAGTCTGGCTGTTTGCTATTTCTTTGAGAATTTTTTCGTAAGGCTCTTTAATTAAATTAAAATCAAGAATTCTAAAATTACAATTTTTGTTATTCTTTAATGAAGAGGCGATATATCCCAGCCCTATATTAACCCTCATGGAACATCCTCCTTGCGGGTCAATAAACAATATATTCCTTTTCATTTACTCTCCAGCCCTTTCTATCTGTACCGGCTTTACAAATAGGCCTCCGGGTTGACTTTATTAGTCACCCATAGTTTCATAAAATAAAACATCCGTTCTAACATCAGGAAATTGAATTTCAGGAAACTCAGATTTTTATCGCGGTTTTTTAATATTGTCGCTTCCGTTTTCAAAAATAATTTCAGTAATTTCCGTTTACTATAGCCAGGATGGACAGGCGGAATTTTAGCCGCTATCGAGCGGACGATAATCCGCTCCTCCAGAGGGTAATCTTTGGTTTCGATAAAATTAGCCGTGAAATGCCCCCGGCGATGGGACTTTTCGATTGTCTCCTCATCAACCTCTTTTCTTATCATATCATAAGCCTCGGTAGAAGGATAAGGCGTAAAGTAGCACCATGCAGTATATCTCCAGCTAAATCCCATCCGGTTGGCAAATTTTATTGAATTGATATCTTTGGCCAGCGTAGCTCCCGGCAAGCCGATAATAAAGGACCCGCCCATATGAATATCATATTTCTTTAATAATCCTATTGCTTTCTCGATTGCCTCGAAACCTTCGCCTTTCTTTATATTGCGGAATATATCCGGATCGGCGCTTTCTATACCCATACCGACTTCATAAAGGCCGGCGGCCTTCATAAGTTTTACATTTTCTTCATCAAGTTTATCGGCCCTTACCCCGTTTCCAAATCTAAGACGCATCTTGATATTTCGCTTTAAAATCATCTCCATAATATTGACGGCCCGTTTTTTATCAAGAAGGAAATTATCATCAAAAATTTCAAGATTCCTCGTTTTGTACCGTTTTAAAGCAAACTCAATTTCATCTACGACACTTTCCGGATTTCTGAAACGCCATTTTTTTCCGGAAATTTTCGGACCGGCGCAAAAAATACATGAATAGGGGCATCCCCTGCTTGTTATTATTGGATAATATTCCATTGAACAGTTATTGCGCTTGACCGATTCGAAGCATTCATAGGAGGGGAAATCTATTGTATCAATGTCGTCTATTGTTTCACCAAAAATATTTTTATCCAAACCTTCCTTCAACACAACCCCCGGAATATCCGAAAGAGCTTCTTTATCATGGATATTATCTATAATTTTAGATATCGTCCTTTCTGTTTCCCGGACTACGGCAAAGTCAACAAATTGGGCAAAATCCATCAAAAGCTTTTTATAATGAAGGGTTACATGGGGGCCGCCAATGAAAACTTTAGAACCCGGAAAATAATTTTTTATTTTGCTCAACAATGCCGGCATTGCATGCATGCTCCCGACATTAAGTGAGACACCTACCGCATCAACCTCGCATCCGCTAAAAGCATCTGTCATAACTTTGTCTCTATTTTTTCGAACGTTATTCAAATCGATGACTTTGAAATTACAATCGGAATGTTTATTAAGAGAGGAAGCAATATAACCAAGACCGGTGTTGACTATTTTGGCATATGCGCCGGGAGGGTCAATAAATAATATGTTTTTTTTTGCCATACCCCTGTCTGTTTTAAAAAAATTTTTGCGCCTTTCTATAATCTTCGGGCGTTCCAATATCTATCAAGCTTTCTTCGGTAATATATCCGTAACAACCTTGATTAATCAAACCCGGGAAAAAATCATATTCCAGGGAAAATTTTTTCTTCTTATCCATCAGAGAAAAAATCCGGCCTTCCATAAGATAAATACCAACACTGCTGTATGCCCTGTCTTGTAAGTCAGCTTTCTCTTTGAAACCAATTATCCGGTTGTTAGTATTCAGACTTGCTTGGCCGCAATTCTTTCCTTGTTTTACCTTTGTTAAAGCCAGCGAAACCAATGCCTTTTTATTTAGATGGAAATCGATAAATTTCGAAAAATCTATCCGGCAGAAAGAATCGCCATTAAGGACCATAAATGTTTTGCTTCTAATCAGCGCTTTTGCCGCTTTTAAGGCGCCGCCGGTGCCTAACGGCTCTTTTTCTTCGGAATAGACCATTTCTAAAGGGACTGATTTTTTTTGAAAATGTTCCCGAATCATTCCTCCCATATAACCGATGCATAAAATAACCCTTTTAAATCCATACGAGCCTATATATTCCAGCAAAATATCCAGAAAAGGGCGATGATTAATCTCGGCCATGGATTTAGGGCGATCGTCTACCAGAGGCCTTAATCTTCTCCCTATCCCCCCGCATAAAATAACCGTATCTATACTTTGAATTTGATTATCCATAACAGTGAATTACCACCGACTTTGTCGGTGGCTTCTTATTTTTTCCAGAATCTCATCTGGCTTTCTGCTCTATCATCCTCTCGTTGCCTTCTAATATACTTCCTTATCGTTTCTTCATCTATCCCTATC
>JAYEMH010000033.1:0-4448 GCA_034717985.1 Candidatus Ratteibacteria bacterium
AATTGTTCGGCAGCCGGGCGGAAATGACAGGCTTCTTTAAGTATAAATCAAAGAAAGTGGGCAAAAAATTCCAGAAGGAGCTTAAGATTTATCGTGAGTTTACAGAATCCAACTAAACCCCGTTAGACCCTTCCTTGAAAAGGAACAGGAAGGTCTATCCTTTAGGATTAGAGAACCCCTTTTATCTTTACTACTTTCTTCCGGCTGGTTTTGCAGATAGTTATTTTCCTTAATATCCTTCTCTAACGGGGTAAACCCCGTTTCTTCAACCGTTATGTTGTTTCCCTAAAAAGTCACTTCTGTTGACTAAATTCGATTATCTGTTATAATAGGGTCTGCTGAAAAACTCAGCAGACCTGATTACAGAGATTTAAAAAATAGATTACACAGATTAAATTAAGACGAGAAAATTGGTATAATTTCTCTAATAATTATTTTGAATTATGTATTCTGAGAATTAAAATGCGAGTAATTGCCGGCCTGGCCAAAGGGAAAGTACTTGCTGCTCCTGAAGGGAGAAGGACCCGATTTACAAGTGACTTGCTCAGAGGGTCGCTTTTTAATATTTTAGGCCAGGATTTAACCGGGAAATCCTTTCTTGATGTTTTTGCCGGTGTGGGAAGTGTCGGAATTGAGGCCCTTTCCCGCGGGGCCGAACCGGTTGTGTTTGTAGAAAATGACAGGCAGAATCTGAATTATATCCGGGCGAATTTGAAGCATTGCGGCCTGACCGGAAAGGCGCAAATTCTTCCTCTTTCTTTCAAACAGTCCCTGGGGAAGCTTTCTTCTCCGGATTATATCTTCCTTGACCCGCCCTATAGCGTTTATAAGATAGAAAATATCTTGCAGGATTTAATGCAGCATGCTATACTATCTCACTTTTGTGTAACCATTGTGGAACATAGTAAGAAGGATGTTGTTCCCCGCAGGTTAGCAAACCTAAATCTTACCCGAGACAGGGTTTACGGCCAGACAGTCCTTTCTTTCTATAAAATAGCACAGATGAGCGCGGATAAAAAGAAACAGATTCACGCGGATTATCCGTGAGAAAAAAATGAAAAAGATTGCTATTTATCCGGGAAGTTTCGATCCTCTTACCTATGGCCATATCGATTTAATAGAAAGAGGCTCGGCTATTTTTGACCGGCTGATTGTGGCTATTGCCGGCAATTCCCGGAAGAAGCCGCTTTTTAGCGTAGAAGAGAGACGAATGATGTTACTAAAAGCGGTCCAAAAATATCCTAATGTGCTGGTTGATGATTTTGAGGGGTTGTTAATCAATTATGCCCGAAAAAAGAAAGTCCGGGTAATTATCCGGGGGCTTCGGGCGATTTCCGATTTTGAATTCGAATTTCAAATGGCCTTAACCAACCGCTGTCTGGCGGGAGAAATTGAGACGCTTTTTTTAATGCCCAATGAAAAATACGCCTATTTTAGTTCCCGGATTCTCAAAGAGATTGTTAATTTGGGAGCGGAACTCAGGCATTTTGTTCCGCCTTATGTAGAAAAAAAATTAAAGGAGAAACTAAAATAGTTATTACTGTAAACTATTCACTATTCACTGTTCACTATTCACTATTTACTATGGGAACATGAGTCCTTTAGAAATTATTTACCAAAAAGCCAGAGAGAAGAAGAGAACGGTAGTTTTTCCGGAAGCCAATGACGATAGGATAATTCGGGCGGTTTCCGATGTCGCCGCTTTAAGTCTGGCTAGGCCGGTTTTGCTCGGTCAGCCGGATAAAATTTTAAATCAGGCAGAAAAGATTGGTGTGAATTTGGATCTTAATAAAATTGAAATTGTCAATACCGCGGGGAGCGATTCCAATCCTTTAAGTTTTGGTGCTATGCTCGTTTCTAAAGGAGAAGGCGATGCGATGGTGGCCGGAGCGGTTAATACCACCGCCGATGTTTTTCGAGTTGCTTTTCAAATAATCGGACCGGCCGAAAAGGGGATGACTGTTTCCAGTTATTTTTTAATGATTATTCCTGACTGTCCCTATGGCGAAGAAGGGGCATTTCTTTTTGCTGACGCCGGCATTGTTCCCGAGCCTTCGCCGTCTCAGCTGGCTAATATTGCTATTGCCACGGCAGACAACATAGTCTCTTTATTAAGTTATGAGCCCAGGGTGGCGATGCTTTCCTTCTCCACTAAAAGCAGCGCCGAACACCGTTCGGTCGAAAGAGTGCAAAAGGCAACCCAAATTGTTAGAGAGAAAAAGCCGGATTTAATTGTTGACGGTGAATTACAGGTGGATGCGGCGATTGTTTCTGAAGTGGCGGCCAAAAAGGCTCCGGATAGTCCGGTAGGCGGTAAAGCCAACGTGCTTATTTTTCCCGATCTTGATGCGGCAAACATCAGCTATAAATTAGTTGAGCGTCTGGCAAAAGCCGAGGCCTATGGCCCGGTTTTTCAGGGATTGAATAAACCGGTCAGCGATCTCTCCCGGGGCTGCCGTATCAGAGATATTATCAATTGCAGCGCCATTGTGGCGGCTTCGGCTTGATGGCTCATGGAGTATAGCTCATAGCTCATAGTCCATACTGAAAAGATAGAAACAGGACTATGATCTAAGAGCTAACAGCTAAATAGGATTATTATGAAGATACTGGTTATAAACTGCGGCAGCTCATCTCTGAAATACCAGCTTTTCAATATGAAGACCAAAAGTCTTCTGGCCAAAGGATTGGTTGAGCGGATTGGACGGAAGGGTTCATACTGTCATTATCATCCTCAGGGTAAACTTGAAATAGAAGAGGAGAGGCGGGTATCCAATCATAGGGGGGCTATACGGGTGATGATTGATTTTCTCACCTCTTCAGAGCATGGCGTAATCAAAAATGTTAAGGAAATTAAAGCGATTGGCCATCGTGTTGTTCACGGCGGCGAAAAATTTACCAATTCAATTATTATTGACAGAACCGTCAAACGTAGTATCAAAGAATATGCTAAATTGGCTCCTCTGCATAACCAGCATAATCTTGAAGGTATCCTGGCCTGTGAAAGTTTGTTTCCGCGAATTCCTCAAGCAGCGGTTTTCGATACGGCTTTTCACCAGACCATGCCGGCCTATGCTTATCTTTACGGACTGCCCATGGAATTATATAAAAAAGACGGGGTGAGACGTTATGGATTTCATGGAACGTCACATAAGTTTATATCTTTGCGCCTCGCCGAGTTACTCAAACGGCCGCTTACCGGTTTAAAAATAATCTCCTGTCATTTGGGGAATGGCTGCAGTATAGCGGCAATTAAAGACGGCCGGTCGATTGACACTTCTATGGGGCTTACTCCGTTAGAAGGCCTGATTATGGGCACCCGATGCGGCGATATCGACCCCGGGGTAATTTTTTATTTGATGGAGAAGGAACGTTTGGGCTTAAAAAAAATAAACAGGCTTTTAAACGAAAAAAGCGGACTGCTGGGGCTTTCCGCTATTAGCAATGATATGCGCGATATCTACAAGGCGGCGACGGAAGGAAATGAACAGGCCGAACTGGCCTTGAAAATTTTTGTCTATCGGATAAAAAAATATATCGGTTCCTATGCGGCGGCTATGGGCGGATTGAATGTTTTAGCCTTTACGGCTGGAATCGGGGAAAATCAAGAGCATATCAGGGAATCGATTTGTAAAGACATGGATTTTCTCGGCATTAAAATTGATAAAGGAAAAAACGAAGAGAGATTACCCCGCGAAAGGATAATCAGCTCTTCTGATTCGAAAGTTTTAGTTTTAGTAATTCCGACTAAAGAGGAGCTTAGAATTGCTCAGGAGACATATGAGTTGATCAAATCCTGATGTGGATTTAACAGATATTTTTGACAGTACCCAGTGTTAAAAAAAGGAGATTAAGATGGGTTTACCGAAAAGAAGACATTCCCGCGCCAGGCAGGCCAAAAGAAGGACTCATCAAAAATTGGCTCTTCCGGAAAGCAACCTTTGTCCCCAGTGCCGCCGGGCCAAAAGACCTCATTGTGTTTGTCCGCACTGCGGTTTTTACAACGGGAAGAAAGTCTTAGACATAAAAGTCAAAGAGAAAAGCGCAGGTAAGCAGGGATAAATCTGTGTGTATCCGTATTCTTTAAATCTGTGAGAATTAGCGGGGGATGAGATAAAATAACCAAGATACAAGAAACAATGACCAAACAATGACCAATAACCAAATTCAAATAACCAAAAAATATAATAAAATTAGTAATAAACAGATAGGTTTGTAATTGGTTATTGAATATTGGTGATTGTTTGTATCTTGTAACTTGGTTATTGGTGATTGAATAGATATTTTTGACAGAATTAGAAACGATGAAAAGGCAAAAAAGATGAAGATTGCGATTGATGCCATGGGAGGAGAATTTGCTCCCCAGGCAGTTGTTGAGGGGGCAATTCAGGCGGCGGAAAAAAGTAAGGCTGAATTAGTTCTGGTCGGGGATAAAAAAGCCATAGAGA
>JAYEMH010000033.1:4548-10425 GCA_034717985.1 Candidatus Ratteibacteria bacterium
ATGAAGATTGCGATTGATGCCATGGGAGGAGAATTTGCTCCCCAGGCAGTTGTTGAGGGGGCAATTCAGGCGGCGGAAAAAAGTAAGGCTGAATTAGTTCTGGTCGGGGATAAAAAAGCCATAGAGAAAGAATTGAGGAAATACCGGAGATTCCCGGCTATTTCCGTTTATCCGGCCAGCCAGGTTATTGAAATGCATGATTCTCCTTCGATTTCAATCCGCCGGAAAAAGGATTCTTCCATTGTCAAAGCAGTGAAACTGGCTAAAGAGGGAAAAATAGAGGCGGTAGTTACGGCCGGGAATACCGGGGCGGCGGTTGCCGCCAGTGTCTTATCCTTGAGAACATTAAAAGGAGTTGACCGTCCGGCCATTGCCATTCCTTTGCCCACCAGGCAGGGGGTTTC
This sequence comes from Candidatus Ratteibacteria bacterium, assembly GCA_034717985.1. Classification (GTDB taxonomy): domain Bacteria; phylum CAZDME01; class JAYEMH01; order JAYEMH01; family JAYEMH01; genus JAYEMH01. Next base: position 4,953 of record JAYEMH010000033.1, read on the forward strand.
TGTTCTTTTAGACGTCGGGGCTAACGTGGATTGCAAGCCCAGGCATCTTTTTCAATTTGGAGTAATGGGTGAGGTTTATGTCCGTCATATTTTAAAAAAACGCAATTTGCGGATCGCTTTGTTGAACATCGGAGAAGAAGAAACAAAGGGGAATACCTTAACAAAAAGCGCCTATAAACTGTTTGGCAATAAAGAGCTGAATTTTATCGGTAACATCGAAGGCCGAGACCTTTTTAGCGGTAAAGCTGATGTAATTGTTTGTGACGGTTTTGTAGGGAATATCATTCTAAAAGTCAGTGAGAGTTTAGAACGAATTTTTAAAGAATTTCTCCGCGAAGAAATCTCCAAGGAAATTGTTTCTAAAATCGGAGCCTATCTTATGGGAAGCGCCTTTAAAGGAATGAAAAAAAAGACTGATTATTCTGAATATGGCGGAGCGCCTCTTCTGGGAATCAACGGCGTTTGCATTATTGCCCATGGCAGTTCCTCGGCCAAAGCTATTAAGAATGCTATTTTTGTGGCTGAGAAATTTATTGATTATGAAATTAACAGGCATATTGTAGAGAATATTGGGAAGTATGCCTGAAAAACCAGATTTCAGAGTACAGAAGACAGACAACGGACAATAGACCATAGACAATAGACTAAGGTGAAAAAAGTAAATAGAGATTATAAGTATCTCTGTGATTAAGTATTTGATAAAATTGTAACGGGATAGAGGAAAAGAAGTTGACAAAGATTAATGCGGGAATTACCGGTGTGGGTTCGTATTTACCGCCCAAAATTCTTACGAATGCCGACCTTGAGAAAATGGTTGACACCAGTAATGAATGGATTATTACGCGCACCGGGATTAAAGAGAGAAGAATTGTTGAGGGTGATGTCGCTACCTCTGATTTAGCCGTGGAAGCGGCCAAAAAGGCAATCGAAGCGGCCCAGCTTGAAGCCCGGGATATTGAGCTAATTTTAGTGGCCACCGCCACCCCGGATATGCTTTTCCCTTCAACGGCCTGTATTGTCCAGGATAAACTCAAAGCAGTAAATGCGGCCGCCATGGATGTTGGCGCCGCTTGTTCGGGTTTTATTTACACCTTATCTATCGCCCGGGCATATATTACCAGCGGAATGTATAAGAATGTTTTAGTCATTGGGGCTGAGACTCTTTCCAAAATTACTGATTGGCAGGATAGAGGGACCTGTGTTCTTTTAGGCGATGGCGCCGGGGCGGCGGTGGTACAGCCGGTTCCGGACGGCAAAGGCATTATTTCCGTGTATCTGGGAGCCGATGGAAGCGCCGGAGATCTTTTAAAACAGCCGGCCGGAGGTTCTCGTCTGCCGGCCAGCCACGAGACGGTTGACAAACGACTGCATTATATGAAGATGTCAGGGAATGAATTATTTAAAATTGCGGTTAAACTCATGGCTGGGGCGGCCCAGAGAGCTTTAGCCCAATGCGGCTTAACCTGCGAGGACGTTGCCTGTCTTATTCCTCATCAAGCCAATATTCGAATTATCAATGCGGCCGCTAAAAGATTAGCTCTGCCTCAGGAAAAAATCTTCCTGAACATTGAAAAATACGGTAATGTTTCGGCCGCCTCTACCATTATCGGTCTGGATGATGCCCTTTGCCAGAAGAGGATAAAACCCGGTGATATTGTGGTTCTGGTTGCTTTTGGCGGCGGATTGACCTGGGGATCCTGTGTAATGAAATGGTAAGTTATAAACCGTATCCCGTATCGCGTATTTCGTATATCGTATTCCCCGACGGTATACGGACGACGAAATACGGTATACAGAGGTAATAAATGAATAGAATTGCCTTCATATTTCCCGGACAGGGTTCGCAGTATACCGGGATGGGAAAAGATTTTTTTGAAACTTCCGGAAAAATCCGGGATTTGTATGCCGAAGCGGAGACGGTTTTAAAAATTAATCTATCCGAAAAAATCTTTAATGGAAATGCTGAAGCTTTAAAAGATACCGCTGTTTCCCAGCCGGCGATTTTTCTGACCAGTTTTTCCTGCTGCCGGATGCTGGAAGAGGCAGATATTTTTCCGGAGGTGATGGCCGGACACAGTTTAGGAGAATATTCAGCTTTAACCTGTTCCGAAACTTTTTCATTTTCAGACGGGCTGAAAATAGTTCAGAAACGCAGTTTGTGGATGGCCGAGGCTTCCCGGGAGCATCCGGGAAAAATGGCGGCTGTCATTGGTCTTTCCGCCGAAGAGGTAAGGAAAATTTGTCAATCGGTAAAAGGGCGGGGAGTAATTTCCACCGCCAACTTGAATTCTCCCCGGCAGACGGTTATTTCCGGCGAAAGTTTGGCTGTTGAAGAAGCAATGAAATTAGCCAGGGAAAGAGGGGCCGGACGTGTAGTGGTACTTCGGGTATCCGGAGCTTTTCATACCGAATTAATGAAAGAAGCAGGCGATAAATTGAAAGGTTTTCTTGATTCCATAGATTTGAAGCCGCCCCGGGTTCCCGTGGTCAGCAATGTTACGGCTAATTCGGAAAAAGAGCCGTTAAGAATTAAGGAAAATCTGATTAAACAGGTAAGTCATCCGGTTCGTTGGACGGATTCCGTAGAAAATTTGATTAATCAGGGTTTTAACGTTTTTATTGAAGTTGGTCCCCGAAGGGTTCTCTCGGGGTTGCTTGCTCAGTTTGGCAATAAAGAAATAATCAGTTTAAATGTCGAAGACAGGGAATCTTTGGAAAAAACCAAAGAGGCAGTGTCAAAAGTAACATGAAAGAAAATAAAAGGAACCACAGAGGACACAGAGCGGAAAACAAAAAAACAAACCACAGGAAAAGAAATTAACCACAGAGTACACGGAGGAAAAGAAAACTAAAAAATAGAGGAAAAAGAATTTCTGACAGGATTTACAGGATTTAAAAAGAATTAAAAAATATGTAGGGGACGGGCATGCCCGTCCCTCTAATAGGGAGACAACAAAATAAAAAAAATAAGGAATTCCCGACAGGATTTACAGGATAAAATTAGACAAAATTGACAAGATTAAAGATATGACGAAATTAAAGATTTAAAATCCTGTTAATCCCGTCAAAAAAAGAAAAGAAGTTCTCTGTGGTTAGTTTTTGGCAGTACCAAGGGAGGGGATAATGTTGGATTTAAAGGATAAGGTGGCGATGATTACGGGTGCGGCTCAAGGGATTGGCCGGGCTTGCGCCGAGAGCTTTGCCCGGGCGGGCGCCTATCTTTTCTTGGTCGATATCGACCAAGATTCAATCCGGAAAACGGCTAAAGAATTTAATGATTCAGGCTTTGATTGTTTGGCTCTTGGAGTGGATATTTCTTCTTTGAATCAAGTAGAGGAAGCGGTGAGGAAGGCGCTTGACAAATTAAAAAAAATTGATATACTAATCAACAATGCCGGCATTACCCGGGATGCGCTTCTTTTGAGGATGAAGGAAGAGGACTGGGACAAAGTGTTGGCCGTTAATTTAAAAGGGGTTTTTAACTGTACCAAAGTTGTCTCCCGGGCAATGGTTAAACAGAGAGCCGGTTCCATAGTGAATATAGCCTCTATTATAGGGCAGATAGGGAATGCGGGCCAGGCAAACTATGCCGCCTCTAAAGCCGGGGTTATCGGTTTTGCCAAATCAGCGGCCCGGGAGTTAGCCGCCAGGCAAATAACGGTTAATGCCATTGCCCCCGGTTTTATTAAAACGCGGATGACTGAAAGTTTATCTGAAGAGGTGAAAAATAAAATGCTGGAGCGTATTCCTCTGGGCCGGTTTGCCGAGCCGGAGGAGGTAGCCGACCTGGCAGTTTTTTTAGCGGGTAGTTCCGCCCGATATATAACCGGGCAGGTTTTTAGAGTGGACGGCGGAATGGTAATGTAACTATGAAAAGGAGGGGAAAACTGTGAGTGTTGCCGAAAAAGTGAAGGATATTGTAGTTGAACAACTCGGGGTAAATCGAGAGGAAATTACTCCGGAGGCTTCTTTTATTGACGATTTAGGGGCGGATTCTTTAGATACGGTAGAATTGGTCATGGCTTTAGAAGAAGAATTTGGATTAGAGATTCCCGATGAAGAGGCCGAAAAGATTGCCACAGTCGGGCTGGCCATTGACTATATTACCAAGAAAACCGGCAAAGAATAAAATAGCCGGCAGATAATAGTCCATAGTCGACAGTCCACGGTCGATAGATAAAGAAAAAGAAGGAGATAGAAATTTAAGATTTTTCTGTGGATTATGGATTAAAAATTAAATTGTGGTCTGTTTTTGAATGGAGTAGAGTCATTTGCAAAAAAAACGAAGGGTAGTTATAACCGGCATTGGCGTTATTACGCCTTTAGGGAATGAAAAAGAAAAATTCTGGGAAAATCTGACAGCCGGAAAAAGCGGGACTGATTATATTACTCACTTTGACACCAAAGATTTCCCCAGTAAAATTGGCGCTGAGGTTCGTGATTTCAATCCTCTTGATTTTATCTCCCCTAAAGAAGCCAAGCGGATGGATAAATTTATCCAATTTGCCGTAGCGGGGGCAAAATTAGCGGCGGCCGATGCCAATTTAGACCTGGATAAGATTGATAGAAACCGGGCCGGTGTTCTGGTTGGTTCGGGAATCGGCGGTATCGAAACTATCGAACGAGAACACCGGACTCTTATCAGCAAAGGGCCTTCCCGGATAAGTCCTTTTCTTATCCCGATGTTGATTGTCAATATGGCTCCCGGACAGATTTCTATGAAGTTAGGTCTTAGGGGGCCTAATTCTTGTGTAGCTACCGCTTGCAGCAGCGGCTCGCATGCCGTTGGTGATGCCTTCAAGATTATTCAGCGGGGTGATGCCGAAATAATGCTTGGCGGAGGAACAGAAACAGCCCTTACCCCTTTGGGATTTGGCGGGTTTTGTTCTATGCGGGCTTTGTCGACGCGTAATGACCAGCCCGAAAAGGCCAGCCGTCCTTTCGATAAACTCCGGGATGGTTTTATTATGGGAGAAGGCGCCGGGATCGTTATTTTAGAAAGTTTAGAACATGCCCAAAAACGGGGCGCCCGCATCTATAGCGAAATTTGCGGTTATGGTTTAACCGGCGATGCCTATCATATAACGGCTCCCGCTCCGGGAGGGGAGGGAGCGGTTCGATGTATAAGGATGGCACTGCAAGATGCCGGTCTTTCTTTAGAGGATGTTGACTACATAAACGCCCATGGAACCTCGACTCCTTTAAACGATAAATATGAAACCATGGCCATAAAGACTGTCTTCGGAAAAGGCGCCTCAAAAATAGCGGTAAGCTCCACCAAATCTATGACCGGCCACCTTTTAGGAGCGGCTGGCGGGGTAGAAGCGGCTATCTGCGCCCTCATTCTGGAAAGAAATATTATTCCGCCGACCATAAACTATGAGTATCCGGATCCGGATTGCGATTTAGATTACGTTCCCAATCAAGCTCGAAAGGCTGAAGTTAAGGTTGCCCTGTCTAATTCTCTCGGATT
>JAYEMH010000034.1:0-10424 GCA_034717985.1 Candidatus Ratteibacteria bacterium
CAATCTATCAATCACACCAGTAAAAATAGGAAAATTGCTTAAATTACCATCAATGTCAGAATTAATAGTACTTCTCCTTACGATACCCCTAATTAAAACCATACATACCCCGCCTCCGCCGTTCCGGCCAGCCCTAACACCAAACCAACCAAAATTCCTAACCCAACAAATTTTTTAAACATAACACTTCTTATCCATTTAAATCTTGCTTTTCCACTTTATAATGCCAGGTGGACTTTAATCTTGTTTACTTCTTCTTCCAAATGCCTGACTCTTTCTATGGTGAAAATACGCTCTTGATCCAACCTTTGCAAAATAACCATCATTTTATCTTGGCCATCAATAATTTTTGAGGTTTTCTCTTTAAGATCAGCCACATCTACCACTATCTTATCAATCGATCCTGTGTGTTTTGTAACTTCTAAGGCGATTTTATCTGCTTTTAACTCTAATCTTTCTTTTTCCATAACTCACCTCCCATTATTTCTGTACGCCAATCTCACGGCCAGCTTTATCGCTTCCTTCATACTGCCGGGGTCAGCTTTTCCCTTCCCGGCTAATTGGTAAGCGGTGCCGTGTCCGGGTGAAGTTCGAATAAAAGGCAGCCCCCAGGTTACATTGACTGCATTCCCAAACCCGCTCATCTTAAGAGGAATTAAACCCTGGTCATGATACATAACTACCTGGGCATCAAACTTTTTCCGGTTCTCAGGAAGAAACAAAGTATCAGCGGGAAAAGGGCCGAAGACAGCATAACCCTTTTTTCCGGCCAGCTTTATAGCCGGGCTAATAATTCTTTTTTCTTCCTCACCTAAAAAACCGCCTTCGCCGCCATGCGGATTTAAAGCCGCCACTGCGAGCCGCGGCTTCCTGATTCCTAACTGTTTTAACCCCTTGGCGCCAAGCTCAATCGCTTCAAGAATTTTTTCTTTAGTCAAAGAACTACTTACCTTCTTTAAAGGCAGATGCCGGGTAACCGGAATTACCCGCCACGGCCCCCCGATGAGCATCATCGCATAACGGCGAACCTTACAGAGTCCGGTTAAAAATTCGGTATGCCCGGAGAATCTAAAACCGGCGCGGTTTATCGCCTCTTTATTAACCGGGGCGGTAACTATGGCTGAAAAAACTCCGGCTAAAGCCAATTCAGTTGCCCTACGAATATATTTCAGGGCGGCTTGAGCAATTTTTTTATTTCTTTTTCCCCGGTTAAAACGCCCGGGTAAATTCCGGAAATCTAAAACGGCAATGTCTTTAGAATTATTTTTTAACCGGGAAATTTCCTTTATATTACTAAAAGCATATATACTTAAGTTTTTACCGGTAGTTCCTTTCGCTATAGAGTCTAAATAGCGGCTATCACCGAGAATGACAAATTGAGCTAATTTTCGGATGTCCGGGTCAAGCAGGGCTTTTAGAGTTACCTCCGGGCCAATCCCGGCCGCATCACCCATACTAATGCCAATCAACAAGTTTCTCTTTTTCACCATATTTTTGATTCAGACACAAACACTGGACTTCAAACAGAAAGACAGACTATAGACATCAGACACCAGACATCAGACATCAGACTTTTCTATGTAAACCCCGTTAGAGAACTTTGTTCTCTAACGTCCTGCGCTGACGGTGGCTTTAAACCACCGTCAGCTTCAAGTGATGATGACCACCGATTAAAATCGGTGGCTTTCTCTAACGGGGTAAACAGTCAACCTCTGGAGAATCCTTCCTGATTCTTTGCCTATAATTCTTCTAATCTCTATTTATTTTTTTCATCTCAGTCTATGGTCTGTGGTCTATAGTCTGTGGTCTATCTTTTATGGTCTGTAGTCTTTTGTCTTGTGTCTTGTGTCTTGTGTCTTGTGTCTTGTGTCTATGGTCTATCGTCTATGGACTATCGACTACGGACTTCTTCTTTCTATGGTCTGGTTTCTAAATATTACCATACCTTTAATCCTTCTGCAAGAGCTTTTTCAAAAGCGGCAGGCTCGCTTTATCGTCACTTTCCTTCCATTCCAAAGCCAGATTCAGCCGATTGTCCTGAGCCTGGCGAAAAGAAAACCTGTTCCCGGCTGATTCAGTTAGTTTCTCAATTTCCGGAAGAGCCGGCATATATTCGGGATTGAACTGAAAATTGAAAGTTCCTTCCTCTTTTTGCCGATAGATTCGTTCAATTCCCCAGTGATTGGCCTGAATTCTTATTTCAGCTAAATCCAGAAGAGCTGCCATCCCCTCTTTTAAAGGACCAAAGCGGTCAACAAGCTCAATCTTCAAGTCATTCAGCCCCTCTATAGTTTCCAGGGAAGAAAGCTTGGCATAAATCTCTACTTTCTGTCCTGCCTCCGGAATATATTCATCCGGAATATATTCGGGCACATCTAAATTGACCTTTGTCTCTAAACGCGGAGCGGAAATGACCTTTCCCTTTAATTCAGAAACAGATTCTCGAAGTAACCGGCAGTACAAATCAAACCCAACGGCGGTAATAAATCCATGCTGCTGGTGTCCCAGAATATTTCCTGTTCCCCGAATTTCCAGGTCACGCATGGCGATTCGAATACCGGCTCCCAGTTCGGTAAATTCCTCCATCGTCTTAAGGCGTTTGACTGCCTCCCCGCTAACTATTTCGCCCTCAGGGATAAAAAGATAAGCATAAGCGCGGTGTTTATACCGGCCTACCCGTCCCCGAAGCTGATAAAGGTCAGCCAGGCCATACCGGTGAGCATTAATGATAATGATAGTGTTCACATTGGGGATATCCAATCCCGATTCAATAATGGTAGTAGAAACCAGAACATCGATTTCTCCGTTGATAAAACGGCGCATCACTTTTTCCAGCTCTTTTTCCTGAAGACGGCCATGGGCGACAGCAATTTTTAAATCAGGCAGGAGTTCCCTGAGCCTTCCGGCTGTCTTATGAATATAATTGATGCGGTTAAAAACAAAAAATACCTGTCCTCCCCGTTCTACTTCGCGCCGAATTGCTCCGCAAATTATCTTTTCATCATATTCCAGAATAAAAGTTTGAATAGGAAGCCGGTCGCGCGGCGGAGTTTCAATCACGCTCAAATCCCGAATACCGGTAAGAGACATATAAAGGGTGCGGGGTATCGGCGTAGCGCTCAAGGTCAAAACATCAACTAATTCCCGGATTTTCTTTATCTTTTCTTTATGGGCTACCCCAAAACGCTGTTCTTCGTCTATCACCAGTAAACCTAAATCTTTAAACTTGACGTCATCCTGGAGCAGACGATGAGTGCCAATGATTACATCAATCTTCCCGGCAGCTAATTCTTTAATAACTATCTCCTGCTCCTCCGAAGTCCTAAACCGGCTTAACATTTCAATCCGGATGGGATAATTAGCCATCCGGTCCCCGAAGGTGTAATAATGCTGCTGGGCTAAAATCGTGGTGGGAACGAGAATGGCCGCCTGTTTCCCTTCGGTAGCGGCCTTAAAAGCGGCCCGGACAGCCACTTCGGTTTTACCATAACCGACATCGCCGCAAACCAGCCGGTCCATCGGCCGGGCCCTTTCCATATCCTTTTTTACCTCTTGAATTGCCTCCCTCTGGTCAGGGGTTTCCTCGTATATAAAAGAAGCTTCAAACTCTTTTTGCCAATCGCTGTCCCCGGAAAAGACAAAGCCGGGCCGCGTTTCCCTTTTGGCATAAATATTCAAAAGTTCGGCGGCCATATCCCTTAAAGCCCTTTTTGTTCTTTTTACTGCCTTAAACCAGGCACTGCCTCCTAATTTATAAAGTTTTGGCGCTGTCCCTTCAGAACCGATATATTTCTGCACTAACCTGACCTGTTCGATGGGAACGTAAAGTATGTCACCGCCCTGATATTCAACTGCCAGAAAATCTTTTTTTCCTTCTTCGATTTTTAATTTTTTTATTCCCTGAAATTTACCGATACCGTGATTGAGGTGAACCACCAAATCTCCCTTTTCTAATTCCCGGTAAGTAGAAAGGGGTAAGCCTCCTTTAAAACGCTGACGAGGACGCCTCTCGGCATAGCGATGAAAGATTTCTCGGTCGGTAATAACGGCGAGCTGCAAATCGGGGAAGAGAAAACCCCGGTTCAACTCGGCGACAACAAAAGATATATTTTTTGCCGGATTTACCCCGTTCTCTTTGAGTAACTCCTTAAGCCTTCTCTCCTCTCCTTCGTTTTGCGAAACGAGAGAAACCTTAAATTTTTCTTCCTGCCATTTCTGAAGACGGGAAAGAAAACCGGAAAAATCTTCCCAGAGCGTATCAATTGCCCGGGTGCTGATTTGAAATTTTGAATCTATTGGAATTTCCGGCATTGACTGCCGAATGGTAGAAAAACAGATTCTCTTTTTCGTTTTTATAAAAGTGATGAGTTCCCTCCAGAGAGATTCGGTCAACTGGGCTTTAATCAGCCCCGGTTCATCCAAAACAACCAAATCTATATTACTGAGGAATTCAAAGAAATTGCTTTCTCCCTGAATGGCCGCCGGGGGAATAAAAACAGATTTTACCTTTTTTAAAGAACGCTGGGTAAGGGGATCGAAATAACGGATGGATTCGATTTTTTCGCCAAAGAATTCTATTCTTACAGGATTTTCCTCGCTCAGGGGAAAGATATCAAGGATGCCTCCCCGAAGAGAAAAATTTCCTTTCTCCTCGGCAAGGGGAAAGCGGATATATCCGCCCTGGTCCAATTTCTTTAAGATGTTACCTAAATCATATTCTTTGCCTGAAAATATTTCCAGAGACAAACGATTGAATTGCGGCGGGGATATAACTTTATGGTAGAAGGACTTTGCCGAAGTGACAAAAATTTGAAGAGTTTCCGGGGACTCACCGCTTAAAAGTTTCAAAATCCTTAACTGTTCCCCGACAATATCCTTATGCGGTAAAATCTTTTCCTTAGGCAGAATTTCCCAGGCGGGAAAGTTAAAGGTTTCCCGGCCGCTAAAAAATTTTATATCCTGAGCTGCTTTTTCTGCTTCTGTAATGCCGGCTGAAATTAACAAAATCCGCCGGGAAAAACTTTTCCCCAGCCCGGCCAGCCAGAAAGCTTTAGCCCCCGGGACTAAGCCGCTAATTTCCACCCCATTAGAAATTCCCTCTACAAGCGGGACAGCCGCCTTGCCCCTAAAGGGATGGCTTCGCCTAGGCGACTTACTTCTAACGGGGCAGGCCCCATTATCTCCGGAGAATGTTCTTATAACTTCTTTAAACTGAGAAAAATCCTTTAGTGAATTTATGAGTTTTTCGGAATTCATTTTCCTCAGAAAATGTCTGTTCTTGATTGGTAATTTCGGTTATTTGGGCATTGTTTATTGTTTGTGGTTTGTATATTGTAATTTGGGTATTGGTTTATTATTATATAAGGCTTATCCAGAAGGGAACGGTAACAATAGATAGAAGATGGGTAAAGAATACCCCGGACCCGGCTAAGTCCGGGTCGCCGCCGTAACGCTGGACGAAAAGAGGAGTAGTAGAAGCCGAAGGCATACCGGCCTGAAGAACAAATATACCCAGAATAGGAGAAGGGAAAGAAAATAATTTACCTATTCCCAGGGCTAAGGCGGGAATAATAAGCAGGCGGATTAAAACCAGCGGGACAATCAGTTTGAAAGATATCCTTTTATGAAATTTTTGCCCGGCCAGTATCCCGCCGATAATCAGCATCGCCAGCGGAATGGTAATTCCGCCGATAAGCCCGAATGCCCCGTCGATTATGTAGGGCAATTTTACTCCCAGAGCGACACCCAAAAATCCTAAGGCTAAAGCGATGGTGCCCGGGTTAAATATCCCGCACCTTTTTAATATCCCGCCGGTTCCCCGGCAAAAAGGTGCGGAGCCGCCCCGGAGAATACTTACGCCCAAAGTCCAGATGAGAACAGAAAATCCAAGGTTAAAAATAACTACTCTAACAACTCCTTCCTGTCCAAAAAGAAATAGAGCCAGGGGAATGGCTAAAAATCCGCAGTTAGTAAATGAAGAAAGATAGAGGAAGGTTTTCTTTTGTGGATTAGGCGCAGAAATAAATCCCGCCCCTTTCTGCCGGCTAAGTACCGACCCAGTCCCTTCTGACTCTGCTTTCATGCTATCTTGTGGAAAATGCGGGGTAAAAAGGTGCGGGATAAATCTACTGCAACAATAAGCCAGTATTGCGCCGGTTAAAACAATACCAACCGCCAAAAGAGGCAGATACCAGCTGGAAATTAAAACTTCCCGCGAGGTCTGGGCAACCAGAACATAAAAATATAAAATGGGAAGAGTCAGCCCGATAACCAATTTATTTAAATCACGGGTAACCGCTTCAGTTAAAATCTTCCAGAATCTGGCCAACACCCCGACCAAAACGATTAATAAAAGAATGCCAATCTGACTAATTATCTCCTGAAACATAAGCTCTCGCCCCGGGAATTACCCGCCCCGACGCTTCGGAGTCAGGTACAGCGCTTTGTTATCTATGATATTTTACAAGTTCCTCTTCTACTTTCTCTGAAATATAAAGCTTCATAAGCGACTGGTAAGGAATATCTTTTTTGTGTGCTATCAATTTTAATTCTTCAACCATTATTTCAGGCAGACGGATTGAAATGCTTATTACAGACGGTTTCAAATTGGATAAAGTCATATCCTTTGCTTTTGACCAGTCAATATACTCAGTAGAATCATGGGAATTCCAAAACTTTCTTTCCTCGTCTTCATTTCTGAATTTTGGTATTCTATTCTTTTTCATGTTCTTCATATCTCCTTTTCTCTTTTTTATTCATATCTCTTGCAGATATTACTCGAATTAATTTATTCCGTATCGTAAAAACAATAAACAACTTTCGATGCAAATCAGTTTTCCCCAAAATAAAACATCGTCTTTCATATTCAGAATGTTTTGCGTCATCAGCCATAATTAATGGTTTATTAAAAAAAATTTGCTCACACTCAGATGGGGTAACTTTATGATTTTCCCAATTTTTTTTGGCATTATACTCATCCCATTCAAAACCGGTGCATTTCTGTAATACTTTGTAAATATCACGCATATACTAAGTATATATCATAAACATACATTTGCCAAATTAATTTTATGTGTGTCATTCAAAAACAACGTTTCTTTTGTTTTTTCAAACAAGAATTTCCGCATTTGTAGCATATTTCATTTTTGAGATATCCGCCGTCAAAAAATTCTTTAAGATTATTCAGTGTGGTTTCTGCAATATTGCCTAAGGCCTCGGATGTAAAGAACCCCTGGTGTGATGTAATTAGAACGTTTGGAAATGTTAATAAACGCGCAAGGATATCATCGGTAATCATTTCTGTTGATTTATCTTCAAAAAAATATTCGCTTTCTTCTTCATATACATCGAGTCCCGCTGTTCCTATTTTTCCGCATTTAAGGCCGTTTATTAACGCTTCGGTGTGAATTAATTTCCCCCGGCCGGTGTTGATTATCATAACGCCGTCTTTCATGAGGCCTATCGTTGTCTCGTTAATCATATGTTCCGTCTCAGTATTGAGCGGACAGTGAAGAGAAATAACATCGGATTTTGCATATAATTCATTTAAATTTACATATTTTATGCCGGTTTTCCCCGCATATTCTTCGTTTGGCTCAGGATCATAGGCAAGAACGTTCATCCCAAACCCTTTTAATATAGAAACAAGACATTTTCCGATTTTGCCGGTCCCGACAATTCCGGCAGTCTTCTCATGCATGTCAAAGCCAAGCAGACCATTAATTGAAAAATTTCCGTCCCGCGTGCGGTAATACGCCTTGTGTATTTTTCGGTTGAGGGACAACATAAGAGCGGTGGCATGTTCTGCAACAGCAAAAGGAGAATAGGCCGGAACGCGGACAACATGAATTTTTCCATAGGCAGCTTTAAAATCGACATTGTTATACCCGGCGCATCGCAAAGCGATTAGCTGAACGCCATGCTCAACAAGGTATCCAATAACTTCTTTGTTGAGCGCATCATTGACAAAGATACAGACAGCATCAAAGTTATAGGCTAATTCCGCAGTTTTTTGATTAAGATGCGCCTCAAAATAAGTTATGTCGAATTCGAAATTTTTATTGATTTCATCAAATGATTTACGGTCATATGGCTTGGTGTCGAAAAAAGCGATTTTTTTATTCATAAATTTTCCCTCATTTTTTCGCGGCTCAATCCCAATATTTTTCTATTTTTAAATGGCGGATAGTAACAGTCAGATGTAACATAAATTTCAGCTATCTTTTCTTATTGACAATTTGATATTCTCCGCTGGGAATATATATGTCCAGAATCGTTCGTAGATATCTGGATATTTATTGGCTAAATATTTAATTCCCGCCAATCTAAATGCCTTATAAAATGTAATTTCTTGTTTAATAACTGTAATTCCATCGATATCACTTAGCAAATTGTTAAACATGAAATAAGAATAAAATAGTTTATGTTGCGGTTCGGAGTAAGCTACACGACATGAAAAATGGGGGGTTTCAACAAATGCTGTGCCTCCCGGCTTTAAAATGCGCGAAATTTCCTTTATCAACCTTTTAGGGTCATTCAGGTGTTCAATAATATGTTTGGCATAGATTCTGTCAATGCTGTTATCTTCTATAGGATAAGGATAAGAATTCAAGTCATGTAAAATATCGGCCTGGCTCTTTTCATCAATATCTATACCTATAGCGTTAGGTATTTTATTACGTGCACAGCCGATATCAAGTGTTTTGCAATTTTCCGGGTTACTTTTCATATTTACTATGGGTATTCCCCTGCCCCGAAGATTCGGGGTCAAGTGGATTGGTTTGTTATAATTTTATTTATGTATTTCATTATTTTAACCTGTAGGGACAAGACATGCCTTGTCCTCTATAGAATGATTTTTAATATTTTGTCCCTCTTTATCTCTTTTTCCGATAAGTTGCTTCAGTTGTTTGTTCGTCTCCGTCCTCGTCTGCATGCAAGTCAATAAACCGTCCGCGTCGTTTCTCTTGCCTGCTCTTCTCCGAGTAAGGTTTGTCTTTGATCTCCTCTTTCACCATTTTGTCAGTTTCTTTTAACTCTTTTTGCAGTTTTTTTTCTCCGCCAGTCCTTTGAACGTTACCGTTCTCCTGATTTTTTTCTTCATTAGACATAATTTTTCCTCCTAGTTGTTAGGTTTCTATTGGTCGCTGTTCCGATGGAACGATTATCAGATCAAATCGTGACTACTACAACTTGACCATGATCGTCCTGTTATACATTTTTTGTCAGCACGACGGCGTTATGCCCGGGGTTCATACTCTCATGCCTTCTTTTGGCGTTGTTCGCATAACCCTGCTTCGTATACATGTTGCTGACCCAGCCATACGCACCGTGGGAATTATGTCTACAATACGCGTAGTATCGCTTCTGACCCTTTGTGCTCCGCCGCTTGGCAGCCGCGGAAGCAGTCTTCGGAGACGCTTTCTTCTTAGTAACCATGCTTAACATCCTTTTTGTTTTGTTGCTCGGGATTTCTTGCTAACTTCCGTCTAATTCAATGGCACATTGATTTTTGTCTACCGAGTCTGTAGAAAAAACCCATTTTCTGAGAAAAACCAAAAATTAAATTAAATCTCTCCTCGAGACTAAACTTTGCTTTTAGTGATAAAAAGCCTTTTTTAGACTTTTCCTGCAGGCTCAACGCAAAAATCAGCGGCCGTTATCCCGACGCCGAAGACGACGGGTAACGGTCAGATGGATCGGCTTGTTATGTGTTTCTTTATTAATTTCACATAACATAAAAATCACCTGCCTTACGGAATGGCGAAGCCGCGGAGTAAGGTCCGCTGGATTTATTTGTTAGAAGCAGTTAATTATGATAAGGATTTTTGTACGCGTTCTGCCACCCAAACCTTGATGATAGATTGCCGAGCTACACCAAGACGCTTTGCTTCCTTATCTAAAGATTGAATCATCCATAGAGGGAAATCTACATTAACTCTTTTTTGTTCTTGCTCAGGTCTCCTCGCCTTTGATATATCGAGGTATTTAGATATATCTTGGCCTTTATCAAATTTTTTATCAAAATCTTTAGTCTTCATAGATATCAACCTCCTCTTGTCGAGCTCGACGAACTGAAATAATTCTTATTTTTTCTCCTCGATACGTAATCACTCCTGAGTAATGTTTACCTGAAATACGCCCTATCACCAAAAGCCTTGATTCATCATGTGTTTTTTTTGAGTGTCCCGGAGTATGAATAATTTTAATTGAAATACCTGCTTCCAGTTCAATCAAGTCATTGTCTTTAATTAATTTGTCAATTTTAACGGATTTGTTGACAAAAGACTTAAACCCCGGAACCGGACGATCAGAACATTGTTTTTCAATGTTCTCTATCCATTCTTTTTCGCCTTCATGTGCTAAAACTTCACAATTAGATTTCTCTTTAATATTTCTTGCCGAGCCAATATGGTCAGGATGGG
>JAYEMH010000035.1:0-20120 GCA_034717985.1 Candidatus Ratteibacteria bacterium
CGCTCAAAATATCGGTAGGCGACGGCTTTCGCTCCGGATTTTAATCCCAAACAACAAAAGAAAAATCCTGCGATTAAAAATACAACAAGAATCTTAAAGTTCTTTTTTACCTTTACACTCGCCATACAGATAACCCTATTAAAATGATTATAAATAATGTTAATACCATAGGGGCATATATAAACGGCCTAAGCCACTTCTTTTCCCAGCCAAGAATATTTACCAGAGGACTGAGCAGTAAGGCAAAAGCCACACTAAGAAACCAAAGATTTTTTGTTGATAGAGCTAAATAGACAAATACTCCGCCGAAAATAAACTCTAAAAGAAAAACTGCTTTATAATTTGAATTGCCGCTAAACCCTTTGGTATCTCCGGTAACCGGAAAGACAGCTTTCCGGGTGACTAAATATGAAAAGAAATTTAAACTGGAAACAACCACAATGGACAATGAGCTAAAGGTGGAAACGGCTAAATAGGAAAATGCCCGCCCCGGCCTTTTAAATAAATCAACCGCCACCGGAATAAAAGAATAGAATATAGCCGTACACATCATCAAATAAAAATCCCAGGACCAGAAAACGTTATATCTGAAGCCAAAAAGTATCTCCGGCAGGTGCTTGCCGGCGGCAACCGGAATCAGAAACAAAGGACCTCTGATTTCAAAATTAACAAAGTATAAAGGTAAAATTAAGGCAACTAAAATCAGGAAAAGCAAAAAGGGAAAAGGCAGGAATAAGCTGAAGGCAGAAATGAAAACATCCAATTTTTCAAACCAGGGGACTTTTTTGGAACGCCTGAATTCCGGAAAAAACTTTTTCAGACATTCAGCCGTTCCCCTTATCCATTTCTCATTCCTTTTTCTAAACCTTTGATAATCCGGCGGAAAATCTTCATAACACTTAACTTCATTAGCGATGATTCCCTGATAGCCCCGGGCCCGGATTTTCAGGGAATAAGCCAAATCTTCGGTGGCAACCTCCGGAAAACCGCCTGTTTCTCTCCAGACGTCCGTCCGCATTAAAGCGCCATGCCCGTAAAACATAACAAATCCGCAGCGGTTGCGGACCGACATAAACCGCCGCCAGTGAATATTGATATTCAGCCCCAGTTCCCGGCCGAATTCACTTTTCTGAGCTGGATTGGCCCTTTGAGCCGCCTGAACAAAGGCAATATGGGGAGAAAGAGAAAAATATGGCAGGAGTTTCGTTATAAAATCTCCGGGTAAAATCCCATCGGCGTCGGATATGGCAAAACAGGGATAATCTTTTTCAATTTGCCTTAAGGCATTATTTACATTTCCCGCTTTATAGCCGTCCCTTTCTTCCCGTCGGATAATGGTAACTTTATCTGGAAATTTAGAGCCGAATTCGTTTATTTCGGCTTTAATTTTATCTTCAGTGCTATCATCCAGAATGAAAAGATGAAAATTCTCATAATCCTGCTCGAGACAGGACCGAACTGCATCCGGCCTGAAATCATTCATCGTTGGGTAGAGAATAGCTGCTCGAGGGCAGCCTTTTAAAGAAGATGGAAGATTAGAAAACCGGAGAGATTGAACGGATTTTTTAGAGAAATAAGAAAAGAGGAAGATTACCGTATAAAAAATTCCGTAAAACCAGAAAAGGTTAAGCAGCATTATAAAAACTAAAATGCCGAACTTAGCAAAAAGATTTTCCGGTCCAATCAATAAGGAAAACAGCCTGGGATTAAAGTAAAGAAGTGAAAGTATCCAGCTCCCGATAATTACGACAAACATCAGGCTGTCTTTAGCCGGATAATCTCTAAATCTCATATGGCTGTCAGCTATCTAAGCCCCTTAAGATATTTATAGTATTCAGCGTCAGTAGTTAGAATTATGGTAGAATTCTCATCAATCGTAGTTCGATATGTTTCCAGTGTCTTTAAAAATGAATAAAATTCGGGATGCCGGTTATATGCCCTGGCATAAATTTTTATCGCCTCGGCATCGGCCTTCCCGGTAAGCACCTGCGCCTGACGATAAGCCTCAGAAGTAATAAGTTTCAATTCCTTGGCTACCTGTCCTTCGATTTCAGCGCTTTTCCCTTGACCTTCTGAACGGTATTTCTCAGCCGCCCGTTTCCTCTCGGCAATCATCCGATCATAAACCTTATTCCGGACCGCCTCCACATAATTGATCCGTTTAATGCGCACATCCGCAATTTCTATTCCATACTGAGGGGCAAGCACCTTAGCCTTTTCTAAAATAACCCGCGTAAGAAATTCTCTGCCCGCCTCAATATGTTCCAGTGCCTCTTCGGTAACAATAACGTCTTCACTTTCCTCTTCAGCTTCTAAAATGCGATTGCTATTCCTCACTGCCTCAACAAGCAAGTGTCCGGTAACAGCATCTCTGGTCGCCGAATTAACAATATCATCTATCCGGCTATGGGCGCCCATTTCATTGCCTACCGACTGCAAAAATTTAAGGGCATCAACTATCCTCCAGCGGGCGGTAGTATCCACCCAAATATATTTCTTGTCTTTGGTAGGAATTTGATTGGGGTCGCCATCCCATTCTAAAAGTCTCTTTTCAAAATAGTGGGCATGCTGGATAAAAGGGGTTTTAAAATGCAAGCCGGCCGAGATTATCGGTTTTCCTACCGGTTTACCAAATTGAGTAATCACTACCTGTTTAGTTTCATCAACTATAAATACCGCCCCGCTTACAAAAGCCAATATCACCAGAATCAATAATACGCCGATAATCCTTGAAATACCTCCTAATCGCCCGGTCATTGTTTTACTCCTCCTGTCTTCCCGATATTTAATAAAGGTAAAATTGAAGATTGTTTAGGGTCAATAATGTATTTTTCTTTTGCCTTGGGTAAAACCGCAAGCAGCGTCTCTAAATATAGTCTTTTTCGCGTTATCTCTGTCGCTTTCTTATATTCAGCCAGGGTAGCAAGAAATCTCTCGGCCTCACCTTTAGCCCGATTTATCTTATCCAAGGCATATCCTTCTGCCTCACGAATAGTTTTCTCTGCTCCACCCCTGGCTTTAGGAATAACCTTATTATAGGCCTCCCAGGCTTGATTAATCATTTTTTCTTTTTCTTGTTTTGCCTCATTTACCTCATTAAAGGCCGGCTTCACCTTCTCAGGAGGATTCACATCTAATAATTTGACCGTAACGATGTGGATTCCTGTTTGGTATTCGTCTAAAATCTTCTGCGTTTCAATTTGAGCTAAATGGTCTATCTCCTCTCTCTTGGTGGTCAGCACTTCGTCCACGCTGTAATCCCCGACAAACCGGCGCATCACTACCTCGGATATATCACGCAGAATTCCTACCGGACTACGGGTAGCAAAAAGCAATTTCACCGGATCCTTTATCTTAAATTGCACTATCCAGCGCACATCCAGGATATTCAGGTCTCCGGTCAGCATTAAGGTCTCCTCAGGATATTGCTTGGCAGAATACCTTGTTTTTACGCCGGGCCGCAAGGTTCTAATCCCAAACTCCTCTTTAAAAATCTTGGCTACCTTAATCGGAGTAACCTTCTCCACAAAGGGAAGCTTGGCATGTAACCCGGGCGAACTTAAGCGAACGTATTTTCCAAACCTCTGAATTACTCCCAACTCATCCGGGCCAATAGAATAAATTGCGCCCGTCAGACCTATTAGGACAAAAAGCCCCAAGATAACCAACGGCAAGAATTTTCTATAATCGCCGATTTTCCCCTTTCCTATATCAATGATATCTTCCGGTGTTCGGACATCTTTCCAATCCATCTTTTCCCCCTTCGTTTTTTAACTCGACGATATTTTAAATCTGAGTAATCCCTGCCTGCCGGCAGGCAGGTAAATTTCAATCTATGTAATCAGGGTCTGCTGAGTTTTTCAGCAAACTCTATTTTACTCCTGAATATATAGTGATGTCAATCTAAATCTCAAATCTTTTTGGGAATGTTTTCTCAAATCTCCCTTTTCACAAAGTACTCTTGCGTTAATATAATTTTCAATGTTAATTGTTGTACTATTGAAGTACTATCGAAGTCGGGCTTTGATAGTTTTTGGTTCTCCCCTTTGCTGAAGTTTTTGAGCAGCTATTCTTTGGGCTGGTCGTCGATAAGCATGTCGTAATGGCGGGTGCCGGCTTTGCGTAATCGTGCTCTCAAGGATTATTTTTTACGCATACTGTTATAATTTCCAGTAATGTTTAGGTGTTATGATTTTTATCCCTTTGTAGTTTTTAATTTCAAGTAAATCCTTGTCGCCGGTAATTATTATTTCAATTTCATTAACAAGGGCATCGGCCAGGATTTGGTTATCGTTATCATCGCGGCATACCTTGTCAACCGTGTCTGCTGCCTTGCCCCTGATAAAATGGCTCTTAAGAGTATACATGATAGCTTCTATCGCTTGCTTCGAAAGCGAAAATTTTGCAGAAAGGTTATGGTGGACTTCTTGTAATACGTACTCCGTACAATACACCTCATACCTAAACATGGCGTCTTTGATGACATCATAGGTGTAACCTCGACTGGCAAAAGCTGCGATGAGCACATTAGCATCAAAAAAGAGCTTCATGAAATCCTTTCGAAGATATCTTCTTCGGTAAAGGTAATCCCTCTTTTGGCTAATTCTGATAAAGCTAGGTTGCGCGCCCTGGTAAAATCGCGCATAAAGAAGTGTTGTTTAAGGGCCCTTCTGATTATATCACTGCGAGATGTCTGTTCTTCTTTTGCCTCTGCAGCGAGACTCTTTAATAAGTTATTCGGTATACTAATTGCCACGACATTTCTCATAATAACCACCTCCTGTATTAAATTATAATACACAAATTAAATGTTGTCAAGGGTCATTTTAAAAGGGTATTTTTAAAAGCCGAGTTTTTAAATGTTAATTATTGTACTATCGAAGTCGGGCTTTGATAGTCTAAAGAGTTTTTGCCTGCTTTTTCTTCTTCAAAAAAAATTCCTGAACCTCTTCCAATCTTGAAACGTACCGGCATTCCGGAAGAGCCTGCAAGAAACTCCGGCCGTAAAACTTGGTTTTAATTCTTGGGTCAAGAATAGCTGTCATCCCAATGTCGGTTTTTCTTCTTATAAGCCGGCCTAATCCTTGTCTAAGCATAATAATTGCCTGGGGAATCTGGTAATGAAGAAACGGGTCAATCCTTTGCGCCTGCAGTTCTTCTATTCTGGCTTCGGTAACCGGGTCGTCAGGAACACTAAAAGGAAGTTTGGTAACAATAACACATTCCAAGGCTTCTCCCGGCACATCTACGCCCTGCCAGAAGGAATTGGTCCCTAAAAGCACACAATTATTCTGCCGTTTAAATTTTTCTAAAAGCGTATAACGGTTTTCTTCTCCCTGTTTTAGTATCGTTAAATTTGTCAGTTCACCTCGAATTATATCATATACTGTCTCCAGCATTTTGAAATTGGTAAACAAAACAAATGTTCCTCCTTTCATTATAGAAAGGATTCTTTTGATTTCTGCTATGACGGCCATTTGATATGATTCGAATTCTATGCTCGGATCCGGCAGACTTTCAGGAAGGTAAAGAAGGCTGTTTCCCTTGTAATCAAAAGGTGAACCCAAAAGAAGCTCCTCGGCATCGTTTATGCCTAATCCCCTCATTTTAAACTCAAAACTCCCGTTAGCCGATAGTGTAGCTGAGGTAAATATAATCGGCTTGATTTTATCTAAAACCCGAACTTTAAATTCGGTTGATACATCTATCGGGGTGGCATAGAGACTGCATTTTATCCTCTTTGACTTATGCGGCCTTTTAGAGCTTGGAGCGGAAGGGCGAATTTCTATCCAATAAACATATTTATTCAGGGTCATATTGATAATTGTTTCTAATTCGCAATTAATCTCTTTGCCGCGGGAAACAAAAGCTCTCATTTCCATTTTTTCTTCTTCATTTTTAATATTATCCAGGAATCCGGCAAGCATAGAAATCAGTCCCAATAGCGGCTCTTTTAAATGATTGAAAACGAAATTCTTATTTCGCACTCGCACCGCCCGGGAACTCTGACCGAATTTAGAGATTATTTCCGAAAAGAATAATTCAGCGGCCATTTTTACTTCCGATACTGTATCCTTTATATTTTCTGCTTTTCTTCGATTTGAATTCTTTATTTTTGCTAAAAACCCTTTTCCGCTGTAAGGATTAAAAATGGAGTCAAGAAAATATTTTATCCTGAAATTACTTATTTCTATTCCCAAATAATTAACGGCTGTTTCTTCCAGGGTGTGGGCTTCGTCAAAAACTAACGCTTCAAAATCAGGCAGGACCATGCCTCCGGAGGCCAGATTGGCAAAATAAAGGTGGTGGTTAATAACCAAAACTTGCGATTTGTAACCGGCCAGCCGCGCCTTTTTGTAGAAGCAATCTTCCCTGTATACACAGTTTTTGCCTAAACACAGGTCGCTTTCCCGGCATATCTTACTCCAAATAGAACCATTATTCTTGAAATTTATCTCCGAACGAATTCCTGCTTTTGTCTTTTTGCGCCATTCGGTAATTTTGTTAATTTGGCTCTTTTGCAAGATATCCCCGGGAAAGTTTTGCTCAAATCTTCTTAAACAAAGATAATTCTGTCCGCCCAGGCATAAGGCAAATTTAAACTTAATGCCCAAAGCTTTCTGTAGAAAAGGAAGATCTTTTTTTACTAATTGCTCCTGCAGAGTTTTTGTATAAGTAGAAATAACTGCTTTTTTGTTTTCTTTTACCGCCCAGTGAATGAAAGGAATAAGATAGGATAGAGTTTTCCCAATTCCGGTGCCGGCCTCTACCACCAGGTGTTTTTTTGAATCAATCGCTTTTTCGACTGCCTTTGCCATCTGAATCTGTTCCGGCCGGAATTCATAATTTTTCAGATGTCTGGCAATCAAACCGTTATTTTTAAAAACCCCGTCTAAATCCATTAAGCTTCTGCTTCCAATCTATTAATTCCAAATTCATTTGCCGCAGTTCTATCCTTATCTACATTCGCCTTAGCTACCTTTGCCTTACTGCCAACCTTGGCGGCCACCGCCTCAATAATCGGTCACTGCTTTCTGCACGGGGGACACCAGGGCACCCAGAAATCAACAAGGACAATACCCTCTTTTATTTCCGCCTCAAAATTAGCGTCATTCAACTACAGGACATTTACTGCCGATTTATATTTCTCTTCATGGACACTTGCCGTTTTCTCTTTGGCACACCCTAATACAAAAATTGCAATACACATATAAATTACTGCGCCAATTCCGATTCTCTTTTTTATAACCTTCTCATCCCTTCCGTTTATTATCTTCATTATTTTCCAACCAATTAGCTTGTTAAAAGCTAAACATCAAAGAAGCCTCTATCTGATCGGAATCATAATAGTGTATCCGGTCAGTATGTCTCCAGCCTAACAGAACTTCAAGATTTTCTTTTGGCTGGCAGGTAAACCCCAGCCCAATTCCATTTCTTTTCCCTTCGCCGATAACAAAAGCAAAAGTGTGTTCTTCGAAGATGTAAAATTCCAACTCCCGGCTTCTTATTCTAAAAGGGAAAGTTAATAACAATATTGATTCAATCTCGATTGTATCCCGCCCGGGATGAAGTGTAGCATATTGCAGGGATTCTCCCCAATAAAGCCAGTCAAATAAATCCGTTCCTACCTCAATACCCATTTCTGTTCTGCAGAGTTTATGCGAATGAAAATGATATCTTGTCTCTACAAAAAGAATAGTCTTGAAGGTAGTATGAGCGGCCGGTGAATCATAATGAGTCTCCGCCCAGAATCTGGTAATATACCAATCTTCATTATCGACTGATATATCATAGCGCAGGGACTGCTGATTTTTAAATTCGAAATTGGCAGCATAGAGAGAACCCGGAGCAGAAGCAAATAAAAATATGACAGCTAAAATAATTCTTTTCACAAAAACTCCTTGGGCAGCGGGATGGGGATTTTAAGGCGGGATTTGAAAATTGTTTCAATTGACGGATATTAAATCTTTTATCTTTTCAAAACGTTTTTCACCGATAGCTTTTACCTTTTTAACTTCGTCTTTAGTTTGAAAGGAACCGAATTGCCTGCGATATTCAACAATTCTCCGGGCTAAAATTTCTCCTATTCCAGGCAGTTTTGCTAACTCCGAAGCGTCAGCCTGATTAATGTTTATAAGCTGACTCTGGCTATCTGTAGTTATTCCTGAGGAGAAATTTCCTAAATTCTTTTGGCCAGCAGTTGTTTTAATTAGTGTTGCATCTGCTTTAAAGGGAATAAAAATTCTTTCTCCATCGGAAACCGGCCGAGCTAAGTTTATATTGGAAACATCAGCTTGAGCCTTCAGGTTTTTGTCTTGAAGAACCTCGCCCAGACGGCTTCCTTTTTTCACCCGGTATAACCCGGGTTGAAATACCGCCCCGGCCAGATGAACCATAACGACTTCTTCGTTCCTATCGTCCTTGGGGACCGCTTTGACCAATGCGACTTTATTTTCGCGAAACTTCCCTCTCCGGAAAAATAAAACCCCGGAGCCAACCGCCAGGGTTATCACCAAAAATAAAGCCACATTTCGTTCTTGAGGAGTAAGATCAAACATATATATTAAGCTGATTTCTCAACTGCACCTTTATCACCAAGTAGAACCGGCGCCCCTTTTCGTTTTATCACCTCAGGAGTAATAATACATTTGCGGATTCGGGGAGATAATGAAGGCAGTTCATACATAATCTCCAGCATAAAGTTTTCAATAATCGCCCGGAGCGCCCTGGCGCCTGTTCCCCGATGAACAGCTTCTTTAACTATGAGAGATAAAGCCTCTGGAGTAAAATCAAGTTTAACATTTTCCATGGCAAATATCTTTTGATACTGTTTAACCAAGGCATTTCGAGGCTCAATGAGAATTCTGATTAAATCATTCTCTTTTAAATTATGCACTGCGGCGATAATCGGAAGCCTGCCGACAAATTCAGGAATCATACCGAACTTAAGCAGATCACGCGGTTCAACCTGCATAAGCAGTTCGCTTGTTTTTTTGTCTCTTTGGCTCTTTATATCAGCCCCAAAACCTATGTTTTTCTTATTCAAACGTGCCGATACTATTTTTTCCAAACCGTTAAATGTCCCCCCGCAGATAAAAAGAATATTAGTCGTATTCACGGGAATGAATTCCTGATGAGGATGTTTTCTTCCCCCTTTAGGCGGAACATTTGCTACCGTCCCTTCGATAATCTTTAAAAGCGCCTGCTGAACCCCTTCCCCGGAAACATCCCTGGTAATAGAAACATTTTCCGTCGTCCGGGCAATCTTATCAATCTCGTCAATATAAACGATACCCCTCTGGGCTTTTCCCGGATTGTAGTTTGAAACCTGCAGAAGCTTCAGGAGTATATTTTCGACATCCTCTCCCACGTACCCTGCTTCAGTTAAAGTAGTCGCATCAGCCAGAACAAAAGGAACATCTAAAACCCTGGCTAAAGTCCGGGCCAAAAGGGTTTTCCCTGAACCGGTGGGACCAATTAAAAGGATATTGCTCTTCTCTAACTCTACTTCCTTATCGTCGGCTGTAGATTGAATGCGTTTGTAATGCTGATGAACGGCAACTGCCAAACTTTTCTTGGCTCTTTCCTGTCCAATTACATATTGATCCAGGCTGGCTTTAATTTCCGCCGGCTTAAGAACAATCTGATTGAACTTATAATCCGTCTTCTTTTCTTTGGCTAAAATTTCATTACATAACTCTACGCATTCGCTGCAAATAAAAACATCGGGTCCGGCAATTAAACGTCCGACTTCACCTTCGGCTCGGCCGCAAAAAGAACATTTGGCATATTTACCAAATCCGCCTTTGCCTATTTTCATATTTTATTTCTCCCCTCTCTTTTTTAATCCTGTCCGGTGGGCAATCACACTATCGATTAATCCATATTCCCTGGCTTCTTCGGCAGTCATAAAAAAGTCGCGGTCCGTATCCTTTATAATCTTTTCTAATTTTTGCCCAGTGTGTTTGACTAAAAGCTGATTTATTTTATCTTTCAATCTTAAAATTTCTTTAGCCTGAATGCTGATATCAGCCGCCTGTCCCTGAACACCACCCCAGGGTTGGTGAATCATCACCCGGACATGAGGAAGAACATAACGCTTGCCTTTTTCTCCGGCGCCTAAAAGCAAAGCGCCCATACTGGTCGCTTGCCCCATACAAATAGTAGATACCTGCGGTTTCACATACTGCATGGTGTCATATATAGCCAATCCGGCAGTCACCACTCCCCCGGGACAGTTTATATAAAGGTGAATATCTTTATTAGGGTCTTCCGCTTCTAAAAAAAGAAGTTGGGCGATTATTAAATTAGAGACTTCGTCGGTAATTGGTATTCCGATAAAAACAATCCTATCTTTCAAAAGGCGGGAAAAAATATCGTAAGCCCTTTCTCCCCGGCCGGTTTGTTCTACCACCATGGGAATTAGCTGGTTGTAATTTCTTTCTTTCTCTTTCACTTTATCTTTCCTCCTTGTTTCGTAAATCGTTACCATTCACTAATTAGTCGATAGTCGTTAGTACTTAGTCGTTAGTACTTAGTCGTTAGTATTTAGTTATTAGTACTTAGCCGTTTTTTAGTTTCTAAATACTATTCACTAACGACTATTCACTATATCAAGATTTGACTTCCTGGATTACAGCAAAACTTAAGAGAAAATCTAAAACCTTATT
Organism: Candidatus Ratteibacteria bacterium; assembly: GCA_034717985.1. Taxonomy (GTDB): domain Bacteria; phylum CAZDME01; class JAYEMH01; order JAYEMH01; family JAYEMH01; genus JAYEMH01. Next base: position 10,671 of record JAYEMH010000035.1, read on the forward strand.
ATGCCGGAGTTGTTCGATGACAGTTGAATCAATTTCTTCCTCCGGAACTTTTCTCTTCGAATATTGACTTATTTTTTTTAACTCTTCTTTAGCTTCTTCTTTGCTGACAATTATATTTTCTTTTTCCGCCACTGCTTCTAAAATTAAAGCCAGTTTCACTTCTTCTTCAGCTTTCTTTCTTGACCCTTCCTTTAATTCTTTTTCTTCTCCTTTAATTTTTTCCTCGCTATAACCGAACCCTTTTAGACGACGCAAGGTATATTCTAAAAGAGCTTCTTCCCTTCTTGCAATCAAAGAAAGAGGAAGGGGTAAATCAGTCGATTGAAGCAGCCGGAGAATTAGTTCATCTTTCATTTTCCGGAGCGACTCCGCTGCTTTCCGGCTCTGAAGGCGTTTTTTAATCTTCTGCTTCAAATCATCAAGGCCCTGACAATCTTTAACCCGCCGGGCTAACTCATCATCCAGTGGAGGCAGTTTCTTCTCTCTTATTTGCTTCAGGGTAATATGAAAAAAGGCTTTTTTATTCGAAAGATGTGAGGATGGATGATTGGCCGGCAGGGTAACTTCGATGATCTTCTTCTCCCCAATTTTAAATCCCGAAAGCCTCTGGTCAAACCCCGGTCCAAAAAGGTCCTTTCCCACCTCCAGGGAAAAATCATTGCTTTTCCCTCCGGGAATAAGCTTTCCTTCAACATAAATTTCTAAATCCACAATTGCCAAATCACCGTCCTGCAAAACCCTGTCGGAAATTATACTATAGGCAGCCATTCTTTCCTGAACGTTTTTAATTTCACTATCCAATTCCGATTCAAGAACCGCAGAAGATTCTTTTATTACCTTCAAACCCTTATAGTTCCCTAACTTTATCTCCGGTCTCACTTCCACTTTAGCCTCAAAACAAAGAGAGCTATTAGGCTTCCATTTTACCTTAGAAATTTCCGGATCCCCAAGCGGCCAGAAGTCTGATTCTTTTAAAGCGGTGACATAGCTGTGAGAAACTGTGCTTTGAATCACCTCACCTTCGATATCTTTCCCCAAACGGCTCAAAAGAAGTTCTCTGGAAACCTTTCCTCGCCTGAATCCAGGCAAGACAGTATTCTTTTGAAAACGGCTTAAAACTCTCTCAAATGCCTCCTGCATAGACTCTGAAGGAATCTCTATCTCTAAAGTTCTCTGGCAATCATCAATCTTTTTAATCTGAACCTTCACAATTTATCCCCTTATAATTTGTGTTTTATGGAGCGGGTGATGGGACTCGAACCCACGACATCTACCTTGGCAAGGTAGCGCTCTACCGCTAAGCTACACCCGCTTCTTCAATTCACTTTGGTGCGGACGGGGAGACTTGAACTCCCACCCCTCATCGGGACTAGATCCTAAATCTAGCGCCTATGCCAATTCGGCTACGTCCGCCTCTTCCTTAACACGAATCTTCACCAATTTGGACACGCACCTATACTGCTCCATCTATGAAATCGTCTGTTCTGGTGCCCGCACAAGGAATTGAACCTTGAACCTCGCGCTTAAGAGGCGCTTGCTCTGCCAGTTGAGCTATGCGGGCAGAAACTTAATTTTACCAATTTCTATTCTAAAAATCAACTAAATAACATTAAATAAATAAAATAAAAAAAGAGCTGTACAGCATACTACTATAAAGCCGGATTGACTTTTCTCCAAAATAAATTTTGAAAAGTCGTTGATTCAGAAATTTGGGCTTACTTCGCCAGTCTTTTATATACTTCCAGCACACCTTTGGCTGTTTTTTCCCAGCTGAACAATTGGGCCCTGGCCAGCCCTTTTTGCCGCAGGTTTTCTTTAAACGGAGCATCTCTTAAAATACGCCGCATCGCTTCGGTTAAGGCGGTTTGACTGCCGGGTTCAATAAGCATGGCCGCATCTCCGGCCACCTCCGGCACAGAAGCAACATTTGAAGTAATGACCGGACAACCGCAGGCAAAGGCCTCGACTATCGGCAGACCAAAGCCTTCATAAAAAGTCGGCAGGATAAAAGCGGCGGCGCGGTTATACCAGTAAACCAATTCCTCTTCTTCTAAATATCCGGTCAAAATAACTTCTTTTTCTAAACCCAGATCCTTGACCAGCCGGGGGGCTTCCGGGTAACGGGTATCTTCTTCGCCGACAATAACTAATTTTAATTCCGGGTCTCCTTCTTGCTTTAAATCATTAAAGGATTTGATCAAACCGACAATATTCTTGTAGGGGTCGAACCGGCCGACAAAAAGAAAAACTTGCGAACTCTCCGGAATTACTCCGCCTAACCTCTTCCTCACGGATTCCGAAGGAATGGGACGATAGACCGAACTCACCCCGTTATAAATAACCTCAATCTTATCTTCTCTGACCTGTAAAGCATCAACCAGATCCTTTTTAGAATGTTCAGAAATGGTAATTATTTTATCGGCCTTTCGGCTGACACGTTGTAAAATGTATTTAAACAGCCGTAAAAACTTAACCTTTTTCGCCCGGGGAGTAAAATGGGGAAAACACAACGGGATAAGGTCATGAATGGTCACCACTAATTTAGACGAAAGCCGGGTAGAGGTGAAAAAATGCGGCGAGTGATATACTTCTAAACCAAGCCTCTGGCATTGGGGCGGAAGCAAAAATTGATTAACCGGTGAGTTAGCCGAATGAGAAAATTCCACCAGGGAAAAATTGGGTTTAGAAACCAGTTTGTACTTTTCTATAAGTCCGGGATTGTTGGAGAAAATAAAATATTGATTTTCTTTATCTATCCGGGCTAAATTTTCAATTAAACGGCGGCTGTAAGCGCCGATTCCCGAGATTTTGGGAAAAATCCAGCGGGCATCGATTCCAATCCTCATTCATTTTTCTCCCGTTTTTCTTCGTGTCCATTTATTTTTACGGTAAACGGTAGACGGTAAACGACCGTCTCCCCTTTTTCTTCGTGTTCTCTGTGGTTAAACTGATTCATACAGGGACAGCGTTTCGGAAGCCGCCTTCTCCCAACTAAATTTTCCTGCTTGTTTAAAGCCTTTTTGAATTAGATTCGCTTTTAAATCAGTATTTTCTAAAACTTCGGCCATACCCCGGGCCATTCCCGAAGCATCATGAGGAGAAACCATCAGCGCCGCATCTTCTACCACCTCACCTAAAGCCGGGGTGGTAACAACCGGCAAACCGCAGGCCATTGCCTCCAGGGGCGGGAGGCCAAAACCCTCATAAAAGGAAGGAAAGATAAAAATCTCCGCCAGGTTATAAATAAACGGTAAATCCTTATCGGCCGCATATTCGGTTAAAAGCACCTCATCACTCAGCGATAGGTTTTGCACTTTCTCAAAAAAGCCTTGGTAATTCCATCCCCTTTTCCCGGCCATTACTAATTTGCAATTCGTTTTATCCCGCTCTTTAAAAATGGCAAAGGCCTCAAGCAGACCGAAAATGTTCTTTCTCGGTTCTAACGTTCCCACCCAGAGAAGAAATTTTTTCGGCAATTTGTATTTTTTTCTCACCCTCTCCAGTTGAACCCGGTCATTAATCCGGCGAAAACTTTTATCTACCCCTTCATGAATTACTTTAATCTTTCCCTCCGGAACAGAAAAAAGCTTTAATAATTCATCTTTAGTAAAGTGGGAAACGGCAATAATTCTATCAGCCGCCGCCAGCGTCCGCGGCAGATTATTATTCAAGAAAGCCAAATTTTTTTTCTCAATATATTGAGGAAACCGGCGGAAGGCTAAATCATGAACGGTAACTACCGTCTTTCCGGATTTTACCGGCCTTGAAATAAAATTAGGAAAGTGAAAAAGGTCGGCCTCGCCTGATAATCGGTCGAATTTAAAAGCGCCTCCCTTCTTCCAGAAAAAACTAAACAGGCGGCCGGGAAGTTTTACTCCTTTGTTGGTAAAATTTTTTGCCCTAAGCTCTATTCCTTTAAATTGGGAACGGAAATTAAAATAAAAAAGGCTGAACTGGTGCCGGTGCCCGGCCGGAAGGCGGCTTAAGCCCTTAACCAGACCTTCGGTATATCTTCCCACTCCGGTTTTTCGGCCAATGACCGATTGAATGTCAATTACAATCCGCATGAGTATTTAGTCGCTATGGAATTTATTATACGATAAAATATGTTGCCTTTCACGTCCAGTTTAGTTAAAAATTTTAAATGGAAAATTAAAAACTATAATTTAAAATTCAAAGCCTATTTTTTTCTCTGATAGTTAACAAGCTTGCCTCTAATATATTAGCCAGCTCTCTGGTTTCAGACAATAAATAATCCAACTTGGAATCTGCTTAATTTTGAATTTTGAGTTTTGATTTTGAATTTTTAATTTATACACTGTCTGCTAACAACTATTCACTAACGACTATTCCCTATTCCCTATTCCCTATTCCCTATTCACTATTTATTAATACAAACTTTTTTGAAATTACATGTTTGGCACTGTCTTTTATTTGTGGTCCTGGCAAAATCCTGCTCCTCCGCTTCGTTTTTTTCTTGAGACCGGAGAAGTTTTTTCATATCGCTGACACTTCCGGCAATATATGCTCTTACCCATCTCACTAAATCATCACTAAGTTTTATATCATAAAGAGTATTATCGCCTAAATTAAAGGCAGTAACGTTAATGTCTTTGAAATCCGCCTTCCATTTTTGCTGCGCGTACAGGGCATAGGAAGAAAGCTGAATATTGGCATCCTGTTCATCGTTTTTTCCCGTCTTCCAATCGTAGATATAAAACCCGCCTCCGGTGCGGTAGGAACAATCCAGCACGACAAAAACTTTGATTCCGTCCAGCATAAAAGATGACAGCTCTTCTATTTCCAGCCAGTATTCCCGGGGTAAATCATAAAGGCTCTGATATACGGCTGAATTATAAAAATTCCTCAGGCACTTCTCTACCCGCCAGGCAATGGATTTCCAATCTTCATCATTAATTTCAATATCATATTCATGTTCAAATAGAGCGCAGGTTTTGGGGTTCTGGTGATAAAGCTTTCTTCGGGAAGAGGCAAAATCCGCGCGCATCATATCCAGGGTTATCTTAATAATTTTTTCTACCGGTAAAGGCTTTATCTTATGGCGAAGATTCTTCAGGCTTCTTTCGATACAGGAGTGAACCACGCCGCCAATCCACATATATCGATTTATTAATTTTTTGAGAATATAAAGCTGACGCGTTTTCCTGGGCGCATCCAATCTCCAACCGCCCCAGCTGCCATAGTAGTTAAAATAATATTTTCTTAAACACTCCCTAAAGATCGCATCCCGCGACTTTGACCAAGAAAACTCATTCTCAAATTTCTTTCCAAACAATAGATTTGTCATTTCATCACATCAATAGAGTCGATTTTTAATCTTAGCGTTTTTCAAAAACAAACTTAGTCCTCCTTTAGAAAATTTCTTTTATGACGTAAATCGGTTTTCCCTGCGATTCGTGGTGGGATCTAACCATCATCTCCCCCAATAACCCCAGGCTGATAAATTGAAAGCCGAGGATGATGAGAAGAATCGCCAATAATAAAAGCGGCCGGCCGGCAATCCCCTGGTTAAAAAACAATCTAATTATGGAAAGATACAGTCCTATCCCAAATCCCAACACCGAAGAAATCACTCCAACCAGTCCAAATATTTGCATCGGCCGGGTAGAAAAACTTAACAGAAATTTCACCGTAAATAAATCCAATAAAACCCGGATGGTCCGCGAGATTCCATATTTGGACTTCCCTTTACTCCGGGGAGAATGTTGAACTTTTATCTCCGCAAAAGATATTCCCCGTATGCTGGCTAAAGCCGGGATAAAACGGTGCATTTCGCCGTATAAACTGAGGGTTTTAATAACTTCGCGGCGGTAAGCTTTGAGGGTGCAGCCATAATCGTGCAGTTTAACCTTGCTGACATGGGAAATCAACCAGTTGGCCGCCCTTGAAGGAAGTCGCCGGGTAAAAAACGGCTCTTTGCGGGCATACCTCCAGCCGCTGACCAGATCATATCCTTCGTTCATTTTTTCAAGTAATTTGGCAATATCTTCCGGGTCGTTTTGCAAATCAGCATCAATAGTTATAATTATCTCTCCCCGGGCATGGTCAAAACCAGCCGACAGTGCGGCCGTCTGCCCGAAATTTCTCCGGAAGGAAATTATCCTGACGGTGCGGTCGTGCTGGCGGATCTTCTTTAAGAGTATCAGCGAATCATCGGCGCTGCCGTCATTCACCCAAATCATTTCATAACTGCGGTGAAGGTTATTTAAGGTTTCCTTCAGTTTCTGATAAAGCGCCAGGATATTCTCTTCTTCGTTATAAAGCGGAATCACCACCGATAAATTCAATAGATTGTTTTTTTCTTCTAATCCTTCTTTTTCCATTGGTTTCACTCCTTAATATACTACGATAGTATTTAGTCGTTAGGCGTTAGTATTTAGTTGTTTTTGCCTAAATACCATTCACTAAATACTATTCACTAACGACTATTCAGTCCAGTCAGGCAATTTATTTCTTGATTCATCATCGGTTAAGCGCACTCGTCTGTCCCCGTCAGCATTGATGAGATAGAGATCCCAATTGCCGTCTCTCCCGTCGGGAGATGCGGCATAGACAAGCCACTGCCCGTCAGGCGACCAGGCCGGGTAATAATCAGAAAGTTCCGAGGTGGTAGTCAGTCTCCTCTGGTTCTGGCCGTCGGCATCCATCAGCCAGATATCCCCGATAGAATCGCTGAGATGCGAAACATAAGCAATCGTTTTGCCGTCCGGAGACCAATCAGGGCGGCAACTTCCGCCCCGGCTGGTAACCCTGGTTATCTTTTTCTTATCTAAATCCATGAGGTAAACACCCCAGCCCAATTCATTGCCGGTAAAAACCATATCCTTCCCGTCCGGAGAAAAATTAGCCAACCCGGAGCGAAAATTCACCTCGGTCAAAAGTTCTTCTTTTCCGCTGGCAATATCAATAAGATAAATCCTTTCTCCCCGCCCCCGATCCGAAGTAAAAGCAATTTTTTGACCTTCCGGCATCCAGGCCGGATCATAATTATCAAAGTCATCCCTGGTTACCGGCCTTTGCCTTTTTCCGTCACTATCCATAAGATAAACCTGCCATTTTCCCGTCCGGTTGGATTTAAAAGCAATTTGTTCCCCGTCGGGAGAATAAACCGGATACTCATCATCAGCCGGATTATTGGTTAAGTTAATGACCTTCCATCCATCCGCTTTAAGACGGTAAATCTCCCAATTGCCATCCCGGTCCGATTGAAAAATAATCTTTCCTTCCAAGCCGGAGAGAATATTTTTATCCGGCCTCTTTTTTTCCGTCAATTCCGTCCCTTTTTCTGCTCCGCAGCCCAGAACAAAAATCGCCAGCATAAAAAAAACAAATTTTCTCAATCTCATCTTTCCTCCCCGATAAACCAATTGGTTCTGTCAAATATTTAACCACAGAGACCACAGAGATACTTAGAGATAAAACACTTATAGGATAATCTTATCTCTCCCCCCTCTGTGCTCTCTGACTTTTTTCCTTTTGCTTCTTTTTTCTCTTTCTCTTTTCTTTTTTCTCCGTGTTTCTTTTCCCCCTTTTTGTTTTTTCTTTCCCATTTTCCCTTTATCTCTTTTTTCTCTGTGTACTCTGTGGTTCCTTTCATTTTGTTTTTGACGCTACTAACTGATATAGGCGTTTGACCCGTGAAAGATATTGTTCCCGGCTAAATCTCCGGCCGGCATATTCTTCAGCCGCCTCAGCCAGCTTTCCCCCTAAATCCTTGTTTTCTAAAAGTTTCAAAATGCCTCCGGCTATGCCGGCGGCGCTTATCTCGGTTAAAACCGATACCTGCCTGTTTAAAACCTGAGTGTGGCTTGAAATATCCGTAGCCACAATGGGCTTTCCGGAAAAAAGATAAGAATATATTTTCAGCGGCGTATTGTTTCCTATCCTTCGGGGGGAAACAAGAATATCACTGCCAGCCATAAAAGCGGCCATTTCTTCCGGCGGCCTCTTCCCGGTAAAGAGAACGGCATTATTTAAACCAAGCTTTTCGGCAAACCGGCGAAATTTATTGATTTTCTCTTCAATCCCGCCGACCAGGACAAATTTAACTCCGGGACGGCTCTTGATAACCAGTGAGGCCGCTTCGATTAAAAGATCCAGCCCCTGATTATATTCAAATGTGCCGGTATAAAGGACAATTTCACTGCCTTCACTTTTTAATTTGTTCAATAACTCAATACCTTCATTCGCCGCTTTCACCTCGTCGTGAAGGAGGGCTAAATTCTCGATTAAAAAAATCTTATCTTTATCCGCATTTTTCCTCGCCCAATCGGCCAGATAAGGACAAATGGCAATAATAGCGCTGGAATTTCTGAGGAGCCAGCCTTCGGCAATTTGGGCTAACTTTAACAAAACCGGCGAATGGATGAATTTATAATTAACCAATTGTTCCGGGAGGCTGGAATGCATATCATAAACGTGGGGAATACCAAAAATCTTCTTTATCCCCGCCCCCAGAAATCCGGCTTCCTCGTGAGTGTGAACACAGTCATAGCCTTTGCGGCAAACAAAGAAAATAGCCTTCAGGAAAAGAAAAAAATCCAGCGGAATCTTACCCCAGGAAGGACCGATTTTTACGTTTTTAATCCAGAAGGGACGAAAAGAACGGAAGATTCTTAAGCCCCTTAAGTTCACCTCGGCGCCAAACGGATAGGTCAGCAAATCCACCCGGTAACCAAATTCGCAGAGAGCCTCAAGTCTCTGCCTGATGCTGAAAGGCGTTCCTCTTAATCGAAAAAACGGTTCCGGAGCAATCATCAGTATTTTCATAATGCTTTGTATTGGTTTGAACTGTATTTATTAAATATAAGCTATGCGCTATGAGCTATGAGCCATGAGCTATAAGCTATGAACCAAGTTTGAACAATCTGACCGGTAACTCTTTAACGGTATAAACTTTAATTTCGCGGGCTTCTTTCATCACTTCCGGATAATTCGCCTCAACCATTCGCACTTCCTCCCGATTATTTCCATCCCAGAGCATTAGATGAGTAATGGGGTAACGGGAAAATGTTTCCCTTTCGTTGCCCTCGCCCAAATATAACGCCCGGTGTGAATTTTCCAAACAAAAAAGCGGCGACCAGAGACCGGCCAGATAAGCTTGATTGAGAATTTTACCAAGTTCCCGGGAGGTATTTATTACCGAATAGCAGGGCTGGACGAACCAGTTAAAATAACGGTACCCATTCGTTAACATCGATGTCAGAAACAAAGCGAGAATAAAAAGTTTAAGCGGCGATAAATTTACCCTGTATTCTCTAACGGGGTTTATTTTGGTTCGCTTGCCGACAATTATAATAATTTCCTGAAACAAATAATACCCCATAAAAACAAAAAAGACAGCCAGAACCAGAAATAGTGAAAAGCTAATTAGCTGCCGCGCGGTAAAGAAGCGAATAACCAACTTCATAATTACGAAAGTCCAGATTG